>SKSS01000079.1 GCA_007122875.1 Salinarchaeum sp. | reverse complement strand
GGTTTCGACCGTTTCGATACGAACGATTTCGACCGGGCACCACCTGATACGGTCGCCCTCAGTCGATCCGCTCTCTTCGGCCGATCCGTCGAACTGCCAACACTCATATTGGTGGGCCGTGATTGCTCGCCTATGAGTTTCGACGAGATGGACGTGAGCACGATCTGGATGGATGGCGAGTTCGTCGACTGGGACGACGCCCAGATCCACGTGCTCTCACACGGGCTCCACTACGGCACCGGTATCTTCGAGGGCGTCCGCTGCTACGACACCGTCGACGGGCCGGCGATCTTTCGATGGGACGAACACCTCCAGCGTCTCTACGACTCGGCGAAACCCTACGAGATGGAGATCGGCTACACCCCCGAGGAACTCACCGACGCGACGCTCGAACTCCTCCGCCGCGAGGGACTCTCGTCGTGTTACATCCGTCCGATCGCCTTCTACGGCTACGACTCCCTCGGCGTCAGCCCCGGCAACTGTCCGACCCAGATCGCGATCGCGGCGTGGCCGTGGGGGACCTACCTCGGTGAGGAGGCCATCGAGCGTGGCGTGAAGGTGAAGGTTGCCTCCTGGCGAAAACACGCCTCCAGTCAGGTACCGACCAACGCCAAGACCACCGGGCTGTACGTCAACTCCATGCTCGCCGGCGAGGAGGCCCGTCGACACGGCTACGCCGAGGCGATCGTCCTCGACAAGGAGGGCTACGTCGCCGAGGGACCGGGCGAGAACCTGTTTCTCGTCCGCGACGGCGAGATATCCACCCCGGCACTCTCTCAGAGCATCCTAGACGGAATCACCCGCCAGAGCGTGGTTCGGATCGCCCGTGACCTCGGCTACACCGTCCACGATCAGGCGACGATCAGTCGGGGCGAACTCCACACCGCCGACGAACTGTTCTTCTCCGGCACTGCCGCCGAGGTAACTCCGATCAGACAGGTCGACAACGTCGAGATTGGTTCCGGTTCACGAGGGACGATCACCGAGGAGATCCAGTCGCGCTTCTTCGAGATCGTCGAGGAGGCCCCCGACGAGTACGCCGACTGGTTCACGTTCGTCGAGTGACTTTCTCCCACGACTAGACTCGTGGTCCTGCGGTCCCAGAGCGCGTCCCCCGAGTTCGATTGTTGACTGCTCGGTTTCGTCTTAGACGGCAGTTCGCTTTCGATCGTCCGTCTGACCGTCGGTCAACTGTTTGATCGTCTGGACGATCTGTACGAGCTGGGCTTTCTGCTCCTCGGTAGCGGCCGCGACGCTTCCGATCTCTCCGGAGATCTCTTCGATCTCGCCAGCTGCTTCATCAGCGGCTGCAGCGACCCGTTCGGCGCTCTCGGCTTGCGTGTCGGTCGCAGTCGCGATCTCATCGATACTACCTGTCGCCTCGTCGACCGTCTCGACGATTTCGGCGAGGGTGTCGACACACGACTTGATCCGTTCGGCTCCGCTCTCCATCTCGTCGATTGAGGCCGCCGCACGTTCGGCCGGCGCTTCGATCGGTTCGTGAATCGATTCGACGCGTTCTCGAATGGCATCGAGCTGTCGTTCGGTCTCGGTGGCAAACGTCTTCACCTCGTCGGCGAACTCCCGCAGTTTCTCCGGATCCCTGGTCGTCTGCGTCGACTGTAGGGTCGCTTCGCGACCGATCTGTCTGGTCCGACCGGTGATCTCGTCGACGAGATCAAGCGTATCATCGACGTCGCCGATCGACCGGTCGAGCTCTTCGATCTCCTCGGCAACCTCGTGTGCCACCTCGGTGACCTCCGTGATCGCTCGATCGGCGTCGGTCCGCCCGCGTCGAGCGGTCGTCTGGACACGGTGGGCCTTCCGCTGCGCGCTGCCCGCAGTAGAGGCAATCTCCTCGGTCGCGGCTCCGAGGGTGGCCACCTCGTCGGCGATCTCTGCAATTTCTACGGCACTGTCGTCCGCTTGGACGTTGATCCGCTCGGCGCTGTCGGCGATCTCACCTGCCGCGGTATTGAGGTCCCGCAGCGGGCTCCACACGTCCTGTTGAACGTCTTGAGCGAGCTGTTCTCGTCGATCGATCGAAGCCTCAAGTTGCCCACTGTACGAATCGACGTACGTGTCCACCGCCACCTGCATGTCCAAGTTGAGAATCCGCAACACGGCAAGGAGATCGCACATTCCGTCGTGAATCTCGTCTCTGACTGTCTCTTCGAGAGAAGTCGAGACGTCGTCCGCATCGGCTTCGTTCGCGGTGCCACCGAGCGCTCCTAGCAGCCGTTTTCCCATCCCTCGCTCGTCACCCTGAACCTCCTCTGCGGTCCACTTACGGATCGCGTCGATAACGTTCTCCTGCATCCGCTCATCGAGCACTTCGAGCAAGAGCGCATAGTAGACCCCGTACTGGCCGATGTAGTAGTTCAGCGGCATCTCCAGTAGGTCGTGAAGCTTGCCGATCCGGGCGCGATTTTGGAAGTACTCCTCGTCGTACTCGCCGGCACCAAGCGTCACGATGTACGCTCGCTGGGTCTGTTTCAGTTGTTCGATCCCCTTTGGGGATCGACCGAACACCTCCAGCGTCCGATCCGACTGTGTGAGCTTCTCATAGAACCGATCGGCGATGTCGTCTCGGTGGTTTCGGAACGTCGATTCGAGCGCAGCGAGTCGTTCTGCGTCCTCCTCACCGAAGTCAACGTGATCTTTCCGCCACCGAATCTCGTCTTCGCTCAGTCCGATCGATTCTAACAGTTCGTCGGCGTCGACCTCCGGATTTAATCCTCCATGTCCGAACTGCTTCATCTCTTTCACTTCGACCACCTACCGTGAATTGTCGACTGACTCCTCTCTCCCGACGGATTCCGTCCGTTTGAATACATGTTCAGAGAAAGTCCGACATGTCACTTGATGGTTTTCCGAACTCAGTCCAAAATTCGTCCAACGTCCGTCCGAGGTCGCCGACCATGAACGATGTTGACGTGATTGGAGGGGCTGTGGATACGACGGCGACTATCGCCAGGTAACACGGACGAGAAAGACGAGCGCAAGCGTCTGCAATCCACACAGAAAGGTAATACTCAGCTGAAAGTCGAGATCCCCGCGTCCGAACCAGCGAATGAACTGTGGGTTGAGCAGGTACAAATACAGCCAGAGGGCGTTCTGAACGAGGAGAAACCCGCTAAAGACCAGCAACCCGAGCGTGTGGCTCGCCCCATGGCGACGGTAGTTACCGCCCCACACATACACCAGCGAGAGCAATAGCAGAATATTTGCTGCCGCAGCAGCCCTCGCGATCTCAAGCAGGACGCTCATGGTACCTCCGGTTGGGAGTCGTTCCCTATATGTTCTCTCCAAATTTCGTCCACATTCATGGCTCCTCCGGATCGACGGTGTTCAAAATCTCCTCGACTGTGTCCCAGTGGTGCTCAACCTGTTCGGTGAACAGATAGATATCTCCGTAGCCATCCCCGGCCCGTTTGAGGACGTTATCGTCGGTCAGAACGTCCAGATGGTGCCGAATCGTCGTGTAGTCGAGGTCGAGTTCGCTCGCGATCTGGTTGGCGTTTCGCGGACGCTCCTCGAGCACTCGCAGGATCCGAGCCCTCGTCTCACCACCACGGGAACTCGCGAGGAGATACCACAGGACGCCGTCCATTCATCCACCCGTTTCTCAGGAGGCGGTTTAAATCCTCCTAGACGGATAGGTCACGATCCACTCTTATCACGCGGTCTGTCCTTCTTCGGAGTTGTCGATCGTGTTGCCGGGCCTACTCGATCTCCCGCACCACGCCGGCCACCGTCGGGGCGTCCGACCCAAGCAGATAGACGATCGGTTCGATGCCGTGTGCGCCGGTCTGATAGAGGACGGTCGCGTCCGGCTCCACCGCGAGGGCGTCGGCGATCGCCGGTTCGAGGGCCGCTTCCGCGTCGAACTCGATCGTCCGGTGGTCCACCGCTTCGAGCGCGTCGATCAACTCCCGATCGTACCGGAGGTTGAGGGCGGCCCGGAGATCGCCACACCCCGCGTCCCGAGCCGCCAGCAGCACCCGAGCGACGTGTTCGCTGACACCGAATTCGGGCTCTGCGGGGATCGTCGCCCGCCCTTTCACGTCGAAGATCCGGCCGGGGACGCCCGCCACGTCGTCGACGCCCGTGGGATCGGGGATGCACTCGACGAGATTCGATCCCACGTTCGGGATCAATCCCGCGAACCCGCCGGTCCGCTCGACGACTCGGAGTCCGCGGCGGACCGACGCTAGCACCCGCTCGGTTTCGCGCAGTCGGCTGTCGGGATCGTGAATCCACGCCACGTCGTGCTCGCGGAGTTCGGGCATCGCTTCCTCGTGTAGCGTCGCGAGCAGGTCGCCCTCCAGTTCGCGGATCAGCACCTCGGCTTCGACGAGTGCGCCCACCCGGCTCGTCTCGCCCTCGGCTAGCCCTTCCGCTGTCCGTTCGACCAGCTCACCGACACGGTCGTCGCCGGCGATCCGATCGTCCGTCGCGACCTGCCCGTGGACGTACTTCGAGACGGCACTCTGGCTGATGCCGAGCGCCTCGGCGACCTCGCTCTGGGTCAGTCCTCGCTCACGAAGCGCCTCGGCGAGCATCGAGCGGTAGGTCGGCAGAAACGACTCGACGATGACTTCCTCGACGAACCTCATCAGTCCTTGAACCTCTCGCCGGAGCGCTGTTCACCGTCGAACTCCTCGTCACCGCCGATCCGGGACGCCTGCGGGCCTGACTGATCCTGATACTTCGACCCACGCTCTGCGCCGTAGGGGCGTTCGGCCGGTTCGGTGAGTTCGGTGAAGATCAGTTGGGAGATCCGCATACCGGGCGTGAGCGCGACGGGGGCTGCGCCGAGGTTCGAGAGTTCGAGGGTGATCTGTCCGCGGTATCCCGGATCGACGACGCCAGCGGTGGCGTGGACGACGACCGCGAGCCGACCCATCGAGGACCGTCCCTGGACGTGTGCGATGAGGTCGGCCGGAATCTCGACGCGCTCGTGGGTCGTTCCGAGGACGAAGTCGCCGGGATGGAGGACAAAATCGTCGCCCTGCTCAACGACGGTTTCGCTGACGTACTCGTCGACCTCGCGCTCGTCGTCGGGGTGGATACAGGGAATGTTCGTCCGGCGAAACTCCAGGAACTCCCGTCCGAGTCGCAAGTCGACGCTCGCAGGCTGTATCTGCAGGTCGGGATCGTCGAGCGGGTCGACGACGAGGGACCCCTCGTCGAGCCGGCGGGCGATCTCCGCGTCCGAGAGGATCATACTCTGGCTGTCGCATAGCGGGGAGTAAAAGCCGTCGGCTTCGGCGATGCCGATCCGCCCCGGCGCGAGTGTGGTACCCGTCTACGGGCCGGAACGCGAGTGGGTATCCATTTACGGGCCGGAACCGTCCGTCCGGACATGAAACAGGCGATCGTCGCGCGAACCGACATCGGCATGGGCAAGGGAAAGCTGGCCGCACAGGTCGCTCACGCCTCGTTGAAGGCCTACGAGAAGGCCGACGAGCGGGATAAACGTGGGTGGAAGAACGGCGGACAGAAGAAGGTCGTGCTGAAGGCGAGCGGCGAGGAGGAACTCTACCGGCTCGCCGAAGACGCCAAGCGCGCCGGAGTGGCTCACGCCATCGTCAGGGACGCTGGACACACCCAGCT
>SKSS01000037.1 GCA_007122875.1 Salinarchaeum sp. | reverse complement strand
GGAGCGCGGCCACGACGAGATTCCCGACCGAGGACCGGAGGCGGCGCTCACCGTCCCAGGGACCGTCGACGGATGGCGGCACCTTCACGAGGAGTACGGCCGCCTTGAGTGGGAGTCGCTGTTCGAGGACGCGGTTCGATACGCACGGGAGGGTGCGGTCGTCAGCCGATCGGTCGCCGACTGGATCGTCGAGGATGTCCCCGTGTTCGAGGAGTACCCGTCCACGGGCGAGCTGTTTCTCCCGGACGGCGAACCACTCCGGGAAGGCGACCTCGTCGTTCAGGAGGAGCTGGCCGACTCGCTGGCGACGATCGCTCGGGACGGTCCGCGAGGGGGGTTCTACGAGGGACCGATCGCCGAAGGCATCGTCGACGATCTCGGTACCGAGGGATCACCGCTCACCGCGGACGACTTCGCCGAGTTCGAAGCCGAGTGGGTCGAACCGCTCTCGACGACCTACCGCGGATACACGGCGTACGAATTTCCGCCGAACACCCAGGGGTTCGCTGCGCTCCAGATCCTGAACCTCATCGAGGGGTTCGACGTGGCGTCAATGGGTGACGGAACGGCCGACTACTACCACCACCTCGCCGAGTCGGTCAAGGTCGCGTTCGCGGACCGCGACGAGTGGCTCACCGACCCCGCGTTCGTCGACATCCCGGTCGAACGGCTAATTTCCAAGGAGTACGCCGACGAACGTCGCGAACTCATCGAGTCCGAATCGGCCCTGGAGATGGCGACCGTCGACCCCGGCGTCAGCTTCGACGACGCCGACCGGAGCGCACCGCCGGACGGTGGCGACACCTGTTATCTGTGTGCGGTCGACGATGACGGACTCGCGGTGTCGGCGATCCAGTCGATCTATCACGACTTCGGTAGCGGCGTCACTGGCGGAGAGACGGGCATCATCCTGCAGAATCGGGGATCGTTCTTCTCGCTCGACGCCGATCACCCGAACCGGCTGGAACCCGGCAAACGGACGTTCCACACGCTCATTCCGGCGATGCTGTACGAGGGTGACGAGCCGCGACTCGTCTACGGGACGATGGGCGGGGAGGGTCAGCCCCAGACCCACGCGGCGATGGTCACTCGGCTGGTCGACTTCGGCTACGATGTCCAGCAGGCGATCGAAGCCCCGCGATGGCTCATGGGTCGAACGTGGGGGACGGAGTCACGTGACCTCTCGCTCGAAGGGCGAGTCTCGGACGCGGTCGTCCGCGAACTCCGACGGCGTGGCCAACCGACCCGGATGCTCACCGACTGGAACGACAACGCCGGTCACGCACAGGCGATTCGCATCGACCCGGAGACGGGATGGCTCGAAGGTGCCGCGGATCCCCGCGGTGACGGGGCCGCACTCGGGCAGTAGGATGGTGACGGAGGAGAGTCACATGCAGCCGACCGACGGCGTGCCGACGCGATTCGACGGGA
Organism: Salinarchaeum sp.; assembly: GCA_007122875.1. Lineage (GTDB taxonomy): Archaea > Halobacteriota > Halobacteria > Halobacteriales > QS-1-68-20 > QS-1-68-20. The sequence continues at coordinate 16,774 of SKSS01000037.1, read as the reverse complement.
GGTGGTGGCCGTGGTCGAACAGCTCCCGGTAGACGCCCTTCACTGGCTCGTCTCGCTCGGCCCGATCCTGGTGTTGTTGGTGCTGCTCATCCGGTACAGTTGGCCCGCACACGTCGCAGCCGTCGTAGCGATGTTCCTCGCCGCCGGCATCGCGGTGGCGCTCTTTCAGACGCCAGCGCTCGCGTTGGCGGTCGCGGCGGCGAAGGGTGTCTGGGACGCCGTCTTCATCCTGTACGTCGTGTGGCCGGCGCTGTTGATGTACCTCATCACTCAACGGGCTGGCGCGTTGTACGCCATCCAGAAGGGACTGCAGGATTTCAGCACGAACGACCTCTTCTTGGTGCTGGCGTTCGGCTGGGTGTTCGTCTCGTTTCTGCAGGGGATCACCGGTTTCGGCGCGCCGATCGCGATCGTCGCACCGTTGCTGCTCGCGCTCGGCGTTCGTCCGGTCTACGCGGTCGCGATCCCGCTGATCGGCCACGCCTGGAACAACAACTTCGGAACGCTCGCAGTCGGCTGGTTCGCGACCGATTCGGTCGCGCCGATGCAGGCACCGGTGGAGACGGCGATCCACACCTCGCTGTTGCACACGATCCCGATCGTTCTTGGGGGATTCGCCATCGCGTGGCTGTACGGACGTTCGGACGCGCTCAGACACGCGTGGCCGATGATCGTCGTGATCGCGATCGTCCAGTCGGTCGCATTGCTGCTGGTGTCTATCTACAGCCCGTTCATCGCCGGATTTCTCGCCGCCGCGGCCGCCATGGTCGCGCTCTATCCGCTCTCGCGGTGGGATCGCTACGACACGCAACATCAGCCGTTCGATCGCCCGGCCATGTCGGAGCAAATGCGACAGGACGTCGCTACCGATGGCGGAACGCCGGCCGAAGATGAAACCGGCGAGCCGGAACCGCTGATGGGCCTGTTCGAGGCGTTACTCCCCTACCTCGTGTTGCTGGTCGTTGCCGTCGTCGTCGCGTTCCCCGCCGTCGACGAGATCCTCGGACAGGTCGAAGTCGGATTCCCCTTCCCGGCGGTCGAGACTGGCTACCTCGAACACGACGCCGAAGACCCGTACGAACCGTTCGCAATCCTCACCCATCCGGGGACGATCATCCTCGTCGGCGTGGTCGTCGGGTGGCTCCTCTACCGCCGCCGGGGCTACTACGAGGAGTGGCAGGAAGTCATGGAAACGTCACCGCACGTCGAAGAGGAACCGCGCTTCCGGCGGAGCCTCCTCGAAAACGGCGCTCCCGCGTCGCTCGCGATCGTTCTGCTGGTCGTCATGGCGACGATCATGGTCGACTCCGGGCAGATCACCGTACTCGCGCTCGGGATCGCCGCGGTCGTCTCTCCGACGATCTACCTCTTTCTTGCGAACGCCATCGGCGTGCTGGGCGCGTTCATGACGGGAAGCAACACCGCGTCGAACATCATGTTCTCGCCGCTGCACGACCAGGCCGCGGCCGAACTCGAACTCCCACAGTGGACCGTTCTCGGAGCGCAAATGACCGGCGGTGCCGTCGGGAACGCGATCTCGCCGTCGAACGTCGTCCTCGGGACCGGCACCGTCGGCATCGTCGGCGATGAGGGTGAGGTCCTCCGGAAGACGATTCCGTGGGTCCTCGCTGTCACGGTTCTCGTGGGCGTGCTGACGATCCTCGTCGCCGGATTTGCCTTCGCGGGGGGTGCCTGATGACGGCCGAAATCGCCGGTCTCGATCCGTTACAGCTCGACACGATCGCCTTTGTAGTGCTGTTGTCAGTTCTGCCGCTCGTCAGTTACGGTGCGGTACAGGGCATCGTCCCGCTGTGGGCGTTCGGGCTCGCGTTGCTCGTCGCGGGCGCGCTCGTGCCGCTCGTCACCGAACTCGCGCTCCGTGAAGACGAGGACGACGAGGATGGCGAGAACGAGGACGACGAGGATGGCGAGAACGAGGACGACGAGAACGGCGAGAACAACGAGGACGAGAACGGGGAATCGGCGTGATTGAGTATGGTCACTCCAGCTTCATTAGCTCGCGAACGGGAAAGTCGCCGGGATCGTCGTCGAATCGGTTCGGATCGTATTCGGGGATCGAAACGCGGTCGTCGCCCGCAACGATCGCGTCCGCGACGAGCGTTCCGGCAATCGGCGCGCGCATGACGCCGTGTGCCTGTAACCCGCAGGCCACCCAGAGACCGTCGACCTGTCGGTTCGCTCCTGGCTCGACGGGTGGGTTCCCGAGGAGGGGAAATGCGTCCGGCGTTCCCGAACCCAACCCGGCCCAGCCGTTCACGACGCCGACATCCCCGGCAGCGAGTCGCCGTTCCATCACCTCGCCGGCGGTTTCGAGAAAGGAGAGATCGGGACGTTCGTCGTACGTTTCGGGATCGGACTCGAACTCCTCGGTCCCGTCGCCGACGAGGACGCCGCTCCCTTCCGATCGGAAGTAGGCTCCCATCGCGGCGTCGTAGACGGGGATCACGTCGAAGTCCACCTCGGTAGTCACCATCGCTTGCACGCGGTAGGGCTTGAGCGGCAGGGTGACGCCCGCGAGCCGAGCGACCTGCTTCGACCACGGCCCGGCGGCAATGACGACGTGATCCGCGTCGATCGTCCCACGCTCCGTCTCGACGGCGACCACGGCGTCGCCGTCGAGGACGATATCGGTCACGGTCGTGTTCGGGCGGTAGTCAACCCCGTCGCGCTCGGCCCGCCGGAGCATCGTCGTCGTGAACGTGTGCGGATCGACGTGACCATCGTCCGGGCAGTAGCTCCCCACCGTGAGATCGTCGGTCACGAGTGCGGGTTCGATTTCGTCGATCTCGTCAGGTTCGACCAGTCTGGCATCGACGCCGCACTCGCGGTAGATTCGAACCTCGCGTTCGAACGTCGGTCGTTCGGCCTCCGTGCCGACGCGGAGGTAACCGGTTCGATGGAACGTGAAGTCGTCCTCCTCACGGTCGAGCCGATCGACGTAGTCGAGACAGTACGCCATCGCCCGCACGTCGACGGGATCGTGAAACTGCGAGAACACCAGCCCGGCGGCTTTTCCGGTGGTCTTTCCTGCGGCGTGGCCGCGGTCACACAGGATTACGTCGACTTCGTTAGCAGCAAGGTGCGCGGCGACGCTCACGCCAACGGCTCCCGCGCCGATCACGACGACGGGCGCTCGCGGGGCTCCAGTCATCGGTTCGATGAGCGGGTCGATAGGAGTTAGCACTTGCGTCAGCTTTCTACGTCTGGCGGCCGAACGACATACGGATGCTGCCTCGACGACAGCGTCAGTTCGTGTACGGTCAGGCCGGCTGGATGCTCGGGACGATCGTGACGCTCACACTGCTGGATGCACTTACGCTAGAGCGGTTCTTCGTGCTCTCGCTCGTCGGCTTTTTAATTGTCGTCGAACTGACGGCACCGCGGTATCTGACCCTACCGTGGCGTGCTCGACTGCAGTGGATCACCGCCGCTGGTCTCGTCGTCTTCGCCGTCCTCGCCGTTCGACGGCTGCTACTCCTCGTCCCGCCCGAGGCGCTATTTTCGTGATGCTTCCGGCAGCACGTCCCGAATGTCGGGATGATCGAGAAACTCGCTGGTCGTCCGGTCGAGGTCTGCCACGGAGTCCGCGGTCGCGATGTCGTCCCGGATCGACTGCCACCGTTCGTGTCTCACGGCAACGTTGACCGGAATCGGGATGTCGAGCACCCGAGCGATCGCGAACCGGTGCTTCCCGCTTCCACAAAAGATGATTGTCCCGTCTCTCCCGATGGAGACGATCGGCTCCAGATCGTGGAGGCTCGTTCCTGGTCCCTCCTCGTTCTCTACGGAATCGGTGGGTCGATAGCCGTTGCGTTCGATGGCGTCGTAGATCGCCTCGAGATACCCACAGCGCCGCTCCAGAAACTCCTCGACGCTCTCGCAACCGTAGTACGATTCGGTATCCGTTCTCGATAGTTGCTCGATTGCGTGCTCTACGTACACCGTTTCCTCCCACTCACACCCCTCCACGAAGCGTTGTCGAATACCGTTCACGATGGGGTGATCCTCCGGTGACAGCAACCGCTTCTCGACGTCCCAGTCCCCACCCTCGACTCGCCCCAATCCGTCTTCATACGAGATGCGCTCGCTCCAGTAGTTCACGTCGGCCGGTTGTATTTCGATCGTCCGATACGGGTGGGCAGGCGCGTCGTATCGCAGCCGGCTCATGAAATAAGTCGTATACGTTCCGAGCCTCACCACACTCAGCGACAGCCTGGCGGACAGGAACCGAGCCGTCTGTCTCGCCAGACACAGTGGGCCTTCTTTCTGCAGTATCGTCCAGGCTTTCGCTACTCGAGGATTCACGATACTCCGACCCCGGTCGCTCGTCATCGTCGTTCGTTTGCGTTGGTCAACAGTGTTTTCCCAAGCGTCACCGTCTGGTTAGCTTCGCCAGCGACACGCGATCGCATATTCGCCTTCGTCCAGTTCGTCGACATCGAGCGACACCGGTCGTCCAGTCGTCTCCGCGAGAGCGACCCCGAACAGCGACGAGACGGGGTGATCGAACCGATCAGGTCGATCGACGACCGGAACGACCACAACGCGGACGTATCCTTCACCCGCCGAGTGTACGGTCGCCGAATCCGCCAGTTCGAACAGCTCGACGATCGCTTCCGAGAGCTGTTCGGCGATCGCGATCGGCTCGTCAGGCGGCTCGGCCGTGACCGCCGAGACGAACACCTTGTACAACGGATTCCCGAGTGGACGAAAGGCGAGCCCGAGCGGTTCGTGGATATCACCCACGAACGTCGTCTGCAGGCGTTCGGGGGGCGGCGACTCGACCGTCGACGATCGGGGGACGAACAGCCGAACGGATCGTCGGGTATCGTCGGTCGTCGAACCAGGGACGTACACGCGCTCGTCGCTCAATCCGAGTTCGGAAACGAACGCCGATCGATCGTCCGCCGAGGGTCGATACAGCCGCTCGACGGTGGCTGCCGGAACGACCCGAACCGGCGCGATAACGTAGATCAGCGCGGCAACGAAGAGTCCCGTTCCCATCAACGCCGTCAGCACGGTTCGGGCATCCGGCACGATGACCGCACCGACACCGGCCAGAAGCCCCACCGTCACGAAGATAGCCGCTACGTTTCGGTATCGGGCCGTCTCCGGACACTCGGCCCGGCGTCGAAGCCGGCGCCATCTCGCACCACCGAACTCGATGGAAGTCGACCCACGGCCCTCCGCGAGACGGTCGTCGAATCTGGACGGATCGATGCCGTCGTTGGATCCACCGTTCGATCGATCGCTCATGGTACGCACGCTCTCGCTGTGTCGGATCCCCTCGACGTGTCGGTTCGTCTCCCTACCGATCCGTTCACGCGGACCAATCCGGAGATCGTCCGGCTGATCGAATCGATACCCGATCGATCCCCCCACCTGCGCGTGCGGCGCATACCGGGAAATCGGAGTCGAGCTAGTTGAAGATACGGGTGAGATTGACGGAACAGAGGAGTCGAGAAAGCGAAGTGAGCCTGACCGTATGCGACAGAAGTGATTCCAGGGTGACAGACGACTCACTTTTCCCGTTCGTCGGTGAATACGAGCAAGGGGTCGAGGGGGAAGAACCAGTGAAACGCTCGCTCGCGGAGCAGGTGCGGCGCATACCCGCCGACATCGTAGCAACTGTGACACTGACCGTCCTCGCGTCCACCGTCGTGTTGGTCCCCGTGCTCGGTGAGACCATCCTCGCAGCGCTGTTCGCCGTCCCGCTCCTGCTGTTTCTGCCCGGATACGCGTTCGTCTCCGCGATATTTCCCGAACGGGGTGAGCGACCAATCCGGGACGCGCCGTCGCCCGCCGAAGAGCGTTCCTCGGGGGCCCGTCACGACCGAAGTCTCGATGGTCTCGAACGGGTCGTGCTCTCGCTCGGGTTCAGCGTCGTGATCGTCGCCACGCTCGGACTCGTTCACAGCTATCTTCCCTGGGGGCTCCGTTCCGTTCCGATCGTGCTGTCGATCGTGGCGTGTACCACAATCGCGGCGGCCGGGGCGACCCATCGACGCTGGAATCTCTCCCCGGAGGCCCGATTTCGGGTTTCGCATCGGGAGTGGTTCGAGGCGACGCGAGCCACCATCCTCGAACCGGGGTCCAGAAGCGACGTGCTGTTGAACATCCTGCTGGTTCTGAGCGTTCTCCTCGCGGTGAGCAGCGTCGCCTACGCCTTCGCCGTCCCACAGTCACAGTTCAGCGAGTTCTACCTCCTCGTCGAGGACGAAGACGGGAACCTGACCGCCGCTAATTACCCGGAACAACTCGTCGAGGGCGAACCCGTCGAGCTAACCGTTGGCGTCGAAAACCACGAACACGACTCGATCGAGTACACGGTCGTCGTCCTCGTCGAGGAGGTCGAAAGCGACGACGGCGAGCCAACGGTCTCGGATCGGCACGAGGTGACGACGTACGAAACCGGGATGCTCGACCACGGCGAGACGTGGCGTCACGACCACGAGGTCGCCTCCCCCATCACGGGTGACGACCTTCGATTGACCTACCTGCTGTACAAAGACGAGCCTCCGGACGATCCATCCCCGGACACGGCATACCAGAAGCTTCACGTGTGGGTGGACGTCGTTGAATCCGACGAGGACTGACTTTCCCCATACCTTCGGTTGGGGGACTCTGCGGTCTGTGACCGCAGCCACGACGGTGGGAGTTCCGACCTCGCTCTGACGGTGTCCGCTGTCTGTGACAGCGTCAGCCGGGGTCGACACAGGTCGGTTCTGGGCGGAGCGAGTCCCGCCTCCGTTCCGGACAGCGGGCTCGTGGGTCCGTTCCCTGAACTCGGCGGTATCCGATTCGTGCTGTGTGTTGATCTCTCTTCCGCGCTTCACCCCACGAGTGAGCTCATGGGCGTTTGCGCTGTTCTCCTGACAGACCGAATTGAATCCTGCAGGGCGCCCTTCGGTCTCGTTCTCGATGTGGCCGTTATGTTACTAACAAGAATCCGTTTCCGTGTACTAGGATGGGACGTTTCAGTTCGTTCAGCCGTTAAGAAGTACTGCTGAACGATCCGTTCGAACAGCCGAATCCGGAAAACCGGTAGCGTGCGAGACGGCCGTCTCCCGGTCGTATCTAATGTCTTCTCTAAATATTGGAAAAAATTTCCGAAAACCGTTCTTACGGTCTTAACAGCCGATACGATCACCCACGGCTAAGTGCCGACGAATGACCGTGGTCAGGTGTGCAGAATATGGCGGGGGAGGAGGAATTCCAGAGTGTACGAAGACGTATCACAATCAGTGAACAGCAGACGGATGTTTCGGCTACTGACGTTCCGGCCGTCGGCCTGATCGGTGCTGGGTGCGACGAGGATGCGCTGCTGCGTGAGGTGCTCCGGGCGCTACAGCGAGGGTATCCGGTGCTCGTCGCTCACGATCGGTCGCTGACCGAGGAGACCGTCCACCTACTGGACGGGCTCGGAGTGACCATCATCTCACAACGAGGAGTCGAACAGCACGACCGACCGCTTCGTGAGGATCTGATCCATACCGCGAGGATGTTGGACTATCCCCGGCTGCTCGTGCATACGGTTCCGAGCGTCTTCGTAGATTACGCCCAGAGTCGTTCTCGGATGGAAGCGTCCGACCGATTCGCGGTGGACGCGTCGACGACGGCACGGCCGGGCGATCACGAAGGCGGTGACGTGCTCGTCGCCGTTCCCGCGTACAACGAGGCGGCCACGATCGGCGACGTTGTTGCGAACGCACTCGATGTCTCGGACGACCTCCTCATTGTCGACGACGGGAGCGACGACGAAACCGGCCGTATCGCCGCCGAAGCCGGTGCAGCAGTGATCGAACACGATCGAAACCGTGGCTACGGAGCCGCCCTCAAAACGGCGTTCATCACAGCACGGCAACGGAACATCGATCACCTCGTTGTCGTCGACGGCGACGGGCAGCACGACCCAGACGACGTGCCCAAGCTGGTTGAGCGACAACGCGAGAGCGGTGCGGAACTGGTCATCGGGAGCCGGTTCGTCGAGGGCGCGTCGACGAACGCTCCGCTCTATCGGCGGGTTGGACTCCGCGTGATCAACACGTTCGCCAACCTCAGCCTCGGCGTGGTTCGGCCGTCGTCCCGGATCGCGGACACGCAAAGCGGATTCAGGGTGTACGATCGCCGGGCGATAGAAAGCCTCGCGGCCGACGGAACGATCGGCGATGGAATGTGGGCGAGCACCGATATTCTCTATCACGCCCATCGAATGAACTACGCGATCGAGGAAGTCCCGACCACAATCGAGTACGACGTCGAAAACGGAAGTACCAGGAACCCAATCGCTCACGGGTACACGCTCATCAGAAATCTGGTCAGGACGATCGAGCGCGACCGCCCGATCACGGTACTGGGCGTGCCGGGGTTTCTGTGTACGCTCTTCGGGTTCAGTGCTGGGTACTGGACCGTCTCGAACTACGTCCAGACCGAAACGTTTCCGCTCGGGCTGGGACTTCTCACCATCGCCCTGGTACTGGCCGGATTGCTCACCTGCTTCGTCGCGATCGTCCTCCACGCCCTGAACACCCTACAGCTGTCGAGTCAACCCACCGTTCGGACGGAGTACCGGAGCGATCACCATGAGTGACGCCGTCACGAACGCGATCACGTTCGACCTCGAACACTGGCACTCGGCGAGCCTCCTCCAGGGTCGGGTCGACGATCCGACCGACCGAGTACACGAGTCGCTCTCGCTCGTCCTCCGCTTGCTCCGTGCACACGATGTCCGTGCGACGTTCTTCGTCGTCGGCGAACTCGCCGCCGAGTACCCGGAACTCGTCGCACGGCTCGCCGACGAAGGGCACGAGATCGGTTCTCACGGACACACCCACACGCCGCTGTTCGATCTCGACCGCGAAGCGTTCGAACGGGAGATCGACCGCAGCGTCGCGGCTATCGAGGACGCCATCGGCCAGCGACCGCTCGGGTTTCGTGCGCCCAACTTCTCGGTCGGTCCTGATACCGACTGGGCAATCGATGTCCTTCGTGAGCGTGGGTTCGACTACGATTCGAGCGTCTTCCCCGTTCGGACCCCTATGTACGGAATCGGTGGCGTTCCCTTCTCTCCCTACGTTCCACGACCGGACGATCCGTTCGGCGGTGTCCGGGTCGCAAGCGGGGAGGATCCCCGACGAGCCGCATCGCCCGAGCGCCCACTGGCCAGTGACGGGCACTCGTCCCGCCGAACTCCGGTATCACCCGACGACGCAGCGCTCGTCGAGTTTCCACTCGCGGTGTTCCACCCGTCGTTTCGCCTCCCCATTGCCGGTGGCTTTTACGCGCGGTTGCTGCCGACGTGGCTGCTCAAACGGGGGATCAGGAATCTGAACGATCGAGGCGTCCCTGCGATGCTGTACTTCCACCCGTGGGAGTTCAACCCGGCCGTCGTTCGGTCCGACGTACCGAGACACGCCGCGTTCGTCAGCTTTCACAGCATCGAAACGACGACCGGGACGGTGAACGAGCTCCTGTCGACGTTCGCGTTCGACAGCGCAAAGAGCGTGCTCGATGGTGTTCGTCCCAGGCCATCCGGCAGACACGACGGCGATTCCGGCGGACGCGGAGGCGATTCTCGATGACGGTTGACAAACTCACGGTGCGGCCAGTCGACGACGATCGTTGGGATGACTGGACGGCGCTCGTCGACTGTCACCCGTGGTCGACGGTGTTTCACACCCGCGGCTGGCTTCGAGCCGTCGATTCGACCTTCGGATACGAGTCTCGCCACGCCATCGCGTACGACGGGAGCCGACCGATCGCCGCAATCCCCGGATTTGCGGTCCCTGCGTTGTTCGGTGAGAGCATCGTAAACCCGTTCTGTGAGTACGGGTTTCCGCTGATCCGCGAGGGCGTCTCCGGCCCCGATCTTCTCGTCGAACTCCGGGATGAGGTGGGACCGCTCGGGGCGTGGATCGTCAAGGACGTCGACTGGAGCAGAATCGGGGGATACGCAACGGCCGAGTACGGCGGCGTCGAGACGGGGACGTCGATCCGTCTGCGTCTCGACCGCCCCTACGAGGAACTGTGGGAATCGACCGTCGATGGGGACGTTCGCCGAAGCGTCCGGAAGGCCGAGCGCAGCGGTGTCGAGGTGACCGAAGGGGATGTCGACGCGTTCTACCCCCATTACCGTGACGCCATGTATCGCCTCGGGAGTCCGCAGTTTCCCCGGGCGTTCTTCGAGGTGCTCGACGAGGCGCTGGGGGACGTCGTCACCATTCTCACGGCGCAACTCGACGGGGACACGATAGGGGCGGCGCTGGTGTTCGAGCGTCGAGCGACGACGATCTGGCTTCCAGCGACGCGACGGGACCGATGGGAACACCGGCCGACGCACGCGCTATACGCTACGGCGATCGAGCGCGCCTGTCGGGACGGGCGCTCTGCGGTCGATTTTGGACGGTCACGCCCGGGATCGAGCGTTCACGACTTCAAAACGCAATTCGGTGGGATCGCCCATCGGCTGACGAGTTACGTCTGGCCGCCCCATCGCGCTGAACGGGCTTCCCTCTCGGAGTACGATCGCGTCGCACCACTGACCCGGCGGGCAGCACGGATCGTCACCCACCCCAGAATCGGACCGATGCTGAAGGAGCGAATTCATGAGTAATCGTCATCGAAAGCCATCAAAAACGGATAACACGGACGAATCACGATTCGCGAGCGGTCGTTCGATACGGTCGCTCACACTGCTCGGGGCGCTGGTGCTCACGAACCTGTACTGGTGGCGTCGAGAGCGGACCGTTCGCGAGAGTCTGTCGGTCAGCCGGAAGCGAGAACGGGACGTCACCGCCGAAGACCACCACGAGGTCGTTAGTGCGGCCCAGAAATCGGCTGATTTGCTCGACGCCCGTCCAGCGGTTCTCCCCGAGCGAATCGAAACGCTCGATGAAGAACGAAGGGAACTCAGACGGGAGCTAGAGCGGACGAGACAAAAGTGGGCCGATGCGTGGTGGTTCACACGGGTCGAACACACACCGTCGACGGCTGACGTGCGTGTCGCCGCGATCCACCTCCCACGGGGTCGACTCGAGGACGTGGAGGCACTCGCAAAGCGCGCCACAGAGGACGATCACGGGATCGGGATCGGCTTCGCGGGCGGTGACGGAACGTTCGCGGTCGGGGTCGGGACGTCGGCAGCCGACGACCTCCCCGCCGATGAGATTGCCGACCGAATCGTGACGACCGCCGGAGAAGGGGGCGGGGGTGGATCGGACCACTACGCCAGCGGGGCCGCACCGTTCGACGATATCGATCGGGGTGTCGAAACCTTGCTCGACGATCTGACGGACGGACGTGTCGAGACCGATTGGATCGACATCACCGCGGTGGGAGACGGATGATCGGATGAGACGCTTGCTTCGCCCCTCGACTCCGCTCCGGGACTGGCGATGGCGCGTGAACGAGCGCATCCATCGACGTCCCAATCAAGGACCGGACGTGGGCGAGACCGACCGCCAGGGACTGCACGGACATCGTGCGATTCCGGTGGCCCCCCGATTCGACGAATCCATCCCGGTCCCGAGCACGTTTCGTCCGGCGCGAGGTGTCAGCAACCCGGTACTGACTCGGAAAGACGTGACCGACTACGGACGGGTTCACTTCGTCGCCGATCCGTTCCTGTTCATCACGTCCGATGGCTTGTGGTACCTCTTCTTCGAGGTGTTCAACAAGGATCGATCACCCACTGCGGTCATCGGGCACGCGACCAGTCCCGATGGAGGCCGCACCTGGACCTACGACGGCGTCGTGTTGTCCGATTCGCTCCACCTCGCATTCCCCTACGTGTTTCGGTGGGAGAACACCTACTACATGCTCCCGGAGAAATGGGATCGGAACCGCCCGGCCCCCGTCGACCTCTATGCGACCGACAGCCTGCCGGAGGGCTGGTCACGCGTCGCCACGCTCGTCTCCCCGGATCACCGCCTCCACGATTGTGTCCTGTTCCGGTGGGACGGACGCTGGTGGTTGCTCGGTGGCGACGGGAACCGGCTGTACGCCTATCACAACGACGAGCTCGAATCGGAGACCTGGCAGCCTCACGAGCGCAATCCAGTCGTCACCGATCGGCCGTCAGCGGCGCGTCCGGGTGGACGCCCGATCGTCACCACGGAGTCGATCCGGGTGTTTCTCCAGGACTGTCTCGACAAGTATGGTCACCGAGTCAGGGGATACGAGATCACCGATCTCACCCCTTCGAGCTACGCCGACCGAGAACGCCCGACCTCACCCGACCTAACCCCTGCTAGCGGGTCGATCGGCTGGAACACCGGCCGGATGCACCACGTCGATCCCTGGTACGTCGGCGATCGATGGTACTGTGCCGTGGACGGAAACGTCGGTCTGGGGGAACGGCTCCTCGGGGCTGATCACTGGGCGATCGGCATCTACGATGGGTCGTGAGCGACCGAGTTGGTGCCAGCCGCTAGACATCCTGAGACTTCCGCGCGACGTAGTATTGTACTTTCTCCAGGAAGCGAAGCAGAGAGTCCCGCGCTCCGCCAACGTGTTCGGTCCGGAATCCACACCGTCGAAGGTCCCAGAGGGTCCGCGGTTGCGTTCCGAAGTACGAGTTCAGCCCCCACTCGTCCGGATCTTTTTTGTACGCCCTGAAGAGCCGCCGATAGTTGTCGTTCCGAACGTAAAACCGGCGCAGGTGATCGCGGTTCTGGAACAGTGCGGGAACGACGTGCAGGCTGTTCGACGTTCCGAAGAGCAGCAGCCCGCCCCGTTTCAGCACCCGGTTCATCTCCCGGAGGGCCCGGAGACGCTGTGCCCTCGGATAAAGGAGATCGATGTTTACGTACGAGAAGAGGACGAAATCGAACGACTCGTCCCGGAACGGGAGACTGGAGGCGTCGGAGACGCAAACTTCGGTCCCCGGAATCACCGACTTCGCTTTCGACGCCATCTCGTTGCTGATGTCGATTCCGACGACATCGTAGCCCGTCACAGCAAGCGGCTTCGTCGTCCGTCCGGCGCCACACGCGACGTCGAGGACGCGTGCAGTACGTGGTTGAAAGTACCGATCGACAAGTTTCGCCTCCGCTTCGTAGAGGCCGAACTCGTTCATCTCCGTGTACTTGTCTATCGCGTTGTCAGTCGAGTATACCTGGACGACCGTTTCCGACTCGTCCGGTGATGGCATGACGGACTTTTATCCCTACCTTTGGCACCATAACTGTTCATTCGTTAACGTTCGGTCCCCCGATAGTAGACGAGGGAATGCTCGGCGCGATGAAGTGGGAAGGCACACGAAACGAGGACGGACTCGTGAACCCGTCGGATAGCAGCGTTGAACTCATTGTGCCGTCAGGTACGTACTCATGAGTGGACGGTGCCGACGTGGTCCGTGGCCGAACGTGACCGGCACGTACCCTTCTGCTGTATGATCTGATTAGCGCGAGTGCTTACATTCACGGACCCAGTGTGAACGCTGTAACCGAACCTTAACCGACGCCCACCTCACCAGCAAGCAAGTTGAACGATCACCCCTCTACTTGAAAGGGGAGGAAGGGTCTGGGCTATGCAGCGAATTCAACCGCACGTACGCTCGGGGCTTCATACGGCCAAATCCTGGGTTCGGACGAACGATACGGTCAAGACCGTCCTGTACGAACTATCAAACGTCGGCGAGTTCAGCGACATTTTCGAACACGAGAAGATGCTGGCGGATTCTGTTCGCGTCGACAACTACGCGGCCGCGATCCGTCGACACATCGACTCGGACGATGTCGTGGTCGATCTGGGAACCGGTTCCGGAATTTTAGCGATGATGGCCGCCCAACAGGGTGCGACCGTTTACGCGATCGACCACTCGGAGTTCGTCAAGGTGGCCGAGTATATCGCGCTGAAAAACGGCGTCGACACCATCGAGTTTCGGCAGGTGAATAGCACGGAATTCACGTGCTCGGAGGACGTCGACGTGGTTCTCCACGAGATCATGGGTGACGACCTCCTTAACGAGAACATGATCGAGTACCTGCTGGATTTGAAACGGCGAGTGCTTGACGAGAAGGGGACGATCCTTCCCGGACGATTCGACCTGTTCTTAGAGCCCGTGACGCTAACGGATGATCACCGAGTCCCGTTCGTTGAGGACATCTCAGCGCAAGGAATTGATTTCAGCGTACTTCGGAATCATCCTGACATCGAGAAGTTCAAACCCGAGAGCCACACCCGGCGATGGATGGATGTCGCCGGGTTCGATCAGTATCTCTCGACGCCGGAGCCGATTCTCTCGTTCGACGTGAACGACCTTCCGCACGAGAATGCGCTCCCGACGAGGCTCACCGCGTCTCGACGGGTCGAGAATCCGGGGACCGTAGACGGGTTGTGCGTCTTCTTCCGGGTAATCTTCGACGAGGAAACCCAGTTCGACACCGCTCCGACGAGCACGAAGACGAGTTGGAGTAACCGATTGCTGCGCACCCCACAGCGAGAGTACGACGAGGGTGATGAACTCACCTATACAGTCACGCTCAACGATATTTCAGATTCGGAGACGTGGGATGTCACGCTCACATGAGTTGCCCGGTTCGTCGCGTCCACGCCCCGACAAGCCTCTGACTGCTCACCGCGACCCGACAAGCCCCTCGACTGTTCGAACACCCGCTTTCAGTTGGTGAGCGAGATCGCTGAGGTTCCACGCCAACCGGTACAGTTCGGGATCACAGCCGACCCGTGGAAGGAGGATCGGATCGGGGTTCGGTTCGACGAGCCCGAGATTCATCGTGACGGCAATCTCGTGGGTCTCCCGTACCGTTCGGACAGCCCGCGAGTCGAAATCGCCGTACGGATAGCTGAACCGGGTCACGTCGATTCCGAGTCGGTCCGTCAGCAGCCGCCTGGCTCCGATGATCTCGTCACGGATTCGTTCGTCCTCGGCCGTAGAGAGGTGCGGATGCGTTCGCGTGTGGTTGCCGATCGTGACGAGCGGTTCGTCGGCCAGTTCCACGAGTTCACGTTCGGTGAGCATGATGCGGTCGTCGGTCCGTGAAAGGCGGTGTCGGCTCCGGAGCAAATCGGCGTCCCTGTCGTCGAGAAAGCCGGTCGTGACGAACAGCGTCGCCGGGACGCGATACTCGCGAAGGACGGGAAGGACGTTCTCGTAGAAGTTTGCGAAGCCGTCGTCGAATGTCAACGCGACCCGCTTTGGGCCCGACTCGGTCGCGGACGTAACCGCCGGCAGATCCGAAACAGCGTACCGCTCGACGAGGTGGATGACATCGCGACGAAACTGCGCGCTCGTGAGGTTTCCCGAGAGTCCCGGCTGTCCGACCGAGTGGTACATCACGACCGCGTTTTTGTGTCCGTCCGTGACTGACGACAGTGGCACGCGCCAGTTGAGCCGGGCCATCGCCTCCCACGCGGCTTCCTTGCCAGACGAGGAGTGCCGGGAGTCCGGATTCGAGACCTCGGTACTCCGTTCGCTCGTCTTGAGCTCCATTCCCCAGCCCTCGGACTCATTCATTTCTCGGGACATTCATCGGCATCCCGAATAGTGATTCTGTACCGCCGGCCGAGAGGTCAGTGAACTGTCCGTGGGACTCTTTGATTCCCACGGAGTACTCGCGTCGAGAGCAGGTCAGTGTGGTTTCAACGGTTACCTCCCGGGGTCTCATGAAAGATACGACACGGAGACACGTTCTGGAGACGGCGGTGCAAGGGGCGCTCGTCACACAGGTGTGGCCGATAAGCGGTCGAACGCAAACCGACACCGCGGACGATCAGGCGGCACCAGCGGAACCACCGGGCCGAACGCGACGAGATCACGGAGATCGCACCCATCGAACGAACGATACGACTCGGCCGGACTTCGAGGACGCTTCCGTACACGTTTCGTTCGATGACGACGAGTACGTAGATGCGTTCACCACGACCTCGATCACGGACTGGAACACGATTCAATCGCCGTCCGAATCCGATGACAGCTACCTGCGAATCGACATCCCGGAAGGCGAACACTACGGGACGATACTTCGATACGAGTACGAGGAGGCCGAGGGAGACGAACCCAGCGAGGCGTTCGCCCGGTACTGGGTCCGCCTACCGGAGAGCTTCGATCCGTCCGACGGTGGAAAACTCCCCGGGTTCGCCGGCACGTACGACACCGCTGGATGGGGTGGTCGTCCCGCGGATGGGGCGAATGGGTGGTCCGCTCGGGTGGGCATCGCGAGCCCTGCAGCAGCCGAGATCGACGAAGATGTCGGGGTAAGCTTTTACACCTATCACGCCGACCAGGGGAATCGATACGGCGATAACTTCTACTGGGAGCGCGGGCTAGTGTACGACGAGTGGCATCTCGTCGAGCAGCACGTGCGACTGAACACGCCAGGGGAAAACGACGGCGTTCTTCGTGCGTGGCTCGACGAGAATCACGTGTGCGAGCGCACCGACGTCCGGTTCCGTGACACTCCCGGAATCGCCATCGAAGAGTTTCACTTCCTCGTGTACTTCGGCGGTGCGTCTCCCGCACCGACCGACACCGCCGTGTACGTCGACGATCTTCGACTGGGAAGGCCATGATCGAGAGGGCCGTTCGTCACACGCGTGACCACGGCATCTCGTCGACGATTCGCGTCGCGTCACGGCCGGTCTACGCGCGGATACTCGACGCCGCTCCCCGATCGTCGATGGCGATCATCCGGGCCCACTGTCGCCTCAACCCTCACCGGACCGACGCCGATCCGTTCAAGATCCTTTGGATCGACCCGTTCGAGATCACGCGGAGCAGACATCGGTATCCGAG
>SKSS01000121.1 GCA_007122875.1 Salinarchaeum sp. | reverse complement strand
TCCGAAGTGCCGACGAACTCGGCGAAGTCGGTGCCCTCCGCGATCGCGGTCTCCTTTTTGACGCGGTAGTTCCCGCCGTCGGTTCGGTGGAGGTCGTGTGGGTGAAAGAAGTACCAGTCCTCCCGGTCGAAGCGTGCGCCGATGCGGGGTTTCGCGCCGAAGTTCTGTGAGAAGTAGACCAGCGCCTCGATTTCGGAGCCGTCGAGGTAGATCGGGTTTCCAGCGCTCGATTTCGCCTCGATCGCGTAGAACACCCCGCCGTCTCCGGCGAGCACATCGGGGAGTTCGCGCTCGGTCGCGCTTCCGCTGGCGGGCGCGCGCATCACCGCGAAGCCGGCGTCGTCCAGCAGATTGACGAGTTCTCGCTCTCGACGATCGCCCTTCCGATTGGCCATCGATCCACCCTCCCGGCGGAGGGATGTTAAAAGAGTCGTCTCGAACCGGCCGACGGAGTCCGTTCGGTTCGGCCGACGAAGTCCGTTCGAATCAGCCGTCGAGAATCGCCTCGAATCGAGGAGAAAAGGAATCGGGAGGTGTCCGGCCATTCCTCAGCCGAGGAGGTACCGGAGTTTGGGGTAGCGCTCGACGAGGGCCTGTCCACCGACGTCGATCCGCTCGATGTAGCGGTCGGCCCCGAGGATTCGCCCGGCGGCGAACGCGCCGATGGCGAGGAAGACGACGGCATAGATCAGCGTGGAGTCGAACAGCGCGAGCCATTCGCCCTCCCAGCCGCCGAGGTAGAACATCGTCATCTGCATCGCGCCGCCGAGGGCGGCCAACCGGACGAACGCGCCAGCGATCAGCGCGATTCCGATCAGCACCTGCGTCAGCGGCACGGTGACGTTGACGACCTCCATCAGCGCCGGGTTCGCGGCCATCGCGGCGTAGATGCCGGCAACCGGGCTCGCGGCATCGACGTTCGCGAGGTAGCCCGCAGCGTTGAAGCCATCACCGGAGATGAAGGCGTACTTGCCGAGACCGGCAAACAGCATCATGCCACCCATCACCATCCGGAGGGTGACGACGAACCATGCGGTCAGCGAGTGTGGTTCACCTTCGAGGGTGACGCCCCCGAGGCGGCTTTCGAGTCGGTTCTGGGTGGTCGTGGACATGTTCGGTCACTCCTTTACAGGTGAACATTGGCGGGGTAGTATCAAGCCCTCCACCATGATTCCCGACTTCAGGGAACCGTTCCCACTCGGTGGGAAAACGTGCGTGTGGCTCTCGTGGGACGGGGCCGCACGGGGATCGTATGTAATGACCGAATCATTGACGGGGACGCTGTCCGAATCAACCAGCAATGCCGATCACGCCAACCCGAGTCGCCCTCGTCGCGGCGCTCCTCATCACGCTCGGCGTCGCGTGGTACGTCGACGGTCGTGGACGATGGCGCGAATCCCTCGCTGACCGGTTGCTCTACGGCGTTCCGTGGGGCACTCTCGTCACCGTCGCGGTCGTCGTGGCGTTCTATCTGTTCGCGCAGGGGGGCTTCCGTCACTGGGACGATCCCGTCGTGTTCGCGTTCGTCACGTGGTCGTATCTCTATCCAACCGGGCTGCTCACCGCCGGTATCGCTCACGCCAGCCCAGCACACCTGCTCTCGAACATGACCGCGACGCTCGTGTTCGGCGCGATCGTCGAGTACGCCTGGGGCCACTATCCGGGGTCGTCGAACGCCGACGATATCGACGCCTCGTCCGAGCACCCCACCGTCCGAGCCGACGGAGCGGGAGACGGACCGCTGGATCGGCCGTGGGTCCGCGCGTTCGTGATCTTCCCGATCGCTCTCCTCGGCGTCGCGTTCCTCACGGCGATCTTTTCGCTCGGACCGGGACTCGGCTTTTCGGGCGTGGTGTTCGCCCTGATCGGCTTCGCGGTCGTCGTCCGCCCGCTCGTGACCGTCGTCGGGGTCGTCGTTACCTCGACCGTCTCGCTCGTGATTGACGCGCTCGCCCACCCCGTCGTCCGCGAGACGGTCGCCGTCGGTCCGCCGATGCCGCCGGAGTGGGCCGCGATCGCCTTCCAGGCGCACTTGCTCGGCTTCCTGATTGGGACCGTCGCTGGCGTCGCGCTGCTCGCTCGCCGCCGCCATCGACCCTCGTTCGCGGCCATTACCTTCGGCGTGTTCACCGTCGGGGCGGTGCAGTCGCTCTGGCTGCTGGTCTGGCCGGCCGAGGCGGACGAGTACGTCCTCTATCGGGGCGTCGGCGTCACGTTCGTGCTCGCGCTGACGCTGGTGCTCGCGGGAACCGTCGCCGGCAGCGACCGACGGATTCCACGCCTGCTCGGGCGCTTCGACCGGGTGCCAACCCGCCGGACGATAGCCATCGGCTGGCTCGCGCTGGTGGTGCTCGGATTCCTGGTCGGCGTCGGGAGCGTGATCGCCGTGGGCGAGGCCATCGGGCTGTCACTGGGGATACTGGTGGTCTTTACCTTGCTCGTCGCCGTTCCCGCGCTCCCCCCGGTGCTCCCCGATCGCGTCGTTCCGACGCCGATCTCCGTGCGCCACACCGCTGCCATCGTCCTCGTGGTCGTGACCGTGCTCGTCGCGCTCGTGAGCGTCCCGCTGGGGTTGGTGGCCGTCGGGGCCGATTCGATGCCCGACGAGGGGGCAGTGATGGCCGGCGACTATGCGGTTACGTACGCCGAAAACGCGACGGGCGGGCAAGAGTGGATCGTCGACACCGGTGAGGAGGAAGAGATCGACGACCTCGGCGCGGAGAACGTAAGCGGCGTCATCGTCGTCAGCGCCGAGCGGGAGATCTGGACCCTCGGCGTCGACGACGAACTCCTCGCGTTCCAGGGCGAGGAGAACGTCACCGTGGGCGCGATCGGTTGGCGCGAGACGGTTCACGTCGAGCGAACCGGCTGGGAGGTCGTCGGGAACGACACGGTGTACGCGGTCGATCTCACGCTCAACGACGAGACAACCCGCTCGTTCACCTCGGATCCAGCCCGAGCGAACGCCGAACTCGCGGGATACACGGTCGAGGTGCTCCCGACCGACGACGGGTTTGACCTCGCGGTTCGATCCGATGGCGAGACCGTGGGCACGGAACCGATTCCCGACGCCAACGAGTCGACGACCGTCGGCGATCTCTCGCTCTCGACGGTTGACGACGGCGAGACAGTCCACGTGGTGGCCGAAACCGACGACACGCGGCTCCAGATCGCCGAAAAGGAGACGTATCCGTAGCCGCTCGCTATTCCCCCGATTCTGGTGAGGGCCGACACGTTGAACGGAACGTGGAGGACGTTCGATCAGAGGTCATAGAGGTCGCCGTACTTCTCGCGGGCGTACTCGAGGAAGTAGTCCGCTGTGAGCGGCTCGCCGGTGGCCCGCTCGATGAGTTCGTCAGTTCTGTACCGTTGCCCGTGGCGTTGGATCCGCTCTTCAAGCCAGTCGTGAATCGGGTCGAACTCGCCGTCACGAATGAGTTCATCCACGTCAAGATCCTCGCGCATCGCCGCATCGAGTTGCGCCGCGAGCACGCTTCCAATCGTGTAGGTGATGAATGCGGGTATCTGGCCCGCCCAGTGTGGGTCTTGAAGCGGTCCCTGAGAATCCGACTCCGGCCGGATGCCCAGGTAGTCCTCCATCTTGTCGGCCCAGACCTCGGGAACCTCGTCCACGCCGATGTCTCCGGCCACCAGCGCTCGCTCGATTTCGGTGCGGAGGATGATGTGCATGTGATAGGTCAGCTCATCCGCTTCCACCCGAATGTAGTTGTCATCGAGAACCTGATTGACACATTCGTAGGTCTCACGTGGAGTGACGTCTTTGAGTTGCGGGAACTGCTTCCGGAGCGTGGGCAGATAGAACTCCCAGAAGGGTTCCGAGCGTGCCACGTGGTTCTCGAAGAAGCGGGACTGTGACTCGTGGACGCCCAGCCCACGTGGTTCGCCGATGGGGTCGCCGTAGTGCTCCTGCGGGAGGCCGTGCGTGTACGCGGTGTGACCAAACTCGTGGACGACGCCCTGTAGCGCCGTCATTGGTGACTCCTCGGAGTACCGCGTCGTGATTCGGACATCGTATTGGGTTCCGTATGAGAACGGATGGGGAGCGGTATCCAGGCGTGCACGGCTCCAGTCCACCCCCAGGAGGTCGAGCGTCTCCTTGCAGAGTTCGTGTTGCGTCCCGATATCGTAGGGACCGTTGGCGGTAAACGCATCGGTGGCGAGGTCGGCGTCGCTCTCGTGGACTTCCGCTATGAGCGGAACCAGCTCCTCCCGGAGCGTGTCGAAGATGCGGTCAACCGTCTCGAGGTCGATATACCGCTGACCGTGGTAGCCCGAGCGCTTGCTCCAGAGCGTCTCGAAGGGATCACCCTCGGAATCGACGTGCTCGGCCCAAGTAGTCCACGCGTCGACGACGTCGGCCATCTTCGGCGCGAACATCGACCAGTCGTCGGCTTCCTTGGCCCGTTTCCAGTCCTCGTGAGCGCCGGAGGTAACCGACGAGAGCCGCTCGTTCACCGACTCGGGAACGCTGGTTTCGATGTCGTACTCGCGGCGGACTTCGCGGACGATCGCGGCTTGGTCCGCGGTCAGCTCTGCGCCCTCCAACACTTCGAGCGCCTCGCCGAGGTCGTCGTCGGTCCGGTACCGGTGCTGTGCTGCCGCCAGCGAGGAGCGCTGTGAAGCCCGGGCCGTCGCGCCCCCCTCGGGCATCATCACGTCTGAATCCCACCTGGTCAGGAAGTCAACTTTCTCCAGGTCAAGAATTCGCTGGCTCTTTTCGAGAACGGTATCGTAGGCCGTTTCGGGTGACATCTGTGACTCGGTGCTGTCGGCAGTCATACCCTCGGATTCTCGTCGGCCGGCTATAAAACGGTGGCTCGCTCATTGGAAGCACGTTCAGCCGACCGCATCACGACCGCGTCAGACCGTACCGCTCACGTCCCGTGCTGCCAGCTCTCCATGTACTCGCGCTGCTCGTCGCTCAACTCGTCGATCTCGACGCCGTCGGCGGCCAGTTTGATCTCCGCGACCCGCCGGTCGAGGTCGTCGGGTACCTCGTGGACGCCCGCCTCGTACTCGTCGCCGTTCTCGGCGAGTTCGCGGGTGGCGACGGCCTGCACGCCGAAGCTCTGATCCATCACCTCGACCGGGTGGCCGAGCGCGATCGGCGAGGCAAGGTTCACCAGCCGCCCCTCCGCGAGGACGTTGATCCGGGTGCCATCCTCCAACTCGTACTCGCGGACGCCCTCCCTGGCCTCGCGCTCGGCGACCGCGAGATCCGAGAGGTCGTCCAAGTTGATCTCCACGTCGAAGTGACCCGCGTTGGCGAGGACGACCCCGTCGTCCATCTGCAGGAAGTCCTCGCGGGTGATGATGTCCTTGTTCCCCGTCGTGGTGACGAACACGTCGCCCTCGGCGGCGGCTTCGCGCATCGGCATCACCTCGTAGCCCTCCATGTGCGCTTCGAGCGCGCGACGTGGCTCGACCTCGGTGACGATCACGCGGGCGTTCTGGCCGGCGGCCTTCTTCGCGACGCCCTTCCCACAGAAGCCGAAGCCGCCGACGACGACCGTCTTGCCGGCGTACGAGAGGTTCGTCGTCATGGCGATGTTCGCGAGCGAGGACTCGCCTGTGCCGTGGACGTTGTCGAAGAGGTGTTTCATCGGCGTGTCGTTGACGGCGAAGACGGGGTAGTCGAGCGCGCCGTCGGCGTCCATCGCCCGCAG
>SKSS01000095.1 GCA_007122875.1 Salinarchaeum sp. | reverse complement strand
TCAGACGAGGTGAAGTCCCGTGGTGTAGCGGCCAATCATGATGGCCTTTGGACGTGACCGAGTTCCGCTCGTCGCGGAAGACAGCCATTGACGGCGGTTCGAATCCGCCCGGGACTATACACCTTTGGTATCGAATCCTCTTTTTAGACCGCTTGGCCATGGTGAACCGCACCACTGCGGTTGATTTTATTGTATGATTGCACGCTTGATGTTGTAGACGACACAGATCAGGACGATTTTACAGAACTCTCGATAACATGAAGCATCCGCTGTTTCCCGTTTCAACTCCCTCGTTGTAACGGATCAAGTCGGCGCTTTCCAGCGATTCACCGGAGTCAAGAAGTGTAAATGGGTTCGGATATTGAACTGGTGCTGGATGTTGCGGCGAAGAATCCGGGTAAAACAGTCTCCGAATCAGGCCGCCGTTGACGAGACAGTGATTCGGATTAACGATCAGCAGTTCTGGCTGTACGCTGCTGCTGATCCAGCTATGAATCAACTGCTTCACGTCCGATTGTTTTCGACGATGACAACCCTCATCACCGAGATATTTCTCCGCGAACTGCGACAAAAACACGATTTCGAAACTGCCGTCTTTCTTGTTGACGGCGCGAAACACCTCCAAACTGCATTGCAACGAGTTGGCCTCCGATTTCAGATATGTCGCCACGGAAATCGGAGCGCTGTCGAACGAATCTTTCGAGAGCTGAACCGACGAACCTCGTCGTTCTCGAATTGCTTCAGTCACGTCGAACCAGAAACCGCCGGAGATTGATTGTAAAAATCCGCTCGTTGGCACAATGCTACTAACTAAAAAAGACCGTTGTCGGGCTGCGTAACTCTCTTTTCGGAAGGAACGTCTAACAGTATCAAGGCTCGTCACGTTCGGACGCGACACGATCGAGTCGTGATTCCACCTCGTCAATTTGGACGTCCAACGTCTTCAGCTCTGCCCGTAGATTCTTGTTTCTCGTCTTGAGCCGGTTGAGAGTCCCCTGAATGGCTGCGAATACGACCCCATCAGCGTCGACGGTAGCGATGGCGTCGTCGGGCTCGTCGAGATCGAACGCGTCGTGGAAGTCTTCGACCATCGGCCCGAGGTGTCGAACACCGTCACCGTGGACGGAGTTGTCGGCGAACCGCCACGTGTGGATCGGTAAGTCTTCGACGCCCTCGAGAATCGTCCGGGGGTCGACCGGGTCGAGACCAGTTTTCGCGGCGCGGGCGCTGGTCGTGTTAAACGCCGGGGCATAGATCGGCATCTGTGTACGAACCTCGTCTGGCCGTTTGGAGCTGAACGATTGTGGCGACGAGTCGGCGATCAGAAACACACCTTCGTGGATTGCGTTCGATCCTCGGCCGTACGAGTGAGTATGGCCGTCCGCATCGGATTCCTCACTGTCGTCCGCATCGGATTCCTCACTGTCGTCCGCATCGGACTCCTCACTGTCGTCGGCTTCCGACGATTCTTCCTCGTCGTCCAAGGAGACCTCAGCGTTGCAGCCTGCAAGCGACATCGCAGCTCCGATCGACGCCACCCCAACCCCGATACGGTGGGAGAGGGACACGTCAGCATTTACTGGGTCTGCTTCGACGACACCCTCCGGTGATCGCTCCCTGTCGTCCCTTTCGGCCTCATCGACCATGATTACCTCTCCTTGGGTACGTACGTTCCCATCCGCTGTAGTACGGAATCACGTGCGCGATGACCGGTTGGCGACTCATTCTTCAGCGACCCCGGCTTCGATGTCTGCAAGCTGGGACTCAAGTTCCACGAGTCGCTCTCGTCGCTCGTCTAGTTCCTCCTCGAGATATCGGTTATCGGATTCGAGTCGATCGAGAAGTCCCTTGATGGCTGCTAGTGCGACCCCATCGGCGTCGACGGTAGCGATGGCGTCGTCGGGCCCGTCGAGGTCAAACGCGTCGTGGAAGTCCTCGGCCATCGGACCGATGTGTCGAACGTCGTCGCCGTGCGTGGAGTTGTCGGCGAACCGCCACGTGTGGATCGGTAAGTCTTCGACGCCCTCGAGAATCGTCCGGGGATCGACCGGATCGAGATCAGTTTTCGCGGCACGGGCGCTGGTCGTGTTAAACGCCGGGGCATAGATCGGCATCTGTGTTCGAACCTCGTCTGGTTGCTTGGAACTGAACGATTGTGGCGACGAGTCGGCGATCACAAACGCGCCCTCGTGAACTGCTCTAGCCCCGTTGCCGAACGCGTGTGCAGACTCCTGCAGGGTCGTGGACTGCGAGAGTGCCGCTGCTGACTGAACGAAGACGCTCGACGGAGTGGACGAAACGCGGGCCTCGCGTGCGTTACCGAGTCCGACCCCGGAGGCGAGGAGTCCGACTCCACCGACCCCCAGTAGAACGGATCGTCTCGACAGTCGTTGGGTCGGAGTGCATCTAGTCGAACACGTCGTGAGCGTATCGTCGGCACTTTCGCCGCTCTCCTCCGCGTGGCCGGGCGCGTCCTCGATGTCGGCCAGTCGTTCCGTGGACACCTCGTCATCCTCGGGGTGGTTACCTGTGTCGGTCATCCTCGGATCACAGCTCCTCGCGTTTCATAGCGCCGAACGCGACGACGATTCGCTCCTTTGCTGTCTCGTCGTTCGAGGTGTCCAGCCCCGGTGGTTCGTAGTGTTGAATCCAGGCGCCCTCGAACGTCCAGAGGGAGTGCTCTCCGCCCTCCCCGTCGAAGAACGTTATTTCGAGACTTCTGCGACCCCCATCGGTGTCACCCTGCCGAATCTTCTGGCTCCACTCCCAGAGCACCGTTTCGTCCGACGACAGAAGTTCGCGCTCCATCGTGAGCGTTCCGAGCGTCGTCTGCCCCCAGATTTTCTTCTCGTAGGCGGGGTCATCACCGTCCCTGTACTCCCCTGCTTCCGTCGTCTGACTCGGCAGCGTTATTTCAGTCCACCCGTCAACCTGCGTTCCGTCGATTTCGACCTCGGCACCACTGATACTCTCCGCGCCAGGCCTATCTACCATCGTTATATAATAACGTATGAATTACAAAAATGTTATGGTGAATTATCACTACCTTGTTTAGTCACACGAATTCCACCAGACGGCGAAGGCCTGCAACCACGTTTCGGCGGTTACTGGATCGACGTGGCTAAACTATTACTAAATAAGGAGGCACGTCGTTTTACCGCCCGAGCGACACGATCTATGGCGTTTCGATTTCCGTGGCGTTCGAATCAAAAATCGGGGAACCACGCTGTAAATCGTCCTCGTGAATCCAGTCGTGAACGGCCTTTTGCGACCGTTCGACACCAACTTCTCTAATTCTCGAACGGCAGATGAAAGATATTCGGGTTCCCAACGGCGCTCAACTTGAGGTTCTTCGACTTCTCCTTGTGAAGAATGCCGAGTCCCCAGAACGTGTGGAAAATGACGACGTCCCAGCCGAACGCGGCGGCCGTGCTCCCGAGGATCAGCGGCGGATACCCCATATCGAAACTCCCCTGGGTGGCGACGATGGTCATCGTTTTCTGATCGTGGCCAGAGTCGCTATCGGCGACCGACGCCTCGAGTTCGTCAACGCGCTCGCGCAGCGCTTGCAACTCCGCGGCATCGATCACGGCGTTGTCGGCCGATATCGTTTGGTTTTCCGTGCTCATGCTATTCTGCTTTCTTGACGTAATGGGTGTAACGGTCGCCATCCTCGACCTGGTCGAGGAGTTCGACTCCGTCGGTGCCATCCGCCCAGCCTTGAATGTCGCTCATGCTGCCTGAATCGGTCGCTACGACTTCCAGTATGTCCCCGCCGTCGAGGTCGTCGATCGCCTGCTTGGTCTTGATGATCGGCATCGGGCAGGACTGTCCCTTCAGTCGAGCGCATTCGTGGTGTCGTATTCCGAACTCATGGTCGACTTCCTGTACTATATTGGGATTATGACGCAATATTGCCACTCCCCTAAAGGGATATCGATTATTGCACCGTGTGGGAATATTAGGGGGTTTCGAAGCTGTGTCTGCCCACCGAAACCCGTTCATCGGCGCGTTTATTGGGTTACGATCGGATTCGCTTTGCGAACTATCTTGTGTGGTTTGGGAAATGACATGGGTTCGCGGGCGGAGTGACCCCATCACTAGCGCCGCCGTCGAATCGGACACGATCCGCATCGTCGAATCGGAACCGCTGATCCACGGTCGATCGCTGGCGCTGTCAGCCGCCAGCCAGTCCCCGCATCACCGCTCGCCGGAATGGGATACCGTTCGCGTCGAAAAGCGCTGTTGACGAGTAGCCGGTCCAACTCCGCCGGCAGGAGGGTCTGGCCGCGTTACCGATCGGCGTGCGTCTCGAGCGCCTCCACGAGTGTCGCGGCGTCCTGGAAGCCGTCGTCCAGTCGCTCGACCTCGATCCCGTCTTTCAGGACGACGAGCGTCGGGACGCGTCGAACACCGAACTCACCGGCGAGATCCGGGACGAGGCCGGCGTTGACGGTCGCTACCACGCCGGGTGCGCTGCGCGCGACCGTGCCGAGCACCGGTTCCATCGATGCACAGATCCCGCAACCGGACGTGACGAACTCGAGTAACACGAGGTCGTGGGCCTCGATCAACTCGTCATAATCAGTAGTGCTGTCCACCTGAACGGGCGTTCGCGGCGCGTTCGAGTCGGCGGGCGTCTCCGGGTGTGCCGTGTCAGTCACTACTGGACTGAGGCCCCGTAGGTATTTTAATATTGCGCAAGATTATGATTATTGATGGCAGGAGCCGACAACTGATCCGACCTGGGAATTTCGGATTGGATGCCTACTAAGTTCGGTCAGCAATAATTTCGACGTAGAAATGGTCAGGGAGAACACTCATGATTGTGTCGTTATTACACACTATCACGGCGCGTAATGCGACGTGACGGTAGAACGGATCGGAATCGTCCTCGAGACGGCGGATCCCGAACGAGCGTGGAACGCGTTCCGGGTCGGGATCACAGCCATGGATGAGGGTCACGACGTCTCGGCTTCCTCCTCGGAGTGGGGGTCGAAGCGAAGGAGATTGCCGGCGATCAGTTCGATGTCCGCGACCGGATGGGGGCGTTCATCGACATCGACGGCGACCTGCAGGCCTGTGGAACGTGCCTGAAACTCCACAACAGCGAGGAGAGCGACCACTGTCCGATGTTGAGGATGTCGGGCCTCCTCGAAGTCATGACGGAGTCCGATCGCGTGCTGACGATCGGGTAGTGGACGCCCGTCGTCAGGTCGATTCTACGGAGACGTTGAGCGGCGTCGCGTGGGCGACGTTGTCGGTGACCGGACAGCGGTCCTCGACGGCCGCGAGCCACGTTTCGAGCTCTTTATCGTCGGCATCTGCGTCGACCGTGATCGTGACGTCGAGGTCCGTGAGGCCGGGCCGGGCCTCGGACGGTTCGCCGCGGTAGCTGGCGTAGTCGACGTCTCCCCGGACGGTCATCTCCATGTCGTCGATTTCGAGATCCAGATCTCGGGCCACCATCGTCGCCGTCGAGTTCAGACAGCCGAGCACCGCACCCAGGAAGTACTCGACGGGGTTGACGTCCTTTCCGACGACGAACTCGGCGTCGCCGGTGTCGATTCGGGTGCGTTTCGGGCTGAGCCGTTCTCCCATCAGTTCGTACGTTGTCACGGTATCAGGTCGTGTCATCGTCGGATCGTGGGGACCTCGTCCGTCCCGGACGGAAGTTCGGAGCCACGTCGCTTAAGTCTTGCTCGGATTTCCCAATTTCAAGAATGATCGTTCTCACGGGGGAAAATCGTTCGATCTGGACGATGCCCACCGGATCATCCTACCTGGGCGGGACGAGCAGCACGTTCCCGTTCGCGCGAGCGACAAGATTCTCGGAGACGCTTCCGAGCACCAGTCGCCGAAGCCGACTGTGACCGCGCGAGCCGACGAGGATCGTCGTCGGGTTATACTCAGTCTCCGCGTCTCGTCGGCCGGGTTGCCCTGGCCGAAGACCGTCCGCGTCTTGATGTTCCACTCCTCGAACTTGGCGGCCAGGTCCGCCAGCCGAAATTCGCTATCGTCGCGCTCGTGCTCGCACTCGGCGTCACATCCCGCGTCCTCGCGGATCGGCTCCGGATCACCAGCGTTCTTTCCCTGATCTTTGCCTTGCAACTTCCATCATCGTCGGTCGGGCGAGCCGGCCTCTCACTTGCGGAACGGCTCGAACAGGGCGGAGAGAACGTACTGCTGGTCGATCGGGGCCCCGACGCGGTCGAGAAAGCTCGAAAACGCGGTCTCACCCCCTCGGGAGAAGCGCAGACGCCGACGTTCTCAGGCAAGCGTGCGCGGATGACGCGACGACGGCAACCTGCTGGTTTGTCAGCTCGCGAGGACGATCTTCGATGTCGAAAACGTCGCTTCGCGAGTCACCCAGCCCGACAACGCCGACGCGGAAATTCCCGATCGAATCATCGTTGGATTGCTCACCCACCAAGACGGCGCGACCGAAGTCACGACGGGCGATCACGGACTCCGGGAGGGTGACCGCGTCACGTTCATCGGCCAGGTGGACGCCGTCGAGCGTGCAGTCAAGCGGTTCCATCCCCACGGCTGAGACGGGTGCTGTACCGATTTCCCGGCGAATCGGGACCTGGACGACGGTCGTCTGCCGTTCAGCACACTTGCGCAATATTCACACAACCCTTATACCGTCACGGTCCCTACCTCGACACAGAATAATGGCGCAATCAATGGCAGAACTACTGCAGCAGGATATGGAATGTGAGGGACTGCTCGAGTGTCTCCATGGACTCAAGCAACTCGACAAAGAGTGTTTCCGGGCGATGGTCGAGAGCGACGAACCGCTCACGATCGACGAGGTCGCCGATCGGGTCGACCGCGAACGCTCGACCGCTTACCGCTCGATCCAGCGACTGCTCCAGAGCGGATTTATCCAGAAAGAGCAAATCAACTATGAACAGGGCGGCTACTATCATGTCTACTACCCAACTAACCCGAGTCAGATCACAAACGAAATGCAGCGCATGTTGAACGACTGGTACGCAAAGATGGGGCAACTCATTCAGGAGTTCGAAGACAAGTACGAGGACGCCGATGACGTTTGGATGGCCGTCGAAGGCTGAGCTAGCTGGTGCTCGACCCATCCCGACAGCGACTCCACCTGCTTTTGATACATGTCAAATTGGTAATTTATTTACCTATACTGAGTATAGAGTAAACTGATGTACCCGCACGTTCACGGTTGAAGTTACACTCAGTCCGCGAGCAACCCGCCATCGCGCGGCCCGCTCGGATTCGGCTCGTCGACGAGCAGCCAGACGAGAATCCCTCCCAGCAACGTGAGCACCCCGGAGACGAGAAAGGGAATCGCGAACCCGAGAAAGGCGACCGCGCCCGCGAGGATCGGGCCGACCACGAGCCCCACGCTGAACGCCGTCGAGATGACGGCCATCTGTTCGCCGGATCGACGTTCGTCGACCACGTCCGCAGCGAGTGCGTACGTCGGCGCGATCACGGCAGCGAGCGCGATTCCCTGGAGCGCGCGGAGCGCGGTGAACTCGAAGAGGGTGTGTGAGTACCCCATCAACGCGACCAGCGGCGCGTTCATCACCAACCCGGCGATGATAAAGCGCTTCCTGCCGAGGCGATCGGTGGCCGCCCCGATCGGAAACTGGACGAACAGTCGGGTGATCGTCGCG
Source organism: Salinarchaeum sp. (assembly GCA_007122875.1). Taxonomy (GTDB): domain Archaea; phylum Halobacteriota; class Halobacteria; order Halobacteriales; family QS-1-68-20; genus QS-1-68-20. The sequence continues at coordinate 37,670 of SKSS01000095.1, read as the reverse complement.
ATGGCGAAGATCACGCCGAAGCCGGCGAGCGTCCCCCCGATCCGATCGAGAATGGGATTCTCCATCGCGATCATCGCCGAAAATCCGGCCATGAGGGTGATCATCGCGACCGCAAGCCCGAGCAGACTCGCCGCCTGCTCGCGGGTCGAGAACACCCAGAGGAAGCTTCTGCCGCCGTCGGGGGCGGTCTCGAGCGATCCGTCGTCGGACTCGTCTCGTCGACCGTGGTCGTCGCGACTCCGAACTTCGGGCACTGCGACGTGGATGGCGACAACCGCGAGTGCGACGATGACCGCCCCCACGGTGAACGTGAACTCTACCCCATGAACGTCGGCGATCACCCCGCCGACGATCGGTCCCACGCCCCACCCGAGCGTCTGGATCGTCGAAAAAAAGCCCATGCTGCCGCCGCGGCTGCGCTGTTCGGTGATGCCCTCGATCAGTGCGAACAGCGCGGGCGTCGAGATCGCGAGCGCGAAGCCGTGAAACGCCCGAATCGTCATCAACGCGGCGACCGTTCCCGCCGTGCTGTAGAGGTACAACGCGACGGCGCTCGTGAAGATGCCGACCTCCAGAAACGGCTTTCTGACCCCTACGTAGTCGGACAGTCGGCCGAGCGGAATCTCGAAGGTCGACCGAACGAGCCCGAAGACCGCAAAGAGGATCCCGACTTGCAGCTCGGTCGTCACCGGAAGCCCGAGTAGCGTCTCGGGAAAGTGGGGGTCGTCGAGACCCGCAAGCAGCGGTGCCAACAGCGGGACGATCATCCCGGCTCCGAACGCGGCGATACACTCCGCGAGGGCGAGTGCGAGCAACCCCTTTGTGACCCCTTCGGTAGCCATCCGACGACGGAGTCGGTCAATCAGCGAACCCATGCTCGATCGGATACGCCGAATCGAAACGGCGACGGGAGTAAAGCCGTGTGGTTTCGGCGGGTGTGACGGCGTCGATCCCGTCGGCTAACAGCACGCTTAAGTTCCAGAAACCCATTGATCGCGGTAATGGGATCGATCCGCCTGTACGTGTCGATTTACGTCGTCCTGCTGGCGCTGGCGCTCTCGAAGTACGTTTTCTTCCTCTTCGGGCTGGACTACTGGACGATGTTCAGTCTGATCATGGTGTCAGCAGTGGCGAAGACGGTACTGATCGCCGAGTACTACCAGCACCTCAAACACGAGCCCCGGTCGGTATCGTACGTGATGCTGTCGAGTGTGTTCGCCGTGCTGTTGCTGGCCGTCGCGGCGGCCTACTCGATCAGCTGACCGTCGAGTCGTCACCCGGGAAGACAACCCTGATATGGGGGTAGCTGGTACGGTCCGCTAAGAGGTGAGTGCAATGTCCCCTGATCTGACCGTGTTGCAATTCGGAATGGAGTTCGAACAGGTAGCCATCGCTGCCACCGTCCTCGCTGCGGCAGTGATGACCATCGCCATGCTGTTTTTGGTGTACGCCTCGTTCGCCCCGGATCGATCGTCGGCGTGGGCTGGCGAATCCGACGAACGGGGCGGGAGCTACGACGCCGAGGACGTCGAGCCGGCGACCGACGAGGAGACCGAATCTGCCGAGACGAACGCCGAGACCGTCGCCGACGCCTGATTGAGGTCGTCGGTTACTCGAACCCCGGACGCCAATAGAGCAACGCGAACGCGAGCACGAACGCGACCGTCGAGAGATCCATCGAGTGGGTGTAGATCGTCGCGACGACCGCCGAGGAGCCGCCAGCGACCCCGGCAACGATCGTCGCCACGATCGGAAACGCACAGCCGACACAGGATGCGAGTCCCAGCACGCCAGGCAGTGCCGCCCGCGACGCATCGAGTGCGGCGACGTAGACCAGATACGACAGGGTGAGGTAGCCGACGACGAGATACGGAACGGCGACGACGTACACCACCGTCCCGAAGTAGCCAACGATGGGGCCGAGTCCCGGAGAGGCGAACGTCACGTCGAGACCGACCGCTCCGTCACCGGTCGCCGTTCCGAACAGCCCGGCGAACCACGTGAGTACGAGGAAGTATCCGAGTGCGACGCCACCAGCGACCAGTTGCGTCCGTCGACCGGCCGGTCGAGGTCTGACGTGGAGGGCGGCCCACAGCCCGAGATTGATCCAGACGAACGGATAGAGGACGTACCTGAGCGTTGTCGACTGGGCTCCGGTCGCGGTGAAGTAGATGCCGACCGCGAGCAGTTCAGCCGTCAGAACGCCAGCCCACAGCGCCACCTCGTCGAGCGTGAGACGGTCGAGAACAGTCCGCGCGTGGATGGCGAGGACGGACATTAGTGAGCGAGACGGTCGGTGCCGACAGCGGCGGTCAGAGGTTCTCGATCAGGTGGAAGGTGATCGTCGCGATCAGAATAATTCCGGCGACCCACGCGACCGCGGCGGTCGCGGGAGCCTGCCCGAATCCGCGGTTTCTGAGGACGGTGTAGGTGCCGGAGAAGACGACCATCGCCACCACTCCCGCCAGTAGCCCGCCGACGAGGAAGCCGAACGTGCCAGCGGCGTCATCGCCGACGAGTTCCGGCCCGGCGGCCGTGCCGATCAGCGCGCCACCCAGTCCGAACGCGAGCAACAGGAGGCCTGCCCGCCAGACTGTGGGTCGGCTCGTCAGTCCGCCGGACTCGTCGTCGTCCTGCCATGGTGGCGATTCGATGACGGAGGCATCGAATCGATCGCTACGCATCGCTGAGGCGATGATCGCCACCAGAACCAACCCCATCAGGACCATGCCGATCAAGTACATCTCTGCCATGGGAACTTGCGGAAGCTACGAACCCGCCCGTATAAACGCTTGCCATCCCGGACCGGAAGCCGTCAACGGTGACGAGGTCGTCGATCCGTCGCGGGCCTCTCGGGGAGGCCCGCGGAACGAGCACCGAAAATCAACGCGCACGAGCACCGAGAGTCGAAGCGCTTTCGCGGGCGGGCCACGTACGAGCCGTTGATGACCGAGCCGTTCGAAGGGGCGACGACGTTGCGGCGGATCGCCGACTACCAGTTCGGCCGGGGCGCGGGCGACGCGCTCTTTTCGGCCGGGGACGACTACGAACTCAAACGATCGTCTTCCGACCGCATTCGCCAGGTTCGCACCGACGACGGGCACGTCGTCTCGGTCGGCGTCGACGGACGGTTCACCCTCGGGATCGAGGGCGGCCGACGGTTGGCTCGCTCGTTCGAGCCGCCGGCGTGCCGGGTGGCGGTCAACAAAGAGAGCGTCCCCTTCGTTCGCGAGGGCCGGAACGCGTTCGCGCGGTTCGTCACCGGCGTCGACCCCGAGATCCGTCCGGGAGACGAGGTGTGCGTCGTTCACGACGGGACGGTACTCGGTGTCGGACGAGCGGAGCTATCCGCCGGAGCGATGGCCGACTTCGACACCGGGATGGCGGTGATGGTCCGCGACGGCGCGGACTGAACGAACGGGACGCTCCGCCACCCTTTTTGCTCCCCATCCCGAGCGTTCGGGTATGTTCGGTGGAGGACGTGGCGGCGGGCTTGATCCCCGCAAGATGCAACAGATGATGGAACAGATGGGAATCGACGTCGACGAGATCGACGCCGAGGAAGTGATCATCAGGACCGCCGACGAGGAACTGGTGTTCGCGGACGCGCAAGTCACCCGAATGGACGCCCGTGGCCAGCAGACCTACCAGGTGATCGGTGAACCGGAATCCCGCGATCCGTCCGGCGACGACGCGGAGGCCGATGATGAAGCCGACGAGGACATCCACGGCTTCACCGACGACGATGTCGATCTCATCGTGACCCAGACCGGCGCGAGCGAGGACGAGGCGCGCGAGGCGCTCGCCGAGGAGGGCGACCTCGCGGCTGCCATCGCGCGGCTGGAGTGACGTGAGCGTCCTGTTAGTGCGGGACGACCGTGCCTACCTTCGAGAGCCGGGCACGGAACTCCAGACGGATCTCGGCGTCCTCACCGTTCCCGAGGACGTCGAACCCGGGGATACGGTCGAAAGCCACCTCGGAACGACGTTCACGGTCCGCGAGCCGCGGCTTCCCGACTTCTTCGAGCACTTCGAGCGGACCGGCGCGCCGATGATGCCCAGAGACATCGGTCTCGTGATCGGGTTCACGGGCGTCGGGACGGGCGACCGCGTCCTCGACGCCGGAACGGGAACCGGAATCCTCGCGGCGGCGCTCGGTCGACTCGGCGTCGACGTCGTCACCTACGAGGAAAACCCCGAGTTCGCCGCGGTCGCCCGCGAGAACATGGAACGAGGCGGGGTCGCCGACCGCGTCGACGTGAGGACGGGCGACGTGACCGACCACGTCGACGCTGTCGAGGGGGACGATGGAGGGATCGACGAACCCGTCGACGCGATCACGCTGGACACTGCCGACGCGCCGGCGGTCGTCGAACGCGCGCCCGAACTGCTCGCTGCCGGCGGTTCGGTCGCGGTCTATTCGCCGTTCGTCGAGGCGACCCGAGAAGTAGCCGAGACGGCGCGGGACGCCGGCTTCGCGACCGTCGAGACGATCGAGACGATCCAGCGTCGAATGGACTTCGACGAGCGGGGCTCGCGGCCCTCGACGGCCGGCGTCGGACACACCGGGTATCTGACGGTCGGTCGGATCGAGTGACGAACGGATCGCAGTTGAGACGGTGTGGGACGAGCGTCCACGACGCTCACCCCCTCTTACTTCTATGATCGGGCCGTTCTCCCCGACACATGATCGACTGGGGCGAGGCGAGACGGATCTACGCCGAGTCGATCGGCGTGTTGACCATCAGCCTCGGCGGAGGAATCCTGGCGGGCGCGGTCCTCGGAACCGAAGGAATGCGGGACGGATTTCGCGCGTATCCCGGTTTGTTGTTGCTGTTGCCGGCCTTTCTGGCGACACGGGGGAACGTCTACGGTGCGCTCGGTGCGCGGATCGCAAGCGGGCTTCACCAGGGGCTGATCGAGCCACGCTTCGAGCGTGACCGACGGCTGCTGAACGCGGTGATCGCCTCGTTCATCAACGGGATCACGATTTCGGTGTTCATCGGCTTTCTCTCCTGGCTCATTCTCCAGTTGCTCGGGCGGGAATCCGCCCAACTCACCGAACTCGTCGGGATCACCCTCATCGCTGGGACGCTGACAGCGTTCGTGCTGATCGTCGGACTGCTCGCGCTCGTGTTTCTGGGCTTTCGCCGCGGGTTCGATCCGGACAACCTGATCGGTCCGATCGTCACGACCCTCGGTGACATCTTCGGCGTGGCGTTTCTCTACGTCGCGTTGATCGTCGTGGAGGTGCTCGGATGAGGCCCGGGTGGGACGCTCGAAGGTCGGGTGTGGACGGAGGAACGGCATGAGCCACGGACTGCCACGGAGGTCGTTCGATACGTGGACCGTTCGGTCGATCGTCACGACCATGATCCCGCTGTTGATCGTCCTCTCGATTCTGGAGATGGGATCGGGGCTGGTGTTAGAGACACTGGAGGAGACGTATCTCGCCAACCCGACGCTGCTGATCCTCGTTCCGGTGATGATCGACATGGGTGGCAACCTCGGCAGCATCCTCAGCTCGCGGCTCTCGACTCGGCTCCACCTCGGTACGCTCTCGTTTTCCCCCCGTGACGTGGCGCTGTGGACGAACGTGGCCGCGATTCTCGGACTCGCGGTGACGATCTTCGCCGCACTCGCGGTGGCAGCGTACGGGATCGGACGGCTCTACGCCGGTCCGATGGCGTTCTCGGATCTCTTGGTGATCTCGATGGTCAGCGGGATGGTGCTGGCGTTCGTCGCGGTCGTCCTCAGTATTGCGGCGAGCTACGCCTCCTACCGGCTGGGACTCGATCCCGACGACACCACGATTCCGATCGTGACCAACCTCTGTGACATCCTCGGGGTCGTGATCCTCTCGATCGTGGCGCTCATGGTACTCGGATAGCGAGGATCGATGACAGAAAGTACTTACAGGCTCCACGGCTCGATTCGAGCATGTGCCCCGTCTCGCGACGAGACGCCCTAAAAACAGCCGCGATAGCCCTTCCGCTGGGACTCGCTGGGTGTACCGGATCGGACGACGATGACGAGCCGACGCCCCATCGAACGACTCCCAGGGACACGCCCGACCCCAGAGCGTACGGAGACGACCTGGAGATCGACGGCGAACCGGCGATCGACTCCCGGTTCGACGACGAGGTCGCGTTCCGCGGCAACGAGACGTTCGCATATCACGCCCTCGATGAACCGATTCCCGCCCACCTCTCGCCGCTCCGGGAGGTCATTTATGAGGATGAGCGACTCCAGTTCACGCTGTTCGACAACCACGATCCCGAACTCACGGTCGATGTCGACGATTGGAGGATCGAGCGGGACGACGGCGGCGAGTGGACGACGGTCGAACGCGGGAACGGTGGCGACGAGGTCGTCTTCGAACCCGGATCGTCGCACACGTGGTGGTTCGATGTCGATCTCCGCGATGAGCTGACGGAGGGCCGCTACGCCTTTCACGTGGAGGGGAACAGCGAGACGGTCGAGGATCCGTTGACGTGGGCTACGCTGTTCGAAGTCGTCGCCGAGCCCCGAATCGATCCCGGTGGACGACGGATCGTCGAGATCATTCACGACGAACCGTCGGAGGAGGTGCCGGGAACGGCCACCGTGGAACTGGAGTCGCCCCACGGTGACGACGCTCCCGCAATCGTACGCGTGGGGTTCCGAAGCGAGGCGTTCCAGGAGGTCCAATTAGACGGCCCGGAGCCGTTCGGCGAGCTTCGGGCGACGCGCACCAACGCGGACGAAGCGCTGTTGTTGATCGATCCCGATGCCGTCGTCGACGACGACGACTGCTGGCGCGGGGAGCCAGCGGACGAGGACACCGACGAACGGTCGGTCTCGATGGCCCTCGGCGAGACCGTGACGCGAGAGGTGGGAATCGCTACGCCGAACGAAGCCGACGCGTGTGCGCCGAACGGCCAGTACCGATTCACCGGATCCGTCCGAAGCGAACGGGACGGAGATGAAAACGAGGATTCGTTCGGCTTCACCCTTCGTCTCAGCGATCCTGACTGATCGCATCGGGGACCGTCTAGCGTCTGGCGCGTTCTCCGAACGCCCCCGTATCCCGTCTAGCGTCGGGCACGCTCCCCGAACGCCCCAGTTGCGGCCTGCGTGCCCTTCGCGATCGCCACGTCACCGGCCTGAAGCGTCGTGGCGGGTGAGAGCAGCCACCCCTCTCCCGGCCGTCTGATCGCACCGATCGTTACTCTGGGACCGTCGACCGGCTTTCCGTCGTCGAGTTTGACGCCGACGAGGTCGCTCCCGTCCTCGATGACCGCCCGAACGATGACCTCCTCGCTCTCGCCGACGGCGAGTTCGACGACCGGGTGAACGTCGATTCCACGGAGAATTCCTTCGCTGATGACGAGCGCGGCGTCGCTGATCGCCTCCGTGGCCGCGCCGATTCGAAGGAGTCCCCTGAGCGAGATCGGATCGTCCACGTCACGAGCAGCCCGCAACGTCCACGCTTCGAGGCGCTCGTACAGCGCATCGACCTCGACTTCGACCGTCCGGACCTCCTCAGCGAGTTCGGGATCGTCGAAGAGGACGCTCCCATAGGCGAGATCGACGGCGAGTTCGCTGAGATCCTTCATCAGGACGATCGTGGTGACGGCGCGGTCGAGGTCGGCAATCTCGGGTGCTGGCGTCGCCGGGGGATCGTACCGCTCGCCGGTCAGCCGCTCGTAGACGCCGCCGAGTGCCTCCTCGGCCCCGCGAAGGAACGCAACGTCCGTGGGTTCGACGATCGCCTCGGGACCGGGATCGTGGATCCAGTCGTCGCCGCGGCGGATGGCGACGAGGCGAACGCCAGTGTCGGACTCCAGGTCGATCCCACCGAGTGTTCGCCCGGCGTACGGCGAGTCCGCGTCGACGACGCCGCGGGCGACGGTTTCGACGGCGTCGGGGATGGCCGTCCGTAGCGCCTCCGGCAGGCCAACCTCGTCGTGGACGATCGCAGCCACGTCGGCGGTCGCATCGCTGATCTGGCCGGTCGCGGAGACGATTCCGAGAACGGGTGTAAGCGTCTCCGCGTCGGTCGGGCTTCGGGCGGCCATCAGGAGGCTCATCCGCGCGCGGAGTTCGAGGATGTTCATCCGACGTTCGAGTCGGAGGACCTCGTCAGCGATCACCCCGCCGTCGTGGAGCACCGCCGAGTACGCGAGATCGATGAGCAACTCGGCGGTGTCTTTCATCTCGACGAGTAGGTCCTTCACCGGAACCGGCTCGTATCCGACGGATCCCGGCGTCGGTCCCCCCTCGTTCGGATCCATGGCGATGGTTCTCCGCCCGGGAGTAAAAGGTTAGCCAGGGGTCAGTGATCGTCCTCTCGCCACTTGTGGCTGCACTCGGTACAGATGAAAAATCGGGTTTCGCTCTCGTCGGCCGATCGGATCTGTTGCATATACCAGTGGGCGCGATCGTTGTCGCATTCGGGACACTGGGCGTTGGTCGTCGGGAGTCCGGTTCCCTCGCCGGAGCCGGCGCTCTCGATGATCTCGCTGACGTCCTGATCTTCGGTGACGACGTACGAGGCATCGGGATCTTTCGGCGTTCGGTAGTCACAGCTCGTACAGACCCACAGCTCCTCGTCGGCTTTCATCATCGAACCGCACTCATCACAGAACTCCATTCGTGACCTGACCATACGGACCCACCACGCCTTAAGCCGTACGCTCTGTGCGCGTCGGAACGCTATCCCTCCCCTTCGGACTGGTACGGCTCTCCAACCGCGTCTCGCGGAAGGACGTTGTGAAGCTCCGACGCCAGATCGTCGACCGACGTGTACGCGTCGGTGTCGGTACCGTCGATCAGCTTCCCGAGGTTCGCCTCCCCGTTGGCGAGCAGCAGGGTCACGTCCTCGAACTCGGCCGCTGCGTCCGTCCGCGTCACCGGGTACGAAAGCTCGTCGAGCGTCTCCTCCACTCGGCTCAGCTTGACAGTGCGTGACATACGCCCGATTCGACGCTTTCGGACTTAGCTGTTGTCCGGGCGAGATCTGTTCGATGATCGGGACCGAACGTCCGTCGACCCATTCGGGAACCGTTCCCGTTTTGGCCGTGGATGGCGAAGGGAGAGCCATGACAGACGCGCGCGTCGCGGGGGTGGGGCTGACCCACTTCGGCACATATCCCGACCGCACCGGCCGCGACCTCTTCGCGGAGGCCGCAGTCCGTGCGCTCGATGACGCCGGGATCGCCCCGAATGCGGTCGAAGAGGTCCACTACGGGAACTTCATGGGCGAACTCGCCGAGCATCAGGGTCATCAGGGGCCGTTGGTGGCCGAGGCCGCGGGCGTCTCCGCCCCGGCGACCCGCTATGAGAGCGCGTGTGCCTCCTCGGGGGCCGCGGTCCGCGAAACCGTCCGAAACGTCAGAAACGGCGAGGTCGACGTCGCACTCGTGGGGGGCGCAGAGCGGATGAACAACCTCGGGACGGCGGGCGCGACGGAAGCGCTCGCAATCGCCGCCGACGACCTCTACGAGGTTCGCGCTGGCATGACGTTTCCCGGAGCGTACGCGCTGATGGCGCGGGCGTACTTCCGGGAGTTCGGCGGGAGCCGATCGGATCTCGCGGCCATCGCCGTGAAGAACCATCGCCACGCCCTGCCGAACGAACACGCCCAGTATCGCTCCGAGATCTCGGTCGAGGACGTACTGGAAGCCCCGATGGTGGCCGACCCGCTGGGACTGTACGACTCCTGTCCGTTGACTGACGGCGCGAGCGCGGTCGTCCTCGTCAGCGAGGCGTACGCGGCGGAACGGGACCTCGACACGCCAGTGTCGATCACCGGAACCGGTCAGGGCGGTGATCGGATGGCGCTTCAGGACCGCGAGCATCTCGCCCGGTCGCCGGCCGCCGAGGAGGCGGCAGCGGAGGCCTACGCGGACGCCGGAATCGACGCAGCCGACGTGGCGGTCGCGGAGGTCCACGACTGCTTTACGATCGCCGAGGTGCTGGCGATCGAGTCGCTCGGACTCGCCAAACACGGAGCGGGGATCGGGGCGGCCCGGCGCGGCGAGACGACGGCCGACGGGGATCGTCCGGTCAACCTCTCGGGCGGACTGAAGGCGAAAGGGCACCCGGTCGGCGCGACCGGCACGAGCCAGATCGCGGAGTTGACGCGGCTGCTACGCGGCGATCACCCGAACAGCGATCACGTTGACGGGACCGTCGGCGTTGCCCACAACGCGGGGGGAACCGTCGCCAGTGCGGTCGTTCACGTCCTGGAGGTCGAGCCATGACCGGGGACGCACGTGACGCCGGATTCGACGAGTTCGTCGAGGCGATCGACGATGGGGAGGGGTACTATCTGGCCTGCCCGGACGGCCACGGAAGTCTCCCACCCCGACGGGTCTGTCCGGAGTGCGGCGCGCGCGACCTGACAGAGCGACCGCTCCCGGACGGTGGGACGATCGACACGTACACGGTCGTTCACGTCGGCACGCCCGCCTTCGAGGCCGACACGCCCTACGTCACCGCGGTCGCCTCGTTCGGCCCGGTGCGGCTGACCGGCATCGTCCGCGGAATCGACGCGGACGAGGTTTCGGTCGGCATTCCGGTCGGAGTCACCGTCGAGGAGCGCGCGACGACCGGCGATCCCGTGCTCGTCTTCCGACCGCAGTGAGAACGAAAACGAGCGCGGTGTTCGCTACTCCTCCTCGATTCGTGGAAGCGCGCGTTCGAGCGCCTCCACGAAGGCGTCGGGATCTTCGACCTGCGGACGGTCACCGGCCCCCTCGACCACGAGAAGCGTCGCGTCGGCCTCCTCGGCGAGGCGATGGCCCGCCGTCAGGGGCGGGTCCGTCGCTCCCCGGCCCCATACCAGCGTCACCGGCACGTCGACGCCCGCCAGGATCGATCCGAGCGAGGCGTCCGGATCGAGGTCGCCAGCGATGAGCGCCGACGGAGCGTAGCGCGCACCGGGAAGGTGTGCCGACAGCCAGCGATATTCGACGCCGTCGCTCCCTGCGCTCTGTCGTCGGAGGGCGGGAGCGCTCACGGCGACGTTGTACAGGCTCGTGCCGACCAGCGGCGTTCGAAGCAGCGCGCGCATCCACGGTCGCTCGCGGTCGCGGCCGGTCGTCGGCGCGACGAGAACGAGCCGATCGAACCCGACTTCGGTCGCGATCCGGGCAGTGTACGCACCGGAGTGTCCAGCGGCGATGACGGCCGCATCCTCGGTCATCGCACGAGCGAAGTCCGCGAGAAACGACTCGTAGAGCGACGACGTATAGCGGATCGCGGGGCGGTCAGATCGGCCGTATCCCGGTAGGTCGGGGGCAATGACGTGATACTCCTCGGCGAGGGCGTCGAACGTGGCGTCGAACTCGTGACCGGAGGCCGCAAGTCCCGGCGCGTGAACGAGCAGCACGTCGGGATCGGCAGGATCGCCCGCCTCGGCGTACGCGATGTCCATTCCCCGCCAGCGGAACGTTCGCTCGTTCCCCTCGTCGAGTTCGGGGAGTTCGTCGGGCGCGCGTCGAAGGAACCGGTTCGTCGCCGCCATCCCGACGACGGCGGCTCCTACCCCCAGCAGTTTCCGTCGTACCATGAACGTCAGTACACCCGCACCCGGCTTAATACCAGCGTCGGGCGGGTCGTGCCGGTTCGTATCCAGCGTCGGGCGGGTCGTGCCGACCCCCGAAACGGACAACGGCTTTGTCCGTCGAACCACTGAATCAGCTATGACCGTCGACTACGATACGATTCTGGTTCCGACTGACGGGAGCGAACCGTCCCACGAGGCGCTTCGACACGCCGTCGCGATCGGCGAGCGCTTCGACGCGACCGTCTACGTGCTCGCGGTCGTCGATGCCACGACCGATCCGCTTCGGTTCGACGTCGAGACGGTCGACGATCTCGAACGGGCGGCCGAGCGGATCGTCTCCGAGTCCGCGACGGTTCGCGACGATGTCAACGTCCGGGCCGTGATCCGACGCGGACGGCCAGCGGCCGAGATTCGATCGGTCGCAGCGGAGATCGACGCCGACCTGATCGTCATGGGTCGGACGAGCGATCGGACCCTCTCGGAGACGGTGCTCGGCGGGACGACCGATCGGGTGCTGCGGACAGTCGACGTTCCGGTCTGCTTAGTCGACGTGGCGGCCGAAACGGATGACAAGTGACATCAGTCGCGCCGATCGCTCACGCACGCCTCGATCGGTTCGACGATTCGATCGACGACCGCGTAGGGGTTCGTCTCACGCTCGGCGACCGAACGGGCGAGATCATCGATCCCCCCGTGGGCGTCGAGTTCCTCCTCCAGCAGTTCGCCGACGTCCTGTCTGAGGAGGGTGCGAATCTCCTCGGCGTAGCGTTGGCGCGCCCGGTCGGCGGCGCGGCCGCTCTCGTCGAGATACGCCCGGTGATCGGCGAACGCCGAGAGCACGTCTTCGATCCCCTCGCCGCGGGTCGCGACCGACTCGACGATTCGGGGCGTCCAGCCCCCGTCGTCTCCGTGACCGTGGCCGATGTCGTCCACCGCGTCCGGCCCGTGGTGTCCGGCGTCGACTGAGACGCCCCCACGCCCGAGTTCGACCATCTCAGAGAGTTCCTGGACCGTTCGATCCGCCCCGTCCTGATCGGCCTTGTTGACGACGAACACGTCGGCGATCTCTAAGATACCCGCCTTGAGCATCTGCACGTCGTCGCCGCTGCCCGGCGGGACGAGCACGGCGACGGTGTCGGCGGTCCGCACCACGTCGATTTCGTTCTGGCCGGCCCCGACGGTCTCGACGATGATCCGGTCCTTACCGAACGCGTCGAGCGCCTTGACCGCGTCAGCGGTAGCCGTCGAGAGACCGCCAAGCGAGCCGCGGGCGCTCATCGAACGGAAGAACACGTCCATGTCGCCGACGTTCGAGGCCATCCGGATGCGGTCTCCGAGGACCGCGCCGCCGGTGAAGGGCGAGGACGGGTCGACGCCGATGACGCCGACGGTCTCGCCGCGCTCGCGGTAGCGCTCCGCGAGTTTGTCGACGAGCGTCGACTTTCCGGAGCCGGGGCTGCCGGTGATCCCGATCACGTCCGCCGTGCCGGTGTGCTCGTAGAGCGTGGCGACGAGGTCGCGGTAGCCGGGGTCGCGGTTTTCGATCTTCGTGATCGCCCGCGCGAGCGCCCGGTGACTTCCGTTCAGGAGGTCGTCGATCAGCGGCTGTACGTCGGCGCTCATCATCGGCGTTCGGGGACGTTCTCGCGGACGAACTCGATCGTCTCCTCTAAGGGCGTGCCGGGACCGAACACCTCGGCGACGCCGAGGTCTTTGAGTTCGGCCTCGTCGTCGTCGGGAATCACCCCACCGATCAGGAGGAGGGTGTCGTCGAAGGCGTCGTACTCCTCTAGCCCGTCGATCACCTTCGGAACGAGCGTGTTGTGCGCCCCCGAGAGGATCGAGATCCCCAGGACATCGACGTCCTCCTGGACGGCCGCCTGAACGACTTCCTCGGGTGCGCGATGCAGACCGGAGTAGATCACCTCGAAGCCGGCGTCCCGAAACGCCCGCGCGATGACGTGTGCGCCCCGATCGTGGCCGTCGAGTCCGACCTTGGCGATGAGACAGCGGATCGTCCGCTGCCCGCCCTCCGCGTCGGCGCTCACGTCGACCACCCGAGGGGTGCAATCGTGGTTCGCATACGTCACCGGTTCGGCCGCTCAGGGTTTCACTCTAACGGAACGACCCGGAAACGAGCGTTGGCCTCCATCGATCATCGGTTTCCAGTCGGATGGCCTTCGACTACGAAAACACAGACTGGAGGCGCTCGTGAGTCTCGTAGTGAACGACCTCAGAGATATTAGCAGTAGTTAATAAGATCGGAATATTAATTAGTAAGCCTTCTCAACACAGGACTGGTGAATACTAATGGAACGTGACGCGAAGTTCGCGACGCGACGGAAGCTCCTCGCAGTATCGGGATCGGTCGCACTGTTCAGCCTCGCCGGCTGTCTCGGCGACGACGACGAGGCGACACCGGACGACGATGGTGACGACCACGACGATCACGATCACGACCACGACGACCACGACCCCGCCGACGAGGTGCAAGACGGGCACTTCGACGAGATTGGGATCGGCGAGTTCGAGATTCTCGATCGCGCACACGACCCCCACGAAGAGGTGGCGTACATGCACGACGACCACTGGCACGGAAGCCTCCCGACCGTTCCACCGGGGGACACCGTCTCGCTCGGGGCGTACGTCGAGGACGAGGGCGGTGACGAGATCGAACTCGGCGACGAGTACGAACTCAAAGCCGCGGTCGCCGCGGGAGCCGACGACTCGGTCGTCTCGTTCGACTACCACGGCGACCACGTCCACATCATCGGCGAGGAGGAAGGCGTAACTGAGATCGTCTTCCTGGTGTGGCACGGCGATCACGCTGACTATCAGACCGACGCGATCACCGTTCAGGTGAGCGATGAAGGCGAGGACGACCACGGCTCCGTGGCCGAGTTCGAGATCCTCGACCGGGCGTATGATCCCCACGAGACGGTCGCGTACGTCCACGACGACCACTGGCACGGCGATCTTCCCGTGATTCCGCTCGACGACACCGTCTCGCTCGGAGCCACAATCGAGGACGACGAGGGCGACGAGATCGTCATGAACGGCGAGTACGAACTCCGGGTGGATCTCGCCGAGGGAGCACCGGAGGACGTGGTCTCGTTCGACTATCACGGCGACCACGTCCACGTCATCGGGGAGGAGGAGGGAGTGACCGAGGTCGTTTTCCAGCTGTATCACGACGACCACGTCGACTACGAGACGCCGGCGATCGTGGCACAGGTCTCGGCCGACCCGGACGAGGAGGGTGACCACGACGCCGACGCGATCGCCGACGTCCACATCCTTGACCGGGCCCACGACCCCCACGAGGAGGTCGCCGATCACCACGACGACCACTGGCACGGCGAACTGCCCGAGGTGCCGGTCGATGACAACGTCTCGCTCGGGGCAGTCTTCGAGGACGAGGACGGCAACGAGATTCCGCTCGGTGACGAATACGAGCTTCGGGTCGCTCTCGCCGAGGGTGCGGACGACATCGTCTCGTTCGACTACCACGGCGACCACGTCCACATCATCGGCGAGGAGGAAGGCGAGACCGAGGTCGTCTTCCAGCTGTACCACGACGATCACGTCGACTACGAGACCGCCCCGATCGAGGTAGTCGTGATCGAGGGCTGAACACGGCGCTCGGGGGCGGGGACCGGGGCCGAACACCTTACTAACACGACCTCGGAAACAATCACGTCTTATTAACCACAATCGGGAAAATAATAACACTTTTAGTCGATGGGGACCGACTGATCGCCATGAAGCTGACACGGCGTTCGATGCTCAGGCATGGGGCGGGAGCAGCGGCGCTGGGAACGCTCGCCGGCTGTCTGGACGAGCCGGGGGGAGGCGACGACTCGGACGATGGGAATCGGACCGGATATGCGGCGTTCTTCGCGCTGTGGGACTGGACGACCGAGATCGCTGGCGACGCCTTCGAGTTCGAGAACCCGGTCGAAGCGGGTGAGATGGGTCACGGGTGGGAACCCGACGGCGACATCGTCTCCCGGGTCGCCTCGACGGACGCGTTCGTCTACCTCGATACCCCGGAGTTCTCGTGGGCGCAGGATCTCGCCGCCGAACTCGAAGCCGATCACGACGACGTGGCCGTGATCGACGGGATGGCGGGGATCTCGTCTGAGGATCTCCTCGCGTTTCAGGGAGCCGACGAGGAACGAACGGAACCGGACGACGATCACGAGTTCGACCCGGAGGAGTTCACCCCGGCCGAGTTCGAGATCATCGATCCCCGGACGGACGAGGTCGCCGCATACTGGCACGACGACCACTGGCACGGCGGGATTCCTGACGTACCACTCGACGGACATATCGCGCTCGACGTCCACGTTGAGGACGCGGACGGCCGCGTTCCACCGCTCGGCGAGGACGGGGCGTTCCAAATCGCCGCGAGGCTCGCCGACGGCGCACCCGACGGAATCGTCGAAATCGAATCCCACGGCGACCACGTCGAGTTCCACGGTGAGGACGACGGACAGACCCTCGTCGTCTTCGAACTGCGGGACGGTGACGACATCGTCTTCGACACCTCGGACGACGACATCACCGTGTCGGTCGTCGAGGAGACTGACGACGAGATCGACGAGTTCTACGACCCGCACGTCTGGGTCGATCCCGTGCTGGCCCAGGACGTGATCGACGAGATCACGGGCGAACTCGCCGAACTCGATCCCGACAACGTGGACGCGTTCGAGGAGAACGCAGAAGCGTACACCGAGCGAGTTCAGGAGGTCCACCGACAGTTCGACGCGCTCGTCGACGACGCCGATCGGAATGTGGCCGTGTTCGCCGGCCACGACTCGTTTCAATACCTCGAAGCCCGATACGGCTTCGAACTCCACACGCCGGTCGGCGTCTCGCCCGACGCCGCCGAATCGCTGGAAGACATCGGTGAGCTGGCTGCCGTCGTCGAGGAGCACGGCATCGACACGATACTGTACGATCCCTTCGAGGCCCCGGACCCCGACGAGGACGTCCCGGCGGCGGTCGAGACGCTCATCGAGAACACGGGTGCGACCGACTACGCGCCGCTTACGCCTGCGGAAGGAACCACGCCGGCGTGGCGCGACGAGGGATACGGGTGGGTCGAACAGATGGAGGAGATCAACCTCCCCTCGCTGCGGACGGCGCTCGGGGTAGAGTGATGGCGGCCACAGACGGTTCCGACCCCGTCGTCGCCGTCGAGGACGTCACGTTCGCCTATGGCGAGAAGGTCGCCGTCGAGGACGTCTCGTTGACGATCGAGGACGGCGACTTCCTCGGGCTGATCGGTCCGAACGGCTCCGGGAAGACGACACTGTTACAGCTCATGCTCGGACTCAACCGGCCGGACAGCGGGTCGGTCGAACTGTTCGGCGAACCGGCGTCGACCTTCGACGCCGGCGAGCGGATCGGATACGTCGCCCAGCGATCGACCGATCGCGGCGAGGCCATGCCCGTCACGGTTCGCGAGGTGGTGACGATGGGGCGGTTCGCCCACGCCGGTCGGTCGCGGCTCACCGCCGAGGATCACGAGGCCGTCACGACGGCGCTCGAAACCGTCGGCATCCGTTCGCTCGGCGACCGACGAATCAGCGACCTGTCGGGCGGACAGCGCCAGCGAGCGTTCATCGCACGGGCGCTCGCCTCCGAGGCCGACCTGCTCGCCCTCGACGAACCGACCGTCGGCGTCGACGCCGAATCGCGCGATCGGTTCTACGGCCTGCTCGACGATCTCAACCGCCGCGGCATCACGATCATCCTCATCGAGCACGATGTCGGTGTTCTCACCAAGCACGTCAACAAGGTTGCGTGCGTCAACCGGACGCTGTACCACCACGGTGACACCGTCTCGTTCCTCGAAAGCGACGCACTCGCCGAGATATACGGGCCGTCACACGGTATCCTTGAACACGATCATCCATGACCGAACGCACGGACCCCCCCGACGACCGCGCAGACCAGGGTCAGGAACTTGACCACGACGACGGGCACGACTCGGAACCGGAACTCGATACTCGTGACTCGGACCCGGAAGCCGACGGCGGCCTCAACTCGGACCCGACGGTGAGCAATCCCCCATCAGGTCACGATCGATCGCCCACCACGACCGCGACGCGCCCGTGGCGTCACCGGATCGAGGTCGCGGGGATCGTAGCCACCGGACTCCTCGCCGTCGCCATGATCGCGTTCATCGTCGTCGACTGGCTTCGGATGGCTCCCGAGTGGACCCTCGTTCCGCCGTATGCGGGGTTGCTGTTCGATCAGTTCGTCGTCGTCGGCATGTGGATCGATCACTTCCTGGGGACGAACGTCTTCTGGCTGCCCTCGACCTGGCGGGCGGTCGCCACCGGCGTCCTCATCGGCGTCGTTGCCCCACTGGTCGGGGCGTTTCTCGTCCACCGTCAGATGGCACTCATCGGCGAGACGCTCGCCCACGCCGCGTTCGCGGGCGTCGCCGTCGGGGTGATCGTCATCGCCGTCACCGGCTGGACCGGCTCGCTGCTGTTCGTCGCACTCGTCGTGAGCGCGCTCGTCGCGCTCGGGCTCCAGTGGCTGACCACGCACACGAGTTCCTACGGCGACGTGCCGATCGCGATCGTGCTCAGCGGCTCCTTCGCGGTCGGGACGCTGCTCATCAGCTGGGGACGCGAGTTCGCGCCGATCTCCGTCGACGTGGAGGGCTTTCTCTTCGGCAGTCTCGCGATCGTCACCGCGGATGGTGCGCGGATGATGGCGCTTCTCACCGTCGCGGTCGTCGCGGCGGTCGCGGTCAACTACAAACAGCTGCTGTTCATCACGTTCGACGAGCGGGCCGCCCGCGTCGCCAGACTCGATGTCGACCTGCAGAACACGCTGTTGGTCGTGTTGACGGCCGTCGTCGTCGTCGGCGCGATGCAGATTCTGGGCGTGATCCTCGTCGCCGCGATGCTGGTCGTTCCGGTGGCGACGGCGTCGCAGATCGCCACCAGCTTCCGCGAGACGCTGTCTCTCTCGATTCTGTTCGGCCAGTTCTCGGTACTCGGTGGGCTGACATTCTCGATCCTCGCGAGCCTCCCGCCGGGTGGGTCGATCGTGGTCGTTGCAATCGGGTTCTACCTCCTGGCGGTCGTCGGCTCCAGTCGATCCACAACGGCAATCTCGATGCACTGAATGAGGTTTGTCTTCGGGTCGTGACCCGTTGGGGATGGAAAGCGCCAACTGCCCCCCGTCCTAACGAGCGCGTATGGCAACCGCCAGCGCCAAAGCGCGGGTCAGAGAGCGTCCGGCAGTCGTCACGGCGATTCTCTCGGCCGTCGGGTACGCCCTCGTGATCGGGACGTTCGTCGCGGATCTGCCGATCTATCCGGAGCTCACGCTCGCACAGGTCGACTTCCTCACGCACGCGATCGCGGTCGTCAACACGCTGGCGACCGCGCTCATCGTCCTCGGCTGGTACTGGATTCGGAAGGGAGCGGTCCAAAAGCACAAGTGGGCGATGCTCGGTGCGTTCGGGCTGATACTTCTGTTTTTGCTCATGTACTTGCCGAAAGTCGGTGGCGGTGGCACGAA
Organism: Salinarchaeum sp.; assembly: GCA_007122875.1. GTDB lineage: Archaea > Halobacteriota > Halobacteria > Halobacteriales > QS-1-68-20 > QS-1-68-20. Next base: position 18,565 of record SKSS01000095.1, on the reverse strand, counting down.
GGAGTTCGTCGGGCCGACGCTTCCGTACTACGCCTACCTGCTCATGCTCGCCGTCCACGTTATCCTCTCGATCATCGCCGTCCCCGTCGTCCTCCACGCGGTCGTGCTCGGGGTGAGCTACACCCCCTCGGAGCTACCGAACACCGCACACCCCCGAGTCGGGCGAATCGCCGCGCTCTCGTGGACCATCTCGCTCGTCCTCGGTGTGATCACCTACCTCATGCTCAATCACGTCTACGGCTGGGAGTTCGCGGCCGCGACGATGGTCGTCCACTGACGTACCCGTTCGTGAGCGACGTGGGTTTTTGTACTGACCCGTCGTCTCTCGGATATGTTTCGACGACTGCTGTTCGCGTTCGCCGTCCTCGAAGCGCTGGTTCCCGAGCGAATCGTCGCGTTCGGCGAGCGGATGGCGTTCGGGAACCCCGGTGAGGCGACCCTTCGTCCGTGGACGGTCCCCATCGCCCGCGCGGAGGGGGTCGCGTTCGCGCTGCTCGCGGTTCGCGGCGATCTCTCTCACCCTGCCGTCAGGGGACTGCTCGGCACGATCGGCTTGCCGGCGCTTCTGACCCCCGATCGACTCGTCGACTGGGGGCTGTGGGTCGCCTACGAGGACGCGGACACCGTCAAGGTTCGGTCGTGGGTCGTTCCGGCGACGCGGATCCTGGGGATCGTATACGTGCTCGTGGCCGTGTTCGGTGGGCGGCGGCGGGCAGATAAAAAAGATCGTTGAGCGAGTGGTTCTCATACTGTGCACGTCACCGGGATAGGAGAGAATTCGGTGCCGGGAGCGGGCAGGCGTACGTTTATCCCGGATAGCGACCAATCATCGGCCATGGCTGCCGACCAGGGCGTTCCGGCTGGCAACAGCGAATCGGAAGCGCTCGCCACGGCAATCGGGTTATACGCGCTCGGTGAGTGTACGCTCGGACAAGCCGCCGAACGAGCCGGTATCTCGCGGTATCGAATGCGGGACATCCTCGATGAACTCGGGTTCGATGTTCACCTCGGCGGTCCCCGAAACGTCGACGAGATTCACGAGGAACTGTAGTATAATAGTCACTCCGTCAGCGGAAGCGCCCGCGCCGCGACGGCGAACGCGACGAGCCCGAGCGCGGTCAAGATTGCGAGTTCCGCGAGTCCCGATCCACCACCCACCGTCACTTCCCGAACGCCCCGCGAGAAGTAGGTCAACGGCGAGAGGTCGATCAGCGGGGCGAACCACCCCGGCAGCATCTCCGGGGGAACGAACGTCTCCGAGAGGAAGACGAGCGGAAGCCCGATGGTGTTGCTCGCGGCGACCGCACCGTCCCGTGAGTCGCTGATCCGGCCGAGCAACGCCCCGACCCCACAGAAGACGAGAACGCCAGCGGCGAGAAAGGGGAGCACGAGCGGCGAGAAGACGATCTCCGCGCCAGTGAGGCCGAGGACGAGCGCGAGGACGAGCGCACACGCGAGCGTCACCAAGACGACGTTGACGGCGGCGTGGGCCGCGAGCCACTCCATCCGCGAGAGCGGCGTCGTCGCTAGCTTCTCGAAACGGTTGCCTTCGCGGTGGCGAGCGACCGTGCTCGCCACCCGCGACATGGGCGTGAAGAGGACGACGACGGCGAGATAGCCCGCGACGTAGTAGTCGGGTTCCTCGGCGAACAGCCCGCCGCCAGTCGGGTCGGTCCGCACGAGCGCGCCGAAAATGAGAACGAGAATCGTCGGAAAGAGGAACGTAAAGAACACCGCGGTTCGACGACGGACGAACGACCGCCACTCCGCGATCGCCTCCGAGCGGATCCGTCCGAGACGGCTCATCGCCGATCACCACCGTCGGCTCCCGGCGCGTCGGCCGCCACACCGGACGGCCACACCCCACGCCCCTCGAATCGCTCGCCTGTCAGCGAGAGATAGACTTCTTCCAGCGTCGGGGCGGTCCATCGAAGCCCGTCGTACTCGATGTCGGCTCCGGCGACGAGTCCGACCGCCTCGTCGACCCGCTCGGGCGGCACGTCGCGGACGACGAGCCCACGGTCGATCGCCTCGACCGGGAAGTTCCCATCCGACAGGGTCTCGACGCCCGCTTCCGTCGCGACGACGAGTCGTCCCTCCCCGCCGTGTTCGGCGATCAGTTCTGTGGGTGCTCCGAGGTCCACGAGTCGCCCCTCGGCGAGCAGGCCGACCCGATCGGCCAACCGCTCGGCTTCGATCATGTCGTGGGTCGTCAACAGGACGGTCACTCCGCCCTCAGCAAGGTCCTCAAGCAGCGCCCACAGCGACCGCCTGCCTGCGGGATCGATCGCGGTCGTCGGCTCGTCAAGCACCAGCAGATCCGGCTCGTTGACGAGCGCACACGCCACGCAGACGCGCCGTCTCTCGCCCCCCGAGAGGTCCTCGTATCGCGTGTCGGCGACGCGCCCGTCGAGTCCGACCGAATCGAGCGCTGCCGTCGGTGTCATGGCGTCGTCGTAGAGACCGCCGTAGTACCGGACGAGTTCCCGGCCGGTCAGCCGGTCCGGCGGCGTGAACGCCTGCGGGAGCAGCCCGATGCGCTCGCGATCGACCGACTGAGGCGCACTCCCGAGCACGGAGACGGTCCCGGCGTCGGGTGTGAGCGTCCCGAGCAGGATTCGCACCAGCGTCGTCTTTCCGGCTCCGTTGGGACCGATCAACGCCACCGTCTCTCCGCGATCGACCGACAGCGAGACGCCCGACAGCGCCTCCACGTCGCCGTAACGCTTCTTGATGCCCTCGGCGACGAGCGCAGATTCCATACACCGATCAATCGGGCGGATTGGGGTAAGGGTTCCGAGATTCGGTCGTGGAGTGTCTCGTTCGAAGATTCGCGCCCGTCGTCTCGATCTTCCGTATGCCAAACGGTTATCCATCCAGCAACTGAGAGGGTGCCATGTCGGAATCACCAGAGACGGTTATCAAAAACGCCTACCTACAGGATCGTGACCGCGTCGTGGACATCGCTATCGACGGCGGGAAAATAACAGCAATCGGTGATCCCGGTTCGGCAACCGGCGAGACCGAAATCGACGCCAAGGAGAATCTGGTCTCGCCCGGCTTCGTCGACAGTCACAAACACATCGATCGGGCGTTCGCGATCGCTGGGGATCGCAAGCCGAAGGAGGTCGACGATCCCGAAATCTCCGGCGACATCAACGCCCAGTTCGACAGACACTACGACACGACGCCGTTCGACGAGATCGTCGAGAACGCAGTCCGAGCGATCGAGAAGGCGTCCGCGTCGGGAGCGACGTACGTTCGTACCCACGTGGGCGTCGATCATTCGATCGGGACGGACACGATGAAAGCGTGCCTCGAGGCGAAGGAACGAACGGCCGATCTCGTCGATCTCCAGCTCGTTCCCGCGTCGTACGGCGGCATTACTGCCGAGGGTGGCGAAGAGCAGGTCCGTGAGGCGATCGAGATGGGGCTGTCCGCGGTCGACGACGAGCGCGACGTGCTGATCGGTGGGGCCGATCCGGGATCGAGAAACAGGGACATCCCGAGAACGATCGAAACGTGGTTCGACGTGGCAACGGACTACGACATCGATCTCGACGTTCACATACAGGATCACGGCACGCTCGGACACCGGACGCTCGACCAGCTCGTCACGGAAACCCGAGCGCGGGGGTACGAGGGGCGAGTGACGGCGAGTCACTGTTTCTCGCTCGCGCAAGCGTCTCCCGAACAGCTCGATACGCTCCTCGATGCGGCTCAATCGATCAACCTCAAGATGGTGACGTGCTACAACAGCGTCCGCTACGAAATGCCCCTTCGAGAGATCGTCGGGGCAGGGATTCCGCTCGGTCACGGCACCGACAACACCAGAGACTTCGTGCTTCCGTCCGGTGATGGCGATACGCTGTTCGGACTCGCGGTGATGGCCCAGAAGCTCATCGGAGCGGATCCCAGCCGCGAAACGTATCGCTGGACCGAATCGAACGCAGGATACGACTTCCTCTGGGATCTCGCCACGTACCAGGGTGCAGTTGTGCTGGGAATCGACGACGAGTACGGGATCGCCGAGGGGTCGAACGCCGATCTGGTCGTCTTCGACGAGCCGTCCCGGCAGTGGGCCGCCATCGGCATGGCCAACCGGGAGTACGTGCTGAAACATGGGCAGATCGTGGTCGAAGACGGGGAGATTCTCCCCGAGTATCGAGCGTCCTCGTAGGTCACACACGGCGTCCCCAGCCATCGAACGGGGTCCAGTGTGCGGAGTTGACAGAACGACGCGATCACGCGATCTCTCGGTCCCGAAGCACGTCACACACGACGTGAACCGCGATCACGGCGGCCAGGAACGCCCCGGCCGCCGGGTTGAGTGCGGCTCCGACCCCGACCAGCACGAGTCCCACGACGAGATGGCTCACCAGCCGTTCGCGTTCGAGTTCGACGCCCTCGAAGATCCACCCCTGTCCGGAGAGGGCGTTCGTCGGATCGCCGAGAACCCGACGGAGGTGTCGCCAGTCGCCGACGCGAAGTCGAGCGAGGACGAAGTGATCGAGGTCGATCAGGACGCTCAGCACGACACCGACCGCGAACAGCACGAGTAACACCGGAATGGAAAACCGCTCGGCGAGAGGAACGAGCGCGAGGGCGGCGGCCACCGAGCCGATCACGAAGTGTTCGAGCGATTCCATCCTACAGTACGAGCGCCTCGACGAGAATCACGACCAACAGCGCACCGAGGTAGGCGTTCGAGGCGTGGAACGCGCGGAAGGCCGCCGCTCGGGTGCGGTCGCGGTGGAGGCGGACGACCGCCCACAGGAAGACGGCCCCGAACGCGACCGTGGTGGCGGCGTAGAGCCAGCCGAGACCGGCAATCGCCGTGAGTGCAGCCGCACCGACGAGCGTCGCCCCGAGGTAGTACAGGACGTGCCGTCGAGTGACGGCCTCGCCGCGGACGACCGGGAGCATCGGGAAGCCGCCGCGCTCGTAGTCCTCCTTGTACGCCATTGCGAGGTTGTAGAAGTGCGCGGGCGTCCACAGGAAGATCACGCCGGCGAGCGCGAGCGCGGGCAGTCCGATCTCGTTGGTGACGGCTGCCCAGCCGATGAGCGCGGGCAACGCACCAGCAAACCCACCGATGACGGTGTTCTGAACCGTGTTCGGCTTGAGCAACAGCGTGTAGACGACGCTGTAAAAGAGGATGGCGACGAGTCCGAGCGCAGTCGCGAGCAGGTTGACGGTCAGGAACGCGGCGAGCGACGCGGCCGTGAGGACGAAACCGAACGCGAGTGCGTTACGGACGGGGATCTCGTGGGTGGCGGTCGGACGGTCGGCGGTTCGGGCCATCTTCCGGTCGATGTCCCGCTCCAGGACGTGGTTGAACGTCCCGCTCGCACCGATCGCGAGGACGCCGCCGGTGAGGGTCGCGACGACGGTTCCGAGTCGGAGGTTCGGCCCGGCGGCGAGTGCCATTCCGGCGGCCGCGACGAGACACAGCAGCCACATCAGCCGGGGCTTTGTCAGGCTCACGTAGGCCGCAACGATCCGTTTCCCACGATCGATCCCCCCTCCCGAATCGGCCACAGTCGGACGTCCGGCCGCCTCCGGCGTCGCATCGTGATTCGGCTGTGGCTCTGCGTCCGCGGTGACGGCCCGTTCGGGAGTCGTCTCGGAGAGTCGCCACGCGAGTCCGACGACGAGCGCGGCGAAGATTCCGACGCCGACGATGAGGTGGGCCGCCGAGAGCAAAGCCGGCGTACTCGCAGTCGCGGCCAGCGCGCCGAGACCGACCTGAACCGGATAGAGCGCAACCGCGACCGCGACAGCAGCACGGACCTTCGTTCCGGTATCGCTCCGCCACGTCAGGATCGCCGTTCCGAGAACGAGCAGACCGACGAGGAGCGCGGCGACCCGGTGGCCCCACGCGATCAGCAGCAACGGCTCGGACGAGGTCGGAATCCACTGCCCGTTACAGCCGGGCCACGTCTGACACGCAGCGGTCGCGTCGGCGAGCGCAGTCGTCGCGCCGACGACGATCAGCAGATACGCGCCCAGCGTGGTGACGGCGAGGGCGTCCGCGAGCTGGGGGGAACGGTTGGACGAATCCACGACGATACCTCTTGTGTGTCCCTTCGACCGACCGTACTTAGGCCCGCCGCTTTCCTCCCAGCACGCCGGTCGATCGATCCGGACGCATCGGTTCGTGGGGTTGTCGGCGATAAGCCAGCGTTACTCCGAAATCGGGTCGCCTAACGCGACCGTATCCCCGTCGGAAAGCGGCGTGTCGCGGCCGTCGAGGTGCCGGACGTTCGTGCCCTCTTTCAACACGACCGGGCCATCGCCGTCCGTGACCGCCGAGTCGAGATCGACGAGCGACGCGAGCGCGTCACCGACGGTCGCCCCCTCGTCGAGGTCGAGGGAAACCGTCCGCTCGCCGATCGCCACACGCCACCGGCCGTAACAGCGGATCGTGACCTGCACGGTCGGATCTGAGCGGGCCGAGGCCAAGGATATTTCGCTCGCTCCGCCCGACCGCGGACCTCATGTCGATCCCGGTCCAACCACACCCCATGGAGATCGAGGTACACCTGTTCGGACCGCTTCGGGAGCCGGTTGGCGAGAAGTCGCTCCCGGTCTCGCTCCCCGAGGGCGCGACCGTGGGGGATGCGATCGATCATCTTGGAGCGGACCATCCTGAACTGGCCGACCGCCTGCTCGACGGGGACGGGATTGCCGACGGCATCAACCTGACCCGGAACCGCCAGAACGTCGCCCATCTGGAGGGCCTCGACACGTCGCTCTCCGATGGTGACGTGCTTCGGGCGGCTCCCCCGGTGAAGGGCGGATGAACTGCCGAGAGTGGCGGAGAATGGACGAGTGGTTCGCGCAGAATCCCGTCTTTTGGTGGCGGGTGGCGCGTGCTGAGCCGCGTGCGCTCGCTTCTGCGAGCGCTGCGCGGCCCGGCGCGCGCCAACCGCCCGCCACTGGGAGGGATCGAACAACGGCGACTGAGCGACCGGCACGGCCCGGAAGCGAATCGACTGCAACCGAAAACGGCGTTCGGACCGTTCAGTCCGCGCTCGCGTACTCCGCCACGTCCCCGTCCGGAACGGTGCCGTCGTCGTTCCAGCCGCGTAGTTCGTAGTACTCATCGAGCGCGCTCTCGAAGTCCGGCAGCTCGTAGGGCATGTCCTCGTCATCACCCCGATTCATCCCGCGCTGGTTGTTGAAGTGCCGTTCGAGTTCGACCGTCTTCGCGCCGACGGCGAGCAGATCGTCCATCTCGGCGTCGAACAGGGTTTCGAGGTAGTCGTCGGTGACGTAGCCGCTGCCGAACGCACACACGATGCCGGTGTCGCGGAACGCGTTGTAGTTCTCACGCTGGATCAGCACCTCGGCCTTGTCGTCGAGCCCCTCTGCGGGGAGGGTTCCGTCGTACTCCAACGAGAGCATCGATGCGTACATGTGGTCTGCGCCGCGGTTGGCGACCGCATACGAGAGACCCTGGCCATGGAGCGCACGGCCGTCGTGGGCCGCGAAGGACATCCCCTTCATCGTCCAGTTGTCAACGCCGAGTTCCTCGTGACAGCGCTCGACGCCTTCCGCGAGTTTATCGCCGATCCCCTCGCGGTGGGCAATCTTCTCGACGGTCTCGTGAACGAGGTCGGCGTTTCCGAACTCGTCTTCGGACGCGAGATAGGCGGCGACCGTGTTCCCACAGCTGATCGTATCCATGCCGAGCTGATCGCACAGTTCGTTCGACTGCATCACGTCCACGACGTTTCCGATGCCGGTGTTCGAGCCGAACGAGAACACGGTCTCGAACTCCGGGCCCTCTGTTTCGAGGCCGGTCTCCTCGTCGCGGGTCGGGAGCTTACAGGCGAACGCACACACCGAACACGCCCCCTTCTTGTACTTTTTCTCCTCGACGGCGTTCCCGCCGATCCCCTCGACGTCCTCGAAGCTCATCTCCGAGAAGTACCGGGTCGGCAGCGAGAAGTTGTCGTTGATGAACTCCGTCCCCGAGGTCGTCCCCTGCCGTTTCATCATGTCGTCGGCGGTGGCCGCCTCCCGGTGGACCTCCATCTGCGCGTCGCTCGGCATGTCGATCTCCGGCGGGGAGTCTCCGCGGAACGAGATCGTCTTGACGTTCTTCGATCCAAGGACGGCACCCAGTCCGCCGCGGCCGAACGCACGACTGTCGTAGGTCATCAGGCAGGCGAACCGGACGAGGTTCTCACCCGCCGGTCCGATCGTGACCAGGTTCTCCGCCTCCAGCCCGTGGCGCTCATCAAGTTCCTCGGTGACTTCGGAGACGAGCGCCCCCGCCAGTTCCGGCACCTCCTCGAACTCGACGCCCTCGTCAGTGACGTGAATCGCGAGCAGTTCGTCGCTTTCGCCGGTGATCTCGACGATCGGATGCCCCGTATCGGCGAAGTTTCGCGAGAGATAGCCTCCCGCGTTCGTCGACAGGAGGCCGTCGGTCAGTGGCGACAGCGCAGTCGCGTTCATCCGGCCCGTGAAGCTCATCTCCGACACCTGGAGCGGCCCAGTCGAGAGGTAGACGGCGTTCTCGGGGCCGAACGGGTCGGCGTCGAACGGAATCCGCTCGTGAGCAAGGCTGGTCGCGAGCGCACGGCCACCGACGAACTCGGCCAGCCGGTCGTCGATGTCGATGGTTTCGGCGGTTCGCTCTCCCACGTCGATCGAAAGAAGGGGTCCCTGTGCGTGACGCATCAACCGACTCAACGGAGGCCAACGATAAAAATCCGCGCCTCCAAGTCATCTCCGTTGATCCAGCGTTTGCCAGGGTTATAGTCACGACCGAACGGCGACTAAGCGCCGCATAGCAAACCGGGTCCTCGTCGGATGTTCGCTATGGTACTCGCCAGCCTCGTCGTGTTCGTCATCAGCCTGCTGATCGGCGCACTCGGCATTTATATCGGTGCGCGCGTTGTCGTCAACGCTGACGATTACACGTATGCCATCGTCACGGCGTTGCTCGGGGCGATCGTGTGGGCCATCGCGGGGCTCTTCGTGGGGTGGATCCCGCTGCTCGGCCCCTTGCTCGTACTGATCGCGTACATCGCCGTGATCAACTGGCGCTATCCCGGTGGGTGGATCGACGCCGTTGCGATCGCGCTGATCGCGTGGCTCTCCATCCTGATCGTCCTCTACGTGCTCGCGATCCTCGGGATCACGGAGTTCGAGGCGGTCGGCGTACCGGGCGTCTGATTGGGACACTGGACACGCCGAGCGCTTACCCGATTCCAAGCTCCTCGTAGACCAACTCGACCGCGTTCGTCACCGCACCGACAGACGACAGGTAGCCACCCCCGACGGTCGCTTTGAGCGCCAGGGCCGGCGGTCCTCGAACGACCTGTCCACCGACCAGCCCGACGGCCCCGTCACCCACGCTCACGAGCCAGCCCGGCGAGTCGAAGACGAACGGTTCGGGGCGGGGCTCGAACAGCCCGCCGTTCCGCTCGTATTCGACGATCGATGTGATGCTCCGAGCGACCGCCCTCGCCGCCCGAATCGCCGACTGTGAACTCGCCGGGACTGCCTCCCCGTCGGCATCGACGATGCGAGCGGCGTCCCCCACGACGAACGTCCGACGGTCGTCTACCGCGAGCGTGTCACGGACGAGCGGCCGATGGCCGTTCAACGCCGTTGGTCCACAGATCCCGCCGGTCCAGATCAGCTGGTCGTATCGAAGCTCACTGCCTTCGCCCAGCCGTACCGCGTCCTCGGTCGCCCCCACGACCGTCCGATCCGTTTGAACGCTCACGCCCCGCTCAACCAACTCGTCGCGGACCGCCCGTCGAAATTCGGGCGGGAAACCGGGGATGACCTCGTCTTCCCGTTCGAGCAGGACGATCTCCGCGTCGGCGTCCGCCTCGCGAGCCAGTTCGACGAGTTCGCCCGCGACCTGCACGCCGGAGAGCCCCGCCCCGCCGACGACGGTTCGGCCCCCTCCGTCGAGCACGTCGAGAAAGTCTGCCCGGATCGTTCGGGCGTGTGGGACGCGCTTTAGCGGCGTCGCGTGCTCGGCGACGCCGGGGAGATCGAAGAAGTTCGTGACGGCTCCGAGGCAGACGGCCGCCACGTCGTACGAGAGCGGGGGGCGGCCCGCCAACGAAACTCGCTTGGCGTCCGGGTCGACACCGGTGACGCGTGCCTCAACGATCTCGGCACGATCGAGGACATTGCACAGCGGGACGGTGATTCCCTCGGCGAGGGACGGACGCCGGACGACCCGGTGGAGTTCGTGCTGGACGAGGTGGTCGCCGGTGTCGTCGACGACCGTCAGGTCGACGTCTGTCGGGAGGGTCCGTTCGAGTCGGCGGGCCAGCGTGAGGCCGGCGTACCCAGCCCCGAGGACGGCGATCCGCATGTGTCCGCGTAGGGCGTACCCGGATAAAGGTGTGCGGACCGCTCGGGCGACGGCCGTGACACCGAGTCGGTAATAATCGCGGTAAACCAGCCCTTCGTTTCTCGTCGTTCCAGAACGTTTTTGCCGGCAGTGGGACTGGTAGCTACCATGGCAGACGAAACCGAGGAACTTCGCGAGCAGTTCACCGAGGCGTTCGAAGGGGCCGACTATCCGGTCAACAACCAGATGGAACTCGTCCCCGCACTTCCGAACGGTCCGAGCACCCGCTTCGAGGCTGGCGACGTACAGCTCACGGCGATGGAGCTGGCGACCAAGCTGAGCAGTCACCAGGAGTTCCCCTACGAGGACGTCGAGTCGCTCGTCGACGACGTGATCGAGGGGCTGAAAGCCGAAGGAACGCTCTAACTGTTTTCGCCGACCGGCCGGCGGTGACGAGGGGCGAACGCTACCGTCGAACGGACGGATCGTCTACGACTTCCTCACGCTGTTCGAGTACCGACGCCGGTGGCCGTGCGTAGACGTTCTCGAAGGCGTCGTCGAGATCGTACGGGTCGGCGGTTTCGGCCTCCTCGACCGCGTGCTGGACGCGGTCGTCGGCCCACTCGTGGACCTGCGCGTCCGCCTCGTCAGTCCAGCCGTGCGCGTCGACCAGATACTGACGGGTCCGCTCGTTTGGATCAGGCCATTCTTCGGCTTCGGACTCGTCCCGGTATTTCGTCGGGTCGTCCGTAGTGGTGTGAGCCCCCGTGCGGTACGCGACCGCCTCCACGAGCGTCGGGCCGTCGCCGTCGCCAGCGCGAGCGAGTGCCTCGGAGACGGTTTCGTAGACCGCGAGGAGGTCCGTTCCATCGACGCGAACCCCCTCGATGCCGTACGCGTCGGCTTTGATCGCGATCGACTCGCTGGCCGTTTGGCGTTCGAAGGGCGTGCTGATCGCGTAGCCGTTGTTCTGGCAGAGAAACACCACCGGGGCGTCGAACACACCCGCGAAGTTCAGCGCCTCGTGGAAGTCCCCCTCACTGGTGGCTCCGTCGCCGAAACTCGCCAGTGCGACCACGTCATCGTCGTGATAGTCGGCCGCCATCCCCACGCCAACGGCGTGTGGCAGGTGGGTGGCGATCGGAATCGTCGGCGGGAACGTCCGGACGGTCTCCGGATCCGCCCGGTCGACGTAGTTGCCCGCCCCCCGGAGGTGGGTGAGTACGGACGCGAGGTCGACGCCACGGGCGAGGTAGATGGCGTGATCGCGATAGGTCGGAAAACAGTAGTCCTCGGGCGAGAGCGCCATCGCCGCGCCGACCTGTGTCGCCTCGTGGCCCGCGAGCGGAGCGTACGTCCCGATTCGGCCCTGCCGGTGCAGGGAAACCGCCTTCTCGTCGAAGGTTCGGGCGAGCACCTGGAGACGGTAGCACTCGACGAGTTCCTCGCGACTCATTGCGGTCGAGTCCGACCCGTCCACGTCCATCGCTGATTTGATATTTTGTGGCAGACTTGCCATTCAACCACCGAAGGTTCAACAGTGGAAACGAGGGTTAGGTAGATAAGTGATTCTCAAATCCGTTCTTCTCACAGGAATCTTCGGTTTTATCCCGTTGGTAGATACGGTTCTTCAGAATTTGACCGGTTTTCGGGAACGTCATCGAAGAATCGTCACCGTCGATAGTGTGCTACCATCTGCCAGCGAAGCGGTTTATACGACGATCGTCGTCAGAACGATGTGGTAACGAAACGGTCGTCCTGGAAGCAAACGGATTCTCAAACAGTCGCAAAACAGCCCGATTCGCTGAATCGCCGTGATCCTCGTCCCGTTCGGCCCGTTCAGTGGGTCGGCTGTGAGTGGACGTCTGCGGGTGGATGGCCGTGAGTGAACGTCTGCGGGTGGATGGCCGTGAGTGAACGTCTGCGGGTGGATGGCCGTGAGTGAACGTCTGCGGGTGGATGTCCCGGATGGGGGGAACGGCCGTAGTGGGTAACGAGTACGAAACCGGCCGATGACGGGCTCTACCGGAGGTGCTCGTCGAACGCCGATTCCATCTTCTCGATCGTGCGCCGCCAGACGGACCGCTTGCGGAAGACGTGATTTTCGTCCGGGTAGTATTCAGCTTCGAACTCCTTGTCGAGTTCGAGCAGGCGATCGACGACGATGTCGAGTTGGTCGACGTTCACGTAGGCGTCGGCGGTTCCGTGGAAGTTGTACAGCGGCGACTCATAGCGCTCCATGTGAGTCATGGGGCTTGCCTCCGCCCACGCCTCCGGCGCTTCGTCGGGCGCACCGCCGAGCGTGACCGTCTGTGCGGAGGCCTCCTCGGGAGACTTGGTGTCGCAGGCCCACTCCCGGTAGTTCGCCAGATCGGCCAGCCCCGCGAGGTTGACCCCAACGGCGAACGCATCCGGATGGGTCCCGAGCGACTGGAGGGTCGCGTAGCCGCCGTAGGACAGCCCCCAGATGGCGATCGAGTCCTCGTCGACGTAGGGTTGCTCGCCGAGGAACTCACCGGCCCGGACGCAGTCTTCGATCTCCTCGTGGCCGCGTGACCCGGCGATCGCCTGTCTGAACTCTTTGCCGTAGCCGATTCCGCCCCGATAGTTGACCAGAATCCCCGCGTAGCCTCGCGCCGCGAGGTACTGCTGGACCGCATAGGCGATCCCGTACGACCGGCCGGGATGCCAGCCGTCGCGCATCTGGCGCATCGGCCCGCCGTGGACGTACACTACGCCGGGGAGGTCCGTCGCGTCGTCGTCGACGGCGGGATGGTCCCGCGGATCGAGGACGAATCCGTCGATCTCCAGTCCGTCCGGCCCCTCGAACTGCACCGGTTCGGGCTCGATCGGCGGCGTCTCCCAGTCGCGAACGGTCGATCGGGTGACGCAGATCGGTTCTTCGCCGTCGTCGGCTATCGACGACACCCGGATCTCAGGGGAGACTTCCCGGTCGGCGTGGACGTAGGCGATCCGGGTGCCGTCAGGTGACGGTGCCGGATGGACGTTCGTCCCGTCCGAATCCACGATCGTTCGCGTCTCGCCGATTTCGGTGTCGAACGCGAACAGCCCTCGGTGAGTGAGACCGTTCCGGTTCGAGGCGAACACCAGCGTCCGATCGTCGACCCACTGCGGACTCGATCCAGCGAGTCCCTTGTCCTCGAATCGGCCACGGGTGAGCTGTCGACGTTCGCCCCGGCCGGGATCGAACAGGTAGAGGTGTTCCCAGCCGTCGTCGGGAAGTGCGACCGCGAATCGGGTGCCATCCGGGGAGACGCTCGGCGCGCCCCGCGAGGCAGTGCCCCGCTCCTCGTCTCGCTCCTCGTAGCAGATCGTCTCCTCACCGTGTTCCGTATCGGCGACGATCAACTGTCGAACCGTTCCCTTCTCGCCGTTTCGCTCGAACAGGAGCCGTCCGTCGGCGATCCAGGCAGGGGTGTGACTCGATCGAGGCGTTCGGGTTCGCCACGCGAGCGAGCCATCGTCGAGATCGATCACGCCGAGTTGCTTCGCGTCACGGTCGACGAATCGGTAGGCGAGTGCGTCCCCCTCATCGGTCCAGGCGAACATCCGCGCCTCGCCGAGAAACGACCCGCGTTCGGGTACGTCGAACCCCTCGGCGTCCGGCTCGTCGACGTGGACCACCCACGGGACGCCGTCGCGGTAGCACGCGATCCGTTCGCCGTCGGGCCCCCACGTGAGGGCGGCGTCTCCGCCGGGCGCGGACGTCAGTCGACGGGTCGTTCGCTCCGTCGGATCGACGACCAGCACCTCGCCGTCGTCGGTCGCCGCGACGAGCCGAGGATCGGTGGGCGACCACGCGAACTCGGTGACGCCGCCGGCGGGGTGAACGTGCCACTCAGCGTCGCCGTCCGGGGTGGCGATCAACAGCACCTGATCGTCGTCTACGTGGACGAGTGTTGCGAGGAACTCGCCGTCGTCGGACCACGCGGGTGGACCCGGATATTCGATGTCCAGTACGTCCGAAAGTGTTGGGGAAAGATTGACCACGGACACTCGGACGGGACTATCACGGAAGTGGTGTAAGCCTTGGGAATCCGGAAGTACGGGCGTTCAGACCACCAAATCCGGCAACACGGGCGTGCTGCGGTGGAGGACCAAGAAACCGACGCCGGTCACTCGAATCGATGACGCGTCGCTAGCCCGGCCAGGTGCGGGGCCTCGGGAGCGATCAGCTCCTCGGTGGCGAGTCGAACCGCGTTGACACTGCCCGGAAGCACGAACACCGGCACCCCGCGGACGATACCGGCGGTCGCCCGGGATGCCATCGCACGCGAGCCGACCTCCTCGTATGAGAGCATCCGGAAGAGTTCGCCGAAGCCGGGGAGCGTTCGATCGAACAGTTCGGAGACGGCGTCCGGGGACACGTCGTCGCGGGTGACACCCGTCCCGCCGGTCGTCACCACGAGGTTCACGTCCTCACGGTCGATCAGGGCGCTGACGGTCGATCCGACACGGACGTGGTCGTCCGCTACGAGTTCACGCACGGTCACCACGTGGCCGGCGGCGTCGAGGATCGAGGCGATTTCGTCGCCGCCGGGGTCCTCGGCTTCGTGGCCCTCTTCGTCCGCTTCCGCTCGAGACGAGGAGACGGTCACGATCGCGACCCCGAGCGGATCGATCAGGTCGTGGCCGTGGTGGTCTTCGGAACGTCGCTCCTCGATCGGTGGGAGTTCGTCGGTCATATCGCTTCGAGTGCGCTTCGTGCTCCGTCGCCGTGAAGCGTTGGGTCCCAGTCATCCCTCCCGACTCCCGGTAAGCCCCTCCCCGTTCCCAACCCCTTACCGACCCGCCAGCATCTGCTCACCCATGACACGCTGGATCGGCGACGCGTTCGCAAGCACGACCTCGATGGACCTCCTGGAGACGCTCGTAGACGTCAGCCCCCGACTGGCCGGCAGCGAGGGCGAACGAAACGGTGCGGAGGCGACCCGCGACGTGCTGGCGTCCGTCGGCGCACGAAACGCCCACCTCTCGGAGTACGACATTCAAGGGTGGACCCGTGGTTCGAGCCGGGTCGTCGCGGGCGGCGACGAGCAAGACTGCATCGCACTCCCACGAAGTCCGAGCGACGAGGCGACGGCCGAACTCGTCGACGTCGGCTATGGAACCCCCGAGGAGTACGAGGCCGCCGACGTGGACGGCAAGGTCGTCATGGCCCGAAGCGACGTTCCCTCTCATCACGACCGGTACATCCACCGACGCGAGAAGTACTACTACGCCGTCGAGGGCGGAGCCGTGGCGTTCATTTACCGCAACCACGTCGAGGGGCAACTTCCCCCGACCGGGAGCGTTGGGACGAACGACGACCCGATCGGCGACATTCCTGCGGTCGGCGTCAGTAGCGAGGTCGGGGCACGTCTCGCCCGGCGCTACGACGGCGAGGAGGTGACCGTCGAGGTCGACGCCGAGGTTCACGATGCGACCAGCCGGAACGTCCACGCCGAACTCGGGCCGGACACCGACGAGCAGGTGCTGGTGACGAGCCACGTCGATGCCCACGATATCGCGGAGGGGGCGATGGACAACGGGGCCGGCACCGCCGTCCTCGTCGGAATCGCCGAGGCGCTCGCCGCGCGCGAGGACGAACTTGACACCCGCGTTCACTTCATCGCGTACGGTTCCGAGGAGGTCGGTCTCGTCGGGTCGAGCCACTACGCGGACCGCACGGACCACGACGCGATCAAAGCGATCGTCAACAACGACGGGGTCGGTAGGGCCCGCGACCTCCAGTTACTGACCCACGGCTTCCCCGAACTCGAAGACGCCGCTGCGACCGTCTCGGAGCGCTTCGATCACCCAATCCACGCCGTCCCACGTCAGGGCCCACACAGCGACCACTGGCCGTTCGTGAAGTGGGGCGTTCCGGGCTACCACGCCAGCAGCGCCTCCGGCGAGCAGGGCCGGGGCTGGGGACACACCCACGCCGACACCCTCGATAAGGTGGATTCGCGCGACTTCAGGACGCACTCGATCCTGCTCGCCGATCTCACCGTCGAACTCGCCGCCGACGGCTTCGAGGTCGCCCACCGCGCACCCGAGGAGATCGCGCGGGCGCTCGAACAGCAGAACAAAGCCGAGGGCATGAAGGTCATCGGCGACTGGCCGTACGACGACGAGTAGGAAGAGCCGCCGTTCGAAACCCGGAGGCTTTTCACCTGCCCCGCGCACACTTCCACCGATGGAGCGACAGGGCGACGGCGCGGACGTCCGGATCGGGATCGTCAGCTACCCGAACGCCGTCGACGACGGTGCGGGGACGCTCGGTGAGCGGAGCCTTCGAACTGCCGCCGAGCGCGCGGGCGTGACGGCGGTTGGTTCCAGCGTCACGGGGCGCGCCGATGCGAACACAGCGGGCCCGGACGACCTCGACACGGTGCTCGACGCCGACCCCGATGTACTCATCGCACTCGGCGAGCGAGCGCTCCTCACGCTCGCTCGCCGCGGGGTCGGCATCCCCGTCCTTCCCATCGATGCGGGTGAGGGACTCCCATCGACGCCAGCGAGGGACATCGACGAAGCGCTCGGATCGCTTCGGGACGGCGATCCACCCCTCGTCGAGCGTCCGATCCTCCGGATCGCGATCGGCGACGAACCGGCCGGCCGTGCGCTGTTCGACGCGACGCTCGTGACGAGCGAACCCGCCCGTATCTCCGAGTTCGAACTCGGTCGAAACGGCGAACGCGTCGACGCCGTTCGAGCCGACGGCATCGTCGTCGCCACCCCGGCCGGAAGCAGTGAGTACGCGCACGCGGCCGGCGGCCCGTTGCTCGCGCCGGGATCGGGCGTCGTCGCCGTCGTCCCGATCGCGCCGTTCGCGGTCAATCCCGATCGGTGGGTAGTCCCACCCGAATCGCTCTCCCTTCAGGTCGTCCGCGACGACTACGAGGTCACGCTGTACGCCGACGACCGCGCCGTCGGAACCGTCCCCGTCGGAACCGCGGTCACGTTCGCACCCGCTGGCGTCTTGCGAATCGTCGTTCCGCCGGGAGTGTCGGCTCCGATCCCAGACCAGTGAAGGCTGATTGCCCTGATCTCGACGGGGTGAACTGTGACGTTGTGCTCGATGGACGACTCATCGAACACAGACGGCTCCTCATCCCTCTCGCGCCCAGTCTCGTGAACGCTCGACCGCCTCGATCCATCGTTCGTACCGGGTCTCGGCGACCGCGGGATCGATGTCGGGCTCGAACGTCCGGTCGATTCGCTGGCTCCGCCGGAGATCGTCGTATCCCTCCCAGACCCCAGCCGCCAGCCCAGCCGCGAACGCCGCACCGGCGGCCGTCGTCTCCTGCACCGTTGGACGGACGATCTCGGAGCCGAGAACGTTCGCCTGAATCGCACAGAGTTCGTCGTTGCGGATCGCCCCGCCGTCGACGCGCAGTCGATCGATCTCGATTCCGGCGTCGGTTTCCATCGCCTCGACGACGTCACGGGTCCGAAACGCAATCCCCTCCAGGGCCGCACGTACCACGTGTTCTCGACGGGTGCCACGGGTCAGCCCGACGATCGTTCCGCGGGCACGCCCGTCCCACTGTGGCGCGCCGAGGCCCTGAAATGCCGGGACGAAATAGACGCCGTCGGTGTCGTCGACCCGCCGGGCCAGTTCCTCGCTCTCGGCCGGGTCGGCGATCAGATCGATCTCCGCGAGCCACTCGATGGCCGCGCCGGTCACGAAGATCGCCCCCTCTAGCGCGTACCGGGGCCGCTCGCCCACCCGCTGAAACGCGACCGTCGTGAGCAGTCCGTGATCGCTCCGTACCGGCTCAGTGCCCGTGTTCGTCAGCAGGAAGCTGCCCGTCCCGTAGGTGTTTTTCGCGTCTCCCGGCTCGAAGCAGGCCTGCCCGAACAGCGCGGCCTGTTGATCGCCGAGGGCGGCCGCAACCGGAATCTCCGCGCCGAGAACGCCCTCGGGATCGGTCGTTCCGTATCCCTCAGGCTCGATCGACGGGCGAATCTCGGGAAGCGCCGCCCGTGGAATGTCGAACTCGTCGAGGAGCTCCTCGTCCCACGAGAGGTCGGCGAGATCGAACAGCATCGTCCGGGAGGCGTTGGTTACGTCCGTCACGTGCCGTCCCGTCAGCTTGTAGACGAGCCACGAGTCGACCGTCCCGAACAACACCTCGCCGTGCTCGGCGCGGGCGCGAATCCCGTCGACCTCCGACAGCAACCACTCCATCTTTGTCGCCGAAAAGTACGCGTCCGGCTCTA
>SKSS01000023.1 GCA_007122875.1 Salinarchaeum sp. | reverse complement strand
GGGTTCAGACAGTACGCGAACACGCTGCGTGAGGAGGCAGGACTGGAGCCGATCTGAGGCTGGCTGACACCTAGTACGTCTCGACCCGCAGTTCCGGAATCCGCTCGAAGTCGGAGACGTTGCGCGTCAGCACGGGTTCGTCAAGCACGACGCCGGTCGTACCGATAATCAGGTCAGATTGCCCCGTTTTTAGGCCGTCACATTCGAGTTTCCCGTCGAGTGTTCCGGCCCGTCGCATGATACGTTCATCGGGCGGGACGATGGGAATCGAACGGAGGACGTGTTCGACCTTCTGGCGTTCGATGTCGGATTTGTCGGTGTAGCCGACACCATAGTACAGTTCGAACACCGTCATCGACGACAGCTTGATAGGGATGTCGTCGGCCTCGAGGGCACTAACGCTGGCAATCGCGTCCTCCTTCCCGTACATGAGATCGTGGAGAACTGTCGTGTCGAGGATCATCTACGTTCACTGCGCCGGTTCGCCCGGTCACGGGATTCCGTCTCCGCGAGCGATCGTTCGATCTCGTCGACCTCCTCCCGAGAATAGATTCCGACCAGATCGAGCAGCGAGACATCGTCGAGCAACCGATCGACCGCATCCGAGAACGTCTCACCCTCCCGCTTTTCCTGTCTGAGCCGCTCGTAGACTCCCTCGTCGAGCCTGACCATCTTCGAACTCATGTGTATACGTTGTTTACCACAGCTAATGAACCTTTCCGGTCACTCGCTCTCCGGAACGCCGTCATCCGATTCGTTCACCGGAACGCCGTCGCCCGGAACGTTCGGCGCGCCGACGATCAGGATTCGACCGTCGGTGACCGCGGAGAGTTGTCGGGTTTCAGATGGCTCGACGAGTGCGTACTCACCGGGCTCTAGTGTCAGCGTCTCGGCCTCGATGTCCAACTCGAATCGACCGTCCAGAACACAGTAGAGTTCCTCCTGTTCGCGCTGGTAGTGGCGGTTGCTCGTCCCGCCCTCGTCGTACTCCCACACGCGCGGAGCCATGTGTTCGGCGTCGAGTGCATCTGCGAGGGAGAATGAGCGGCGGCCCCGGTCGGGATCGTCGTTCGGTGTCAGATCTCCAATCGTCACGCGTTCGACCATGACGCGCCCCACGGACTCTCCGATGAAAGAACCCGTGGTCGGCCACCGTCTCGGTTGCAGGGAGAGAAAGACCTTCCCCGAGGTCGTCCGAACGTCACCGTGATGACGGGATCGTTCGCCAGGATCGTCGGCGCGGTGTCGGTGTGGCACGTCGCCGCCAGCATGTGCTATTACGCGCTCTACGTCGCCACGCCGTACCTCCGAGAGGGGTTCGGAGCCTCACACACCGAGGTTGGAATCGTCCTCGGCGTCCTCTCGGCGGGCTACGCGATCGCCCTCCTCCCCGTCGGCGCACTCATGGACGTACACGGCGAGCGTCGGGCCCTGCTGGTCGGTCTCGCGGGCCTCTCGATCGGGACAGCCGCCATCGCTCTCGCGCCGACGTTCGCCATCCTCCTTCCGGTCGCGTTCGGCGTCGGCGCGCTCTACGCCACCGCAAGCCCCGGAACGACCCGCGCGATCCTCGTCCGGGTTCCCGCCGAGCGGCGCAACCTCGGAATGGGTATCAAACAGGTCGGCGTCACTGCGGGAAGCGCGGGCAGCGCGCTCGTGTTGACGTGGTTCGCCGGGACGCAGTTCGGCTGGTCAGGGGGGCTTCTCGCGGTCGCGGCACTCGGGATCGGGGTAACGCTCGCGTTCGCGCTCACCTACCCGACCGTCGCGGTCGGAGGGGAGCGGTCGGTTCCCTCGTTTCGCGGACTGCTCCGTCTGCCGGCCTACCGTCTGCTCGTGGTCGCCGGGATCTTCCTCGGTGCGATGGGCTACACGACCACCGGCTACGCGGTGTTGTATCTCACCGAGGACGTCCTGCTCGCGGTCGGTCTCGCCGGCGTCGTCCTCGCGGGTGCGCAGGCTTCAGGAAGCGTCGGGCGCGTGGCGAGCGGCTGGCTGGCCGACGCGCTCAGCGGGCCGGCGTGGCATCGGACGCTCGGCATCCTGCTCGTCCAGACCATCCTCGCCGCAGTCTTGCTGTTCTGGCTGCCGATCGCGGAAACGACGATCGGGGTGGCGCTCGCGTTCGTCGCTGCCGGTTTCTTCGCGCTCGGACTCGGCGGGATCTACTTCTCGGCAGTCGGCGCGCTCGTCCCCGAGACCGAAACGGGGAGCGCCTCCGCGGCCGCGCAACTGACGCTCACGCTTGGCGGGTTGGTCGGCCCGCCAGCGTTCGGGATTCTCGTGGATGCGTCGGGCTATGCGGCTGGATGGCGACTGCTCGCCTTCTGTGGTGTTGTCTCGGCGGCGCTCCTGATCGGGGCGTATCTGGTCGCGGGTCGGCAGCCGTGATCGACTCTCTGACAATCGTGATCGATCCCCTGGTAGCCGTGATCGGATTCCCGTCGACCTACCCCGTCGTCTGGCTGTACTTCTCAACCCACTCTTTCAGGCTGAGTCCCATCGTCGCCTGCGTGATGGCGTTCGAAGACGCGCTGTTGGCGCTCTTGACGAGTTCCGCCTCCAGCGTGCGCGTCGGAACTTCGCCGAGAAAGTGCGGGATCGCCCGCTGGACGGCGAGCGGACAACCCACCTCGTGTGCGAGCGCGTACCCCGAAATCGAGTGTGGGATCTCCTCGGTCGCGTACTCGCGGTCGGGATCGACGAGATCGTCCGCGACGTGATCGACGTACTCGTAGCACTTGCCGACGTCGTGTAACAGGCAGGCCGCCCGAATCGCGTCGAGGTCCGGATCCGCGCCGTGGAACGACCGCTGAATCCCTGCGGACTCGACCGCGATCTTCGTCACCCCCCGAACGTGCTCGACGTTGGTCACCTCGTGGATGTTCCAGGCGTAGGGGATGTCCTCGACGTGTCGCCATCCGCCGCGTTCGAGACCGAGTACCCACGCCTCGACGACCCGCTCACGGAGCCGCTCGTCCTCGATGTCGTCGAGTTCGGGATACGCCTCGCGGACCTGACTCCCGTAGTCCGGATCGGCCATGTCAGTACCCCTCGATTCCGTCGATCTCGTTTTTCTGGATGATCTCCCGACCGATCAACCGAGGTCGCTCCTCGATCGCGAGGAAGTTGTCTACGTCCGCTCGCGCCGCCGCCGCGACCTCCTTCGTGGGATCGTAATCCCGGCTTCCGGGGCTACCCAGCGCGTCGTGAAGGTCGTCGAGCGATTCGAAGTACAGTTCGGCGACGCCATCGAACTCCGCGTTCTCGGGATCGGTCGGGTAGACGGTGTGGTACCGGACCACTCCCTCGATGTCCGTCGCCAGCGGCGTGTGTTCGTGTTCCCAGTACTCGCGGAACGCCTCGTGGCTCATGCCCTCCTTGCGTACGAGGAACGCCGAGTGCTTGTAGAGACCGTCCGTCTCCCCGTCGGCCTCGTCCTTGCGGACGACCTCCTCGCCGATGAACCGGG
This sequence comes from Salinarchaeum sp., assembly GCA_007122875.1. Classification (GTDB taxonomy): domain Archaea; phylum Halobacteriota; class Halobacteria; order Halobacteriales; family QS-1-68-20; genus QS-1-68-20. The sequence continues at coordinate 15,220 of SKSS01000023.1, read as the reverse complement.
GTCGTTCCTCGATCGCGAGGAAGTTGTCTACGTCCGCACGAGCGGCCGAAGCGACCTCCTTCGTGGGATCGTAATCCCGGCTTCCGGGGCTACCCAGCGCGTCGTGGAGGTCGTCGAGCGACTCGAAGTACAGTTCGGCGATGCCGTCGAACTCCGCGTGTTCGGGATCGGCCGGCAGAACCGTGTGATAGCGCACGACGCCCTCGATGTCGCGTGCGATCGGCGTGTGCTCGTGCTGCCAGTGGTCAACGAACTCGTCGTGGCTCAGCCCCTCCTTGCGGACCAGCAGCGCGACGTGTTTGTACATCGCGTGAATCTGGCGCGCCCTCGATCATAAATTGCCCTCCTCACGGACGGAGACGATTATCCCTCGACCACGACGACGCCGACCATCGCGGTGTCGGACTCCCGTGCGCGCTCGTGGGGAAGACAGACGTACCAGTGTTCGCCGGGAACCTCGAAGGTCCGCTCGTACTCCTCGCCGAAATAGAGGAGACCCTCGCCGTCCTCCCAGCCCTCTCGGGCGGCCTCCTCGGAGTCGAATCCGCCGGATGCCCAGTACTCGGCATCTTCAGGGATGGCGTTCTCGTAGGCGGTGACCGTGTGACCGCGCGAACCGGTGTTTCGCCAGCGGACGGTGTCGCCGGCTTCGACGACGAACTCGGCCGGCTGGAACTCGTTCGCGGACATCCCGATGTCGTAATCGTCCTCCTCGCCACGACTGAGACAGCCGGCTAGCCCCGCGACGCCGAGCGCGGCCGTGCCCGCGAGATACTCCCGGCGGTGCATGCTCGACCGTGAGGGGCCCGTCAATAAAGGGTCGCCGATGTCTCCCGCCGAGTGAGAACGGAAGACGGAAGCGCTGACCGAGGATGGAAGCGACAAGTGCGAACGGAAGACGGAAGCCCCGAGTGGGAACGGAAGACGTAAGGTCAGAGCGTGCGGCCGCCCGAACATGCATCCGCGGTTCGTCGGCCGGCTCGGACTCGCCGATGCGGTCACGGTGTCCAGTGCAGTTCTCGGCTTCGCTGCCATCGTGATCGCCACGGTCGATACCGAGCTCGCCGCCCGGTTGATCCTCCTGGCGGCCATCGCCGACGGACTGGACGGCGTGATCGCCCGTCACCGGGGCGGCACACCTGCGGGGGAGTATCTCGACTCGCTGGCGGACGCGGTGTCCTTCTGCATCGCCCCGGCGATGATGGTCTTTTTCGTCGCGCAGGACGGGTGGGCGTTTTCGCTCACCGACCCCTCGACCGAGACCGTCGTGGCTGGTCTCGTCGTGGGACTGTACGTCGGGATGGGAATCGTTCGCCTGGGGCTGTACACCGCCGAGGACGTCGGCAACGACCACACCGAAGGGGTCCAGACGACGCTCGCCGCGACGATCCTCGCCGCGATGGCGCTCGCGGGCCTGAACGAGCCAGCAGTGTTGCTCGCCGGAACGGCCGCATTCTCGTATCTGATGGTCACTCGGGTCACGTATCCGGACCTGTACGCCCGCGACGCGGTGGCGATGGGAGCGATCCAGGCGGCAGCCGTCATCGCACCCCGGGCGGTCGACGCCGGGTTTCCCCGGTTGCTCCTCGTCGCGGCGCTCGCCTACCTCGTGCTCGCGCCGCGGTACTACTGGCGCGACGTGACCTCGACTGCCGACTGAGCGAGACCGAAGGGAAACGCCTTTGAGGCGACTGATCCGACGTACCACCATGAGCGACGGGGACGACGAACCCGAAGATGCCGATGCCCTCGCCGAACGGCTCGCGGCGGCCGAGTCGGAACTGGCCGACGCCGAGACCGAGGCGGATCTCGACGAGGTCGAGGCAACCCTGGATGCGATCGAGACGGACATCGAGGAGGCGGATCTCCCCGAACCCGACGAGGACGACGAGGACGCGGACGATCCACGCGAGGAGCTCGAAGACGACCTCTCGACGCTCCGTGACGACCTCGAAGAGGCTCGGGGACCGTACGCCGAGGACGTGATCGAGGAGGTCGAGGGGATCGAATCAGAAATCGAGGGGACGCGATGGACCGAGGACGGTCTCCCGGACGTACGCGCCGCTATCGAGGCGTTTCTCGACGCGGTCGACGACGTGCTCGGAGCCGACATCGACGACACGCTTTCCGAGGACGACGAGATCGAGGCCCTGACCGCGGCGCTGGATCGAGCGATCGAGGCGGTCGATCAAGGCGAGCTGGATCCTGACGACGACGCGGAGACGATCGCGGAACTCCTCTCGGTGACCGACGACCTCGCGAACGCGGTCGACGACGCCGAGGAGTGGGACGACCTCACGGTCCGCGAACAGCTACAGGTCGAAGGGTTCTACGACGTGCTCGGCCACTACAAGGACTTCCCGCCGGAGTGGAGCGCGCTCAAGGAGTGGGAAAAGCGCGGGCGCGCCGACATGATCGTCCTCGGCTTCGAGACGTTCGACTCCGGGTTCATGGAGGACCATTGCAAGGACGCGCTGGCGCGGATGGGTTCGGAGGAGGCGCTCGAACCGATGCTCCAACTCGCCCAGCGCCGGGATCAGGACGCGATTCGCGTGCTGGGGAAGGTCGGCAGTGAGGAGGCCGTCGATCAGTTGCTCGACTACATCGACCCCGACGGCGACGCCGCCCTCCAGCGGGTCACCGCGACGGCACTCGGCGAAATCGGCAGCGAGGAGGCTGTCGAGCCGATCGCCCAGTTGCTGGCCGCCGACCACGACGATGTCCGGAGCAACGCCGCTCGCGCACTCGGGCTGATCGGCGATCCACGGGCGATCGAACCGCTCGCCGACCTGGTCGAGGAGGACGACGAGGACACCGTCAGAGCCAGCGCCGCGTGGGCGCTCAACCAGATCGGGACCGAGGACGCGCTTGCGGCGCTCGACGGGTACGAGGACGACCGCGCGTATCTCGTCCAGGCCGAGGCCGAGAAGGCCGCAGCGGCGATCGGTGCCTGATCGACCGGCCGATCACTCGAGCAGCACGGCGAAGAACTGGAGGGTGAACGACACCGCGATCAGTATCGCGCCGACCCGGCCGATATTCGTGTACTCGCCCGGTTCGTCCGGCGACAATCTGACCTTGTAATCGCCGAAGTTCTCGCGGTATTCGACGTACTCCGGGATCTGGAAGAACTCGACGAACACCAGCGTGGCCCCGACGACGCCGAGCGCCAGCCCGGCCAGGCGGAGATACGTCACGTACGGCTCCATAGTCGTGCGAGTGCGCGTCGGTCCCAAAAAGCCTCCGGAACGCGATACGCCGTTCCGGAACGCGATACACCGTTCCGGAACGCGATACGCCGCTCTGGGGGGCGGTCACCCGCTCGCTGACGAAGGTTCAAATAGTAAACCGGGACCAACCCGTCGCGTGCGCTCCGCCATTGGTCCCCTGGTCACCCTCGCCGCCACGGTCCTGTTCGCGGTGGCCCTCGCCAGCGGCGGCGCGACCGGGGCCGACGCCGGATCCGATCCCCACCTCGTCGAACTCTACCCGAATCCGGTCGCTCCAGGTGATCCCGGCGAGTACGTGACCGTGTACTTCCCGACGGAGACGGCGCTCGACGGCTGGGCGCTCGCCGACCGCTACGATCGCGAGCCGCTCCCGAACGTCACCGTTGAGGGGCGGGTCGCGTTCAGTCCCGATCCCGACGTGGCGGCGACGCACACCGACGATCCCGTCCATTCGGTCGGAAGCGGCATCCGACTCGCCGACGCCGAGGACACGATCGAGTTGCACGCCGGCGACGACGTGATCGACGAGACGTCCTACAAACGTGCGCCACAGTCGCAGGTGTGGACGCGAACTGACGACGGCTGGACGTGGGTGCCCCTCGGTGCGACCGATCGACCCGTCGAGCGTTTCGAGGACCAGACTGTGACGACGTTCGTCCTCCCGGACGGTCACGAGATTCCAGATGAGGTGCTTCGGGGGGCTGAGGACCGAATCCTGCTCGCGGCGTACACGCTGTCCGACGAGGAGACGACCCGAGAGCTCGTCGACGCCGTCGACCGCGGCGTCGAGGTCGACGTGCTCGTCGAGGGCGGACCCGCCGGCGGGGTGTCGAAAGAGCAGGGGGAACGACTCGACGAACTCGCCGAATCGGGCGTCAACGTGACCGTCCTGACCGGGCCGAAAACCCGATATCGGTTTCATCACGCGAAGTACGCGGTCGCGGACGACCGCGCGGTCGTCCTCACCGAAAACTGGTCGCCGACCGGTGTGGGCGGCGGATCGAACCGCGGGTGGGGGATCGTCCTCGACGGTGAACCAGCCGAGGCGCTGGCAGAGACGTTCGAGAAGGACGCGGGATGGCGCGACGGCGTCGAGTGGACGGACGCCCGCGACACGATCGACCGTCACGATCAGCCGACCGAGGTCGACACGTACCCGGAAGAGTTCGATATCGAAGAGCACCCTGCCGACTCGATCGAGATCGTCGTGGCACCGGAGAACGCCGAGGACGAACTACTCGATCGGCTCGACGACGCGGAAACGTCGATTACCATACAACAGCTTTCCGTTCGGGAGGGCCACCCGTTTCTCGACGCGCTCGTCGACGCCGCGGCCCGCGGCGTCGACGTCGAGGTTCAGTTGAGCGGCGAGTGGTACGTCCGCGAGGACAACGCCGCGGTCGCCGACGCGCTCGATCGAAAAGCCGACCGCGAGGATCTCCCGATCGAGACCCGACTGATCGAATCCAGCTCGCGATTCGAAACAGTGCATACGAAGGGAATCGTGATCGACGACCGAACCACGGTGATCGGGAGCGTCAACTGGACGAACACGTCGATTCGCGAGAACCGGGAAGTGGCAGTCATCGTCGACGGCGAACCAGTCGCCGGGTACTACACCGACGCGATGCGGGCCGACGCGACCGATGCCGACGAACCGGGAACCGAACTCCCGATCGAGGTCGTCGTCGTGACCGTCGGGGTCGTCATCGGGACGGGGCTCGCGCTCCGCCGGTGGACGCCGTTCGAGGAGGAGCGATGAATGAATCGCAGTCCGCGTCACTCCGCCGCAGCCGTCGCGCTCCCGATCGCCTCGTCGATCTCGGCGTCACCCATCTTCTCGATGAGCGCGTCGAGAACCTCATCACGCATTCCCTGCACGAAGTTGATCGATCCGACGACGAGGTGGCCGCCGCCACCCACGCCACCGCCCTCAATCTCCGCCGAGAGGTCGGCGACCATCCCGGGAATGTCGAGTCTGACGCCGTCGCTTCGGAGGACGGCGAAGTCGGGACCGTATCCGATGGTGATGACCGGATCGCCGGTCTCGGCGACCATTCGGTCGTGGACGGCTCCGGTGGTCTTCCCCGGCGCAGGATAGGTGAACCGGTGGGCGTGGTTCTCAACGTCGAGTAAGAACAGCCTGGCACCGTTGTCGAGTGCCTCCTCCTCGACGTGCGGAAGGGCGGCGTCGAGTTGGCGATCGACGGCCTCGGTCGACCGCTCGGAGAGAAACGCGACGAGGTCGCGGTGTCGGTCCGGATCGTCGGAGCCCACGTCGAGGACGTCGTCGATGAGGTTGCGTCCGGGATCGTACTTCAGCCAGTGGGCCTCGTAGTCGAGCGCTTCGCCAATCGCCTTGAGATCGTCTTCGTCGTATCCCGCCTCGCGAGCCAGTTCGAGATAGTCCGCCATCGCGGTGGCGCTGGACCGATCCGAGATGCCGGCGACTGCAGGGACGTGCCGGAGTTCGTCGGTGATCGACGGGTCGATCATGCGGGCGAGTTCGACACAGAGCATTCCGGTGGTGATCCGGTAATCCTCCCCGTGAAGGTACGGGTTGACGTGCTCTGCAACGAGATCCTGGACGGCGTCGGGATCGGGGTGGTGGTGGTCGATGACGACGATCGGGATGTCGTAGTGTGCGAGGTTACGGTAGCCGGGAACGTCCTCTTCGGTCGAGCCGTTGTCGAGCATCAACAGCAGTGGAAGCTTCTGTCCGTGCCGCGCCCGGTCTTCGAGCGCGAAGTTGAGGTCGCGGGTGGCGTCTTCCATCTCGTAGAAGGGCGCTTTGCTCGGAAGCCGCCGGAAGAGGTGCCGGGGGGCGTCCGCGTCCTCGTGGACCTCCCCGATGAACCGTTCGAGTGCGTACTCGACGGGAACGGCGGCACACATGCCGTCGCCGTCGGCGTGGTGGCGAACCCTGATCGGCCGCCCCTCGATGACGGCCGACCGGAGCAGTCGAGCGACGCCCTCGAGCTCTTCGAGCAGCGGCTGCATTGCGTCCCACTCGATCAGCGGTTCGACATCGTGGGGCTCGGCCCACTCCTCGACGGCCGTTTCGAGTCGCTCGGTCACCGCTTCGGCCTCGTCTCCGTCGAGGACGGTCAGCGAGTTCACTTCGAGCTGTCGGGAGCCGTCGTGACGTTCGACGATCCCCTTGATGCGAACGGCATCACCGATTTCGACGTCAGGATACGCGCGGACGCCTGCCTCCTCGAACGCGGCCGCGGGAATCACGCCGGTGCCATCCCGAACGTGAAACAGGGTCGGTCCGCCGGTCTGTTTGACCTGGACGATTTTCCCCTCGACGACCGAGGTGTCGGCCGGTTCGAGATCGTCGATCCGATCCCGGAGTTGGTCCGGATCGGCGTCGACGGCGACGGTTCGATACTCCTCGGGTTCACCGGGGACGAACGCCATGTCGCCGTTGTCGCGGATCGTCTCGAGTTGGGCGATCAGCTTATCGCCGACATCGTAGGCGCGATCGAGTTCGGACTCGTGGATCAGCCCCGAGACCTCATCGCTCACGTCCACGAACACCCCGTAGTCGACGACGCCGTTGACCGTCGCGTGATATCGTTCGCCGACGGACACGTCCTCGGCCGTGCAGGCGGGTGCGAGATCGTAGACGACGGACAGGTCGTCGTCTCCGTTCTCCCCGGCCCCGTTCGCCTCAGTCATCCTTGTACCGCTTTTGAAGCCGCCGGGTAAAACTCTGTCCTTAGCGTTCGCGCCCGTGGGTGCGGCCGGTACATGAGTAAGCGGTCGGATGGACCTCGGCGGTCCCACCCGGAACGTTTAGCATCCGCGGGTCCCGATCTACGGGTATGCGACTGTTCCGGTCGAACGAACTCCTGGGCATCGCCGAGGAGACGCTAGAGTTCATCCTCGAAGCCTCCGACGATGCCCACCCTGACGAGTACATGGGCCTTCTCCGCGGCGAGAGCGCGCGCAAACTCGGTCTCGATCGGAAGGGAACGGTCATCACCGACGTACTGGTGATCCCCGGAACGGAGTCGAATCCCGTCAGCGCCACGGTCAAGACGAGCGCGGTCCCCAACGACACCGGGACGCTCGGATCAGTTCACTCCCACCCGAACGGCGTCCTCCAGCCGAGTCAGGCGGATCTCGAAACGTTCGGACGGGGTGAAGTCCACATCATCACCGGTGCGCCCTACGACCGCCGTGCGTGGCGGGCGTTCGACCCACAGGGCAAGCCCACCACGCTCGACGTGATCGATGTCGACCTTCCGACCGGCGAGGACTTCTTTTACTTCGATCAGCAGGACATCGACGAGGAACTCGCCCGTGACGAGGGGTTCGGGTGGCGATGACCCTCGTCGTCGCCCAGGGGACGTTCGACATCCTCCATCCCGGACACGTCCACTACCTCGAGGAGGCGGCCGCGATGGGTGACGAACTCGTCACGATCGTCGCCCGGTGTTCGAACGTCACCCACAAGCCGTCGCCGGTGATCCCCGGCGAACAACGCCGGGAGATGATCGCGGCGCTGGCCGTCGTCGACCGGGCGCTACTGGGCCATCCCGACGACATTTTCCGCCCGATCGAAGACCTCGACCCGGACGTGATCGCGCTCGGCCACGATCAACACCACGACGACGACGCGATTCGGGAGGCGCTCAGCGATCGAGGGATCGACTGTGAAGTCCACCGGGCTTCGCCCCGTGAGCCGCGCTTCGACGGCGAGTTGCTATCGAGCGGCCGAATCGTCGATCGGGCGATCGAACAGCGAGGATAGTTGCCCGTCCGGTGCCCGGGACGAACGGCTTTTTGCCGAACCGATCCGTACTCGGCCCGAAATGTCCGACGAGCCGACCGAACGGGCGCGGAGGCTACTCGACGAGTGCCGAACGCGGCCGGAGAGCGTTCCCGTCGCCGAAATCCTCGATCTCGTGGCGGCCGCCGACCGGCCCGACCGGGAGGCCGGACTGGAGTGTCTCCGGGCGCTCGAAGACGGCGGCGTTCCAACCCACAAGGCCGTCGGCGAGCGATTGGCCGACGCTGATCCCAACGATGCGGCCGAGTGTGTGACCGCGCTGGCCTGGTTGGTCGAGGAGTTTCCCGACCGAACCACGATCGTCCCGTCCGGTCTCGGCGAACTCTTCGGCAGCCGATCGTCGGTCGACGGGTATCCGGAGGCACCGATCGGGAAGTATTTTCGCCGATCGGCGACGAGCCTCCCGGCAACCGCGATCGAGGCGCTCGGCGAGCAGTTGGTCGCCGACGACGCAGATCGACGACGGCTCGCCGCGAACGCGCTCTCGAAGGCGGCCGCGGCGGATCCGACGGCCGTCGAACCCGCGCTCGATCCGCTCCTCGGCGTGATCGACGACCCCGACCCGACCGTCAGAACGGACGTCTCGAAGACGCTCGTGACCGCTGTCGAGCTGGCTCCGAATCGGATCACCGACGCGCTGGCCGACGGGCTGGAGCGGACGGGGACGGACGTCGCCGAGACCATCTGTGTGGGGATCTGGGATTCGGACGGCGACCTCCCCGAGCCGTTGCTCGATCCGCTGTTGACGGCGCTGTCCGAACGCGCCGACCGGATCGATCGCTCCGACGACGGACGGGCGATGGCCGCGGTGATCGCGTTTCGCCGAGCGTACGTCGACACAGACGCACTCATGGCCGACCGGATCGCTGACTTCGTCGCCCTCCTCTCGACGCCGGGACCGGCGAACGAGCAGAGCGCGCTGTGTCTGGCCGATATCGCCCAGGAGGAGCCGGCTGCGATCGAACCCTGGCTCGACGACGTGCGGACGGCGCTCGTCGAGGGGCTTCCGGCGACTCACGCCCCCGACGGAGCGCAAGCGCTCCACCGCATACTCTGTGAGGCGTTCGGTCCCGACTACGTCGACGGACTCGGTGTCCATCTCGCCGAGATCCGTCGGCCCGACCCGTCGACGGCGGACGACCGCGCCGCCGCGGCGAGTGAACTCCTGGTGGCGACGCTCGGCGACTCGCCGGGCACGCTCGCCGCCGTCCGTCGAGGGCTCGACAATCGTTCCCGCCGGGTGGGGGCGCTCCTGACGCTCGCAAGGGCTGCGGGCGACGACGGGGGACCGCTTCTCGACGATAGATTTGCCGACGCGCTGGACCGGACACTTGGCGACAGCGAGGTCGACGACGAGACCGTCGCGACGATCCTCGAGCACCTCGCGGACGCTGCAGCGGTCTCGCCGGACGCCGGTGCCGTGCTGCTTCCCGTGTTGATCCGGCACGTCCCCGCTCTCCCCCCGGTCTGTCGGAGCGAAGGAATCCGGGCACTGTCGCCGCTGGCCGATCGACACGAAGGGGCAGTCCCGGAGCGACTGGTTCGGACGCTCCGTGCGGCGATCGTCGAGGCCGAGTCACGCGAGAAAGCAGAAAATGCGGCGACGGCGCTGGCAGGGTTCGGGCACGCCGAGACAGTTGTCGAGGTGTGCCGTCCGCTCCTCGACCGTGAAGCGAGCGACATCAAGATCGGACTCGCCGGACTGACCGCGCTCGACGAGATTCCTGCCGCCCACCGCGAGCCGGTCGTCGAGACCGTCGTCGATGTGATCGATCGGTCGACCGGGACTGACGACCCGCTCGCCGACGAAGCCCTCGAAAACGGCATCAGCGTGCTCGCATCCATCGCTGCAGTGGTCTCGGAGCCGTTCGGAGCGGTCGACGCCGACCGGCTCGATCGGCTCTGTCGGGTGGCGGAACTGTTCGCGATCGATCCGGAAGGATCGTTCGGTGACGCCCCCGAAACCGTCCTCTTCGGGCTGTTCGACGGGGGCGTGATCCCACCGTCGGCGACGGCGGATCGCCTCCTGTCAGTTGCGGAGACGGGGCGACTCGCTCCCGCATACGGAGAGCGGCTCCCGCGGGACGCGCTCACCGTATCCGGCGACACGGTCCAGAGCGACTGGTCCAGAGCGGCGCTTTCCGTGCTCGCCAAAATCGGCTTCACGCACCCGGATGCGGTGTCAATCGAACGGATCGCCCCGCTGATCGAACGGCCCGACCTCGACCGTTCGCGTGGGGCCGTCGACGTGCTCGCCCACGTCGTCCACCGACGTCCGGACGCGGTCGCCGCCCACGCGACGGCGTTGTTGGACACGTTCGAACGGTATCTCGACGGGGAGCTTCCGATGTACGTCGTCGGCGAGAACGCAGCGTACGCGCGACCGACGTACGCCCCGTTCTACGCGGTCGTCGGCGCAGCGTTGATGAGCGAACGTGAAACCGTTGATGTGGAACTTCTGACGTGTGCGGTCGACCGAGCGACTGCGCTCGAACTCGTCGAACTCGTGGACCTCGGGTTGGACGTCGGTAACGTGGCGCTGAACGCTCCCGACGTGTTGCCCTCCCTGGTCGACCTCCTCGATACGGGGGAGCCACGGCTCCGATCGGTCGCAGCGAGGGGGATCTCGAAGGCGCTCGAAGATCACACGTTCGTCCACACGGACCCGTATCCCGCCGCCGTCGAGGAGATCCTTCCGGCACTCGTCGAGCGCGTGGCCCATCCGGACGATGCGGTCTGTGAGTGCGTGATTCACGCGCTCGGGGAGGTGACACACGAGCCGATCGAACGGGATCGAAACGACTCAGCCGTCGAGGGCTTTCCGGCGGTCGGTATCGAGGCACTCCCGCGAGCCGTCGCGGTGGCTCGCGAACGTGAGGACATCGAGATCACGAAGAGTGTGACCTTCCTGCTGGCTCGGGTCGCCACCGTCGACGGGTCGGCGGCCGCCGACCACGTCGACTGGTGCGTCGACCTGTTCGAACGTGACGGTGAGCCGAGACACGATTGGGACGTCGTGTACAGCAACGCCGCCGGAACGATCGCGGCGGTGGCGACCGAGTATCCCGATCGGGTCGTCGAGGCGACCCCGGCACTGATCGCACAGCTTCCCGACCGGGAGGACTCGACGGGGACAAAACGGGCGGTCGAGGCGCTTTCACGGATCGCGGAGAATCGGCCTGAAGCAGTCGCCGACCGCCTCTCCGTGGCCGATCTCGTCGGGTTGCTCCACGACGATCACTTCGCGACGACTCGCGCCGAGGCAGCGAACCTGCTCGGACGGCTCGGCGAGACCGGACTGCTCGCGGTTCCCGCGGAAACGATCGACGAACTCCGGGTGATGAGCGACGACGAGGACGGGGCGGTTCGCTCGGCCGCACTGACCGCGCTCGAACGCCTGGGTGCGTGATCGCCGTCAGAGGTGGCCGGCGTCGGCCAGCCGCTCGACGGCTTCGCGGATGCGTTCGTCGGAGTTGGCGTACGAGAAGCGCGCGTAGCCGGGGGCACCGAACGCGCTTCCGGGGACGGTGGCGACGTGGGCGTCTTCGAGGGCGTTCTCACACCACTCGGCGTCGTCGCCCTCGACTGGAACCATGAGGTAGAACGCGCCATCGGGGGTGGGGACGTCGATCCCCTCCGCGGACAGGAGATCGACCAGCAGATCACGGCGGGTTTCGAAGGCGTCGACCATCTCCGCGACCACGTCGTCGACCTCGGTGAGGGCAGTCACGCCCGCCCGCTGGACGAAGTTCGCCGCACACGACACCGAGTGTGAGTGAAGTTTTCCAGCCTCCGCGACCAGCGGCTCCGGGGCCGCGAGGTAGCCGAGTCGCCACCCAGTCATCGCGTAGGCCTTCGAGAAGCCGTTGACCGTCACCGTCCGCTCGGCCATCCCCTCGAGGCTCGCCAACGGCGTCGGCTCGACGTCGTAGGCGATCTCGCGGTAGATCTCGTCGCTGATTACGGTCAAGTCGTACTCGACCGCCAGGTCACGAAGCCCGGCCAGCGCCGCGTCCGAGTACACCGCACCTGTCGGGTTCGACGGCGAGTTCACGATCAGCAGGGCACCCGGTTCGAGCGCGTCTTCAAGGTCCGCCAGCGCCGGTTCGAGCCGAAAGTCGTGTGGGGAGAGGTCGACGCGCGCGAGGTCGGCCCCTGCAAGCTTCGCCATCGCCTCGTAGGAGACCCACGCCGGATCGAGCAACACCACTCGGTCGCCAGGGTTCACGAGCGCCTGAATCGTCTCGTAGAGCGCCTGCTTCGCGCCGGGAGTGACGATGACGTTCTCGGGACCGTAGTCGAGTCCCATTCCACCGAGGTAGTCGGCGATCGCCGATCGGAGTTCGGGAACGCCGTTCGAGGGGGTGTAGCCCGTGTGGCCGGCGTCGATGGCCGCCTCGCCCGCCTCGACGATCGGTGCGGGCGTCGGGAAGTCCGGTTCACCCACGCTGAGGCTCACCACGTCAGCGCCATCGGCCGCCAGCTCGGAGGCGAGGTTGCTGACGGCGATCGTCGCGCTCGGTTCGACGCGACCGACCCGATCGGCGAAGTTCATGGCCCCTCCTCGACGAGATCGACGGCACCCTCGACGGCGGCGGCGGCGTTGTCGACCCGCGCTCTGGCCTCCTCGGCGGTCATTCCGGGACCGGTGATGCCGAGCGTGACGGGCGTGTCCCGGTCGAGGCTCACGTCGGTCAGCCCCGTTGCAGCGGCGTCGGCGATCACGCGGTCGTGTTCGGTCTCGCCGGTGATGATCGCGCCAAGGACGGCGACGGCGTCGACGTCCTCACGCCTGGCGAGTCGATCGGCCGCCAGGGGTGTGTCGTACGCGCCGGGGACGTACGCGGTTTCGACGATCTCCGCTCCGCGGTCGGCGGCCGCGTCGCGGGCGGTGGTTTCCATCTCTTCGGTGATCGGCCGGTTGAACCGGGCGACCACCAGTCCGAGCGCTACCATGTTCGGCGAGACGGTGAGGTGGGATAAAAGGCCTGTCGTCTGACCGGTGGGTGTTCCCCACTCGCCCCGCGAACGGAGCCGACAGGACCGAAGGAAAACACGTTTGAACCACCCGTTCCCTTGGGGGAACGATGAGCATCGCGGACGACGTTCGTCGAGCCCTCCCCGACCGGATCGCCGAGCGCCCGGTCGTCGCCGCCGTCCTCGCGATCACCGTCCTCGCACTCCTCCTTCGGGTGATCGCTCTCGGCGACCGAATCGCCCACTTTGACGAGGCACGGGTCGCCCACTGGGCGCTGCGGTACGCCGAGACTGGGACCTACGAGTACCGACCGGTCACCCACGGGCCGTTCATCCACCTCGTCGGCGGCTGGGTGATGTCCGTCTTCGGCGCGAGCGATCTATCGATCCGCCTGATCGTTGCGCTGTTCGGCGGGATGCTCCCGCTCGCTGCGTTGCTGTTTCGCCGCTACCTCTCCGGGGTCGAGGTCGTCGCGCTCGCGACGTTTCTGGCGCTCGATCCCGTCATGCTCTACTACTCCCGGTTCTTCCGCAACGACGTGCTCGTCGGCGGGTTCGCGTTCGTGGCGCTCGGCCTATTCGTGCTGGCGTACCACCGTCGCCGACCGCTGTATCTGTACGCGGGGACGCTGTCGCTCGCGCTCTCGTTCACCGCGAAGGAGAACGCGATCGTCTACGTCCTCTGCTGGCTGGGGGCGGGCGCGCTGTTGCTCGATCACGTCCTGTTCCGGCCGGGATCCGGCGAGTCCGGTCTCTCGCGGATCGGTGCGGCAGCAGATCGGTGGCAGGCGACGCTCGGGTCCAATCGTGAGGCCATCCGTCGGTGGACACTTCACAGCGTCGGGGCCGTCGTCGTCTTCCTCGCCGTCTTAACGTTCTTCTACGCGCCCCGTGGGGCCGCCGCGACGGTCGGACCGCTGGAAGCGCTCGTCCGGCCGACGACGATTCCAGGCGTGGTCCACGAGGCGCTGTTCGAGCGCTTCCTCTCGGGGTACGACCACTGGGACGGTGACAGTGGCGACGGACTCGGCTACCGGGAACTCTTCTGGCGGCTGTTCGAGCCGACGCTCTACGGCTCCGGAATCGTCCTCCTGTTGGGCGTCGCGGGATTCGTCTACGAGCGCTATGTCGTCGACCGCCCACGTCTGTTCGTGCTGGCGGCGTCGTACTGGGGCTTTGCGAGCATCGTCGGCTATCCCCTCGCCGGCAGCGTCGAGCATCCGGCCTGGATCGTCGTCCACGTCGTGCTCCCGCTGTCGATCCCCGCGGCGGTCACGGTCGGGGTCATCTACCGGTGGGGAGTGGACGCCTACCACGACAACGACGAGGTCGGCGTCGCGCTGTGCGTGTTGATCCTGCTGGTCGCCGTGGGCGGGATGCTGGCGATCGCCTACGACACGAGCTATGCGAATCCACAGTCGAGCGACAACATCATGGTGCAGTTCGCCCAGCCGGAAGGCGAGTTCCAGGACGAACTCGCCGCGATGGAACGCGCCGCCGAGGAGAACGACGGCGTCGACGTGCTCTACTACGGCGAGGAGTACCACATCGAAGACGAATCGGTGGCCGATCGGGCTCCAGCCGGGCCTGGCGAGTGGTACCATCGGCTCCCGCTGCCGTGGTACGATGCCGCGGCCGGTGCCGAGGTATCGAGCGAGGAGGACATCGACGGTCTCGAAGCCGCCCTCGAAGACGAGCCGCCGATCGTGATCGCGGACGCCCACGACCCGTTCGGCGAGGAGGAACAGCTCCCGTCCGAGGAAGTTCTCGAACGGATCGGCGGCGGATACCAGTACGCCGAATACGACCTCCGTGCGCCCGGCCGGACGGTCACCATCTTCGTCCACGAAGAGTACGTCGAGGAGTGAGCGAATCGGATGTGCAACCCTTATGCCTCCGTGCCGGTGAGTGCTGCGTACGATGGAACGCCCATTGTCCCCTCCAGGACCGACCCTCGGCGTGGTCGGCGGCGGCCAACTCGGCCGGATGCTCGCCGAGGCGGCTGCCCCGCTCGGTGCCGAACTCTTGACCCTCGATCCGACGCCGGACGCCCCGGCCGCGCTCGTCTCACGCGACCAGCTCGTCGCCGACTTCGACGACGAGGACGCGGTCTTCAACCTCGCGGAGCGCTCGGACTACCTGACCTACGAGATCGAACTGGCCGATCCCGACCTGCTCGAACGGGCGGCCGCCGAGACCGGAACGCCGGTCC
>SKSS01000066.1 GCA_007122875.1 Salinarchaeum sp. | reverse complement strand
TGATCGATTCCGGAAGCTCCAGCTTCATTCCCTTGCGCTCGCGGATCTCCATGATCTTCTCGTCCTGGAGGTTGTCCGCCATCACGCGGAAGCCGGCGTTCTCCGTGTTCCAGGAGGCACGACCCTCGGTCGCGCTGCGGATGTCGGAGGCGAATCCGATCATCTCCCCGACCGGGGCGATCCCTTCGACGACCATCAGATCGCCGTCCTGATACATGTCGTCGACGCGGCCACGGCGGCCCTGGATCTCCCCGGACGCAGCACCCATGTGCTCGTTGGGAACGTCGATCCGGACCTCCTGGATCGGCTCCAGCAGCCGGACTTCGGCGTCGATCAGCGCGCGGTGGAGCGCGTTGCGCACCGCCGGGATGACCTGTGCCGGACCGCGGTGGATGGTATCCTCGTGGAGTCGGGCGTCGTGGAGTCGGATCAACGAGCCAGTGACGGGCTCGTTGGCGAGCGGTCCCTCATCGAGCGCCTCTTCCAGCCCTTCGATGACGAGCTCCATCGTCTCGTTGAGGTACTGGATCCCCTTCGTGTCGTCGATGAACACGTTGGTGCCGAAGATGTCCTCGACGTTTCGGGCGGTGTCGTCGTCCATCCCCGCGTCGATGAGCGCCTCCCGCCGTTCGAGTTCGGGCATGTCCATCGTGGCCTCGCCCATCTTGAGCGTCTCGACGATCTCGTCGTCGAGTGGCTCGGCCGTCACGTAGAACCGGTTGTGGCGGTTCGGCGAGATCCCTTCGACCTCGCCGCTCGCCGTCTGGGGGGCTTCCCGGTAGACGACGATCGGCTCACCCGTGTTCACGGGGATGCCCTGGTTGCGCTCGATACGCTGGGTGATAACCTCGAGGTGCAGTTCGCCCTGTCCGGAGATGAGGTGTTCGCCCGTGTCCTCGTTGATGTCGACTTGAATCGTCGGGTCCTCCTTCGAGACCTGCCGGAGCGTTTCGATCAGCTTCGGCAGATCGTCCATCGTCCGCGCCTCGACGGCCTTCGTGATGACGGGCTCGGAGATGTGATCGACGCCCTCGAACGGCGTCATCTCGACGCTCGACACGGTCGATCCCGCGATCGCGTCGCCCAGACCGGTGACCGAGGCGATGTTCCCGGCGGGAACGTGTTCGACGTCCTCGCGCTCGCCGCCCATGAACAATCCGACGCCCTGGACGCGGTTCGTGCCCGCGGTTCCGGAGATGTAGAGGTCCTGCCCGCGTTCGAGCGTACCGGAGAAGACGCGACCGGTGGCGATCTCGCCTGCGTGCGGGTCCATCGCGATGTCGGTCACCATGAACACGACCTCGCCGTCGGGGTCGACGTTCGCCATCTGTTGGGCGAGGTCGCTCTCGGCGTCACCGCGCCAGATTGTCGGGATACGCTCGGGCTGGGCGTCGACCGGGTTCGGGAAGTGCTCGACGACCATGTTGAGGACGACGTCCGCCAGCGGGGCGTGCTCGCGGAGTTCGTCGATCTCGTCGTTCTGGTTGTACTCGATGATGTCGCCGAAGTCGATGCCGGCTTTCTGCATAAACGGCATCGAGATGGCCCAGTTGTACAGCGCAGAACCGAACGCGACAGTCCCGTCCTCGACGGTAACGCGCCAGTTTTCCTCCTCGTACTTCTCTTCGGCCATCCCACGGATGAGTTCGTTCACCTCGCGGATCACCCGCTGGAGACGCTCTTGCATCTCCTGTGGGCCTTCCTGCAGTTCGTTGATGAGGCGGTCGACCTTGTTGATGAACAGGGTCGGCTTGACGCCCTCGCGCAGGGCCTGGCGGACGACGGTCTCCGTCTGGGGCATCGTTCCCTCGACGGCGTCAACGACCACGAGCGCGCCGTCGACGGCGCGCATCGCTCGGGTCACGTCCCCCCCGAAGTCGACGTGGCCCGGCGTGTCGATGAGATTCACGAGGTAGTCCTCGTCATCGTACTCGTGGGTCATCGAGACGTTCGCGGCGTCGATCGTGATGCCGCGCTCTTGCTCGTCCTCCTCGGTGTCCATCGCGAGCTGATTGCCCGCGAGATCCTGCGAGATCATCCCCGCACCGGCCAGCAGGTTGTCGGTCAGCGTCGTCTTTCCGTGGTCGATGTGAGCCGCGATGGCGATGTTCCGAATATTCTCCGGGTTGTCCATCAGTCGCTCACATTGTTCGACGATCTGCTTGCGTCTGCCCATGGTGCTTTCCTCTACCGGAAGCGCCTTCAAAAGGGTAGTGTTTCGTGGTCGCCGCGGTTTGGCGACCACGAAGCTCGTCACGCCCGAAGGTGTGACGGTGTTTCGTGGTCGCCGCGGTTTGGCGACCACGGGGCTCGCTGCGAGCGAAGCGAAGCAGCGGTGTTTCGTGGTCGCCGCGGGTTGGCGACCACGGGGCTCGCTGCGAGCGAAGCGAAGCAGCGGTGTTTCGTGGTCGCCGCGGGTTGGCGACCACGAGGCTCGTCACGCCCGGCACAAGAGTCATACTGTTCGACCGCATGATATGCTGTACCAATGGACGTTCGCGTGCAGGGTCCCGGTCCGGCCGCCCCGTTTCTCTCGGCTCGGGACCTCTTCGAGACCGAACACGACCTCGACCGCCCGGTCCACGTCCACGTCCGGACGGACCCCGACGAGCGAACCTGGACCGGCCACCACGACGACCGGCACGTGCTGAACGTCTCCCGGCGGGCCGCCACCAGCGCGATGGCTCGCGAACTCGCTCTCCACGAGTTCGCCCACATGCTCAGACACGAGCAGGATCATCCCTCACACACCCAGTCCACCGAGGAGGCGATCTATCTCGCCCTGTCCGGCCGGAGCGTCGAACGCCGTCGGCTGACCCACTGCTATCAGATCGCCAATCACATGAAGGACATCTACGCCGACGACGTGACGCTCTCGGTCGGTCCCGCCGACAAACTCGTCGATTTTCTCGAAGCCGGTCTCGCGGCCGCCCTCGACGACCGGCCGCTTCCCGGCTTTGCCGCCCGTCACCGTGTCACGGCGACCGCCGATCCGGAGATTACGGCCGTCAACGCCGCGTTCGCGCTGGCACTCGTCGAACGCCACGATCTCGCATCGAACGACCACCGGTTGTACGACCTCGCGCACGCGGCCGCGGACGACGCGCCCGGCATCGACCTCGACGGGTTCAAACGCCAGTTTCGGTCCCTCGCGGCCGACACCGACGAGAGCGAGTATCGAAAGGCGCTCGTCGATGTCACGCGGACGTACGCCGGAGACGGCGGTCGGTTAGCCGCCGACTGAGTCGGTGTAATTCAAACTCCGGACAACCAGATCGGGCCGGTCGTTGCGGGATCGAACGGCATTGTTTCGATTCGAGCTACTGCGGCTCTCACCGCACCTCCGGTCATATCCTGTGGCGCTACAAAAACGGCGACCGAGGACTGGCGAGTACCGAAATCTTTGACATCGGTCGAGAGGATCGCGAACCCTTCGGCCTCGGCGTAGGCCGTGATCTCGTCATCGCCCGCTTCGGGCCCAAGTTTGGGGATAGCTCGACTGAAAACCACCTCGTGACCGTCCCCTCGAAGGGCCGACGCATACTCCTCAGGAACGTTCGTATCGGCGAGAATACGCATTTCGTTCAGTCGGCACGCTCAGAGGCGTTCGCGTCAGGTTCGTCGCGGAGTAACTCACGCGTCTGCAACTCGCCCTCACGACGAGCGGCGGCAGCTTCGTGCTCCCGAGCCGCGAAATCCTCACGGTTGTCGTAGTAGTACGCGAGACCCGAGAAGAGATCGGCCATCGAGAGATCGTACTCACCAGCCACGACGTGAGGGTCCTCCCTCTCGTCGATGACGCGACGCTTGAGGTCCAAGACGGTGACCCGTGTGCCGGCGATTCGCGGATCACCCGAACGAACGTTCTCGTCACGGACGATAGCCGTCATACCACACTATACATTCGGTAACGGATTTAAGGGTTCGGTGGGATCGCGTAGCGGTGCCGGACTAGCCGCCGACTGAGTCGGCGCGCTCACGAGCGCACGACGCGGTCGAAGACGGGTTCAACCTGTCGACCGTCCGGGCCGGTGTCCGAGAGACGGCCCACGCTGCAGAACGGTTTTTGCCATCCCGCGTCGAGGGGACGGTCGTGTCGCTCACCCGGCGTGACGCCCTCGGACTCGCGCTGTTGTGCGGGCTGCTCGCGGCCGTCGTCTTCGTCCCCGCCGAGCGGGCGCTCCCTGCGATCGAGCGCGCGGCGGACGCCCCGTGGTTTCTGGTCGCCCTCCTCGGGCTCTATCTCGTCCGTCCGTTTCTCGGCTGGCCACACACCCCGTTTCCGATCGCCGTGGGCGTCCTCTACGGGCTGGTTCCCGGCGTCGCGATCGCGCTCGTCGGGGCCGTCCTCACCTGCCTGCCGGCCTACGTCGCCGGGCGGTGGTTCGATGTCGAGCACGGATTGTTCGGTCGGCTCAGCCGGCTCGGCGATCGGGTCGTCGCCGTCACCGGAACCACCCGCGGGATCGCAGGCGCACGTCTGACACCGGTCCCTACGGATCTGGTCTCGTACGCCGCCGGTGTGGCCGGCGTCCCCCTCAGGCCGTATCTCGTCGGAACGTTCCTCGGGGAGATTCCCTGGATTCTCGTCCTCGTCACCCTCGGGGCGTCCGTCGGGACGCTCACGCTCGATCCGGAGACCGTCCCCGCCGCGCCGGTCTGGCTGGTGATCGCGTTCGCGCTCGTCGGCCTCGCGCTGTTGGCCTGGCCGGTCGTCGCCGATCGAATCCGACAGGGGGCGTGAGTGCTATGCTTTCCGCCCGTCACTGGTGTCGAGATCGTGGCGTGACGCCCACCAGTGGAGGTAGCCGACGGCCGGAAACAGCTCGCGAACCTTCTCCGTCGGTTCGTACTCGACGCGGGGAGGCATCTCGCCGTACGCGTGTCGGTCGATCAGCCCGGCCGCTTCGAACTCCGCCAACCGGGCGGAGAGGGTACTCGGCGGGGCGTCGAGTTCCGCTTCGAGATCCGAAAACCGCCATGGCTCGTTGGAGAGCGCGAACGTCCGCAACACGTCGATCGCATACGCCCGCCCGAACACCTCGATGAGCGTCGTAACCGTCTCCTCGATCTCCTCGTGCTCGACAGGCGCGAGTGTCTCCCGAAGCCACTCGATCCGTTCGCGGATCGTCTCGTCCATACACGCCACGACAGGCGATCGACTAATATAGTTATACTCGAAAATGTTGTAAGAAGAACGAGATCATCGGAATGAAACGCTGTCGTAGATGATCGAGGATACGGGACTCCTGATGCCGTAACCGAACGATTCGAGTGGGCTGGGTGTGACTGGATCCGTCCCCCCGCTTCTCATCGAACTATCGCGTACAACCCGTTTTCAGGCCGTCTGCGCCAATACTTTCACCAATCGAAGTATCTTACTTTCACCAATCGAAGTATCTTACTTTCACCAGTCGAAGTATCTTACTTTCGTCGGTGAACCGCTCCGGACGAGGTCACGGTCCACCAGAGGTATGGCCTACTCTTCGATCGCGTCCCGGAGCTCTCGGGCGTGCTCTTCGGAGTCGGCGTGTACCGGAATGGCACTCGATTCGTCCCAGCTGCCGTCACGCATCGCCGCGGCGAGATCGGGTGCGATAGCCCCCTCGTAAACCGCCTCGCCGTCGTAGTACAGGACGATCAGGTGTTCGACCGGCTCGTCGAGCGCACCGATCTCGTCGAGTCCGGCCACGAACTCATCCGCACCGTCACTCGTCAGCTCGATCGAAACCATCGGTTCGCCGTCGATGTCCGTGGTCGCCTCAGCGGACATTTCCTCGTCGTCGACGAGGGAAACCTCCTCGTCCCCATCGGCTGATCGGCCGACGAACTCCACCTCGCTCTGCTCCTCATCCGTCCGATCGCTCCTGATGTGACCGAGACACCCGGCGAGCGACAGGCTGACGACACCGGCGACGTGGAGGGCGTCTCTGCG
>SKSS01000110.1 GCA_007122875.1 Salinarchaeum sp. | reverse complement strand
TCCGTGATGATCCGCATCGAGGGCTCGGGCGGGGAGATGTAGGTGTTTCGTGCGACGTACTCCTTCAGCAGGTCGTTCTGGATCGTTCCCCGCAACTCCTCGCGCGGGACGCCCTGTGCGTCACCGACGGCGACGTACATCGCGAGCAGGACGGACGCGGGCGCGTTGATCGTCATCGAGGTGCTGACCTCATCGAGCGGGATGCCGTCGAAGACGGTCTCCATGTCGCGCAGCGAGTCGATCGCTACCCCCGCCTTTCCGACGTCTGCGCGGGCCATCGGGTCGTCGGAGTCGTAGCCCATCTGTGTCGGGAGGTCGAACGCCATCGAGAGACCGGTCTGGCCCTGATCGAGGAGGTAGTGGTAGCGTTCGTTGGTCTCCTCGGCCGTCCCCATCCCGGCGTACTGGCGCATCGTCCACAGCCGGCCGCGGTACATCGTCGGGTAGACCCCGCGTGTGTACGGTTCCTCGCCGGGGAAGCCGAGGTCGGACTCGTAGTCGAGATCGGAGACGTGTTCGGGGGTGTAGACCCGTTCGAGTTCCGACCCGCCGGTGTCGGTCTCGAACGTCTCCTTTCGCTCCCCGAACCGCTCCAGCGTGGGTTCGGCCGTCTCGGCCGCCCACTCCTCTCTGGCAGAGCGGATCTCCGCTAGCTCGTCCGGGTCGAACATTACCTCACGATCCGTGGAGCGCGGGCTTAAGGGTTGGCTGATCGCCTCGACACCCTCCGCTCATCTCTACCCCGAGACCACCAGCACGCTGGTGATCCCTCCCTCGGCGTGCGTGCAGGATTGTTCGAGGGCCCCGGGGCGGGAGAGCTGTTTTCTGAAATTCAGCGCCTAACTGCTCGTCGGATAACAAACAGCGGGGGAATCGCTCATGTGGAGCGAACCCTGCTTACAGCGACGGTGCTGGCAACGACGGCGTGGAGTGCAGTCAAAACAAGCGTGAGGAAGCCAGCCGGTGAGCCAGGTCCGAAGAGTGCAGCGAGCGCCAGAGTGAGTGGAGCGCCCCACTGAGCAAGAAGTGCGGCGTTCACGAACAGATCGCGCCATCCCTCGTCGATGTTGC
The DNA here is from genome assembly GCA_007122875.1 of Salinarchaeum sp. GTDB lineage: Archaea > Halobacteriota > Halobacteria > Halobacteriales > QS-1-68-20 > QS-1-68-20. Next base: position 17,913 of record SKSS01000110.1, on the reverse strand, counting down.
TGACGGTCCCAGCGTAGAACAGAACTGCAACCGAACCGAAAAGGAACAACAGACGGGCGGATGCTACCCAGTCGGCGGGCTGTTGAACACCGAGCAACACCGGATCGAGCAGCAACTGTCGATACAGTTCGAGCGCGAACCCGGCGGCCAGTCCAGCGAACCCCGAGGCAAGCAGTTTCGTCTCGGAATCGAGAGAGATCATAGCGTGGTTTCGGCTCGTGTTACCATCGCGGCGAAAGCCAACAACACCGCGAGAAGCGCGACGGTCACGCCGAATCCAGCGGCATCCTCGTCCGACCCCTCATCGGGCGTCGGCGTGGACGTCGCGGTCGGTGTCGGCGTCGGCGTTAGCTCCGGTGTCGGCGTGGACGTCGCGGTCGGTGTCTGCGTCGGCGTTGGTTCCGGTGTCTGCGTCGGCGTTGGTTCCGGTGTCGGCGTCGGCGTTAGCTCTGGTGTCGGCGTGGACGTCGCGGTCGGTGTCTGCGTCGGCGTTGGTTCCGGTGTCGGCGCTGGCGCTGGCTCTGGTGTCGGTGTTGGCTCCGGCGTTGGCTCCGGCGTTGGCTCTGGTGTCGGTGTTGGCTCCGGCGTTGGCTCCGGCGTTGGCTCTGGTGTCGGTGTTGGCTCCGGCGTTGGCGTTGGCTCTGGTGTCGGTGTTGGCTCCGGCGTTGGTGAAGGGGTGACTTCGTATTCGGATCCGACCGAAACGTCACTGGAGCCGACCACGAAGACGGACGGGTCCGAGTCACTGAGGGCGATTCCAATCATCGCACCCCACAGCACCAACACCGCGACCAGTATGATGGGTATTTGACGTACGTTCATGTTCACCGTCTGGAGCCAGTTCTCCGAAGGGTCGGCCGTTGTAAGCGGATCACGCGTTCACTCGCCGTCTCGTTCGTTAGACTTCGTCCTCAGAGCTGACTGACGTACTCGCACTCGCGTCGACGGATGCTTCCGGTGCCGCATTGTTGACCGTGAGGTCGAACGAATCCGTGTGCTCGATCGGATCGAGAGCTGGCTGGTCCAGAACCTCGGCACTGAATTCGACATCGAGTGTCGTCGTGTTCGATCCTCCCGGTTCGTCGGCGAACAGCACCTCCTCGTCGAACGAAGCGCGGACGACGAGATCGATCGCAGGCGAGAGATCCTCGGTAAACGTTCCACTCCTTCCTTCGAGCGTGAACTCGCCGGTTCGAGGATATCCCTGTCCGGCGTTGTTGTTGATGTCATCAGCTTCCCGGACCGACATCCCGAACTCAATCTCCCGGTCCGGTTCCAGGTTCGCGTACTCGACCGTAACCGTGGGATCGACGACGACCTCGTCGACCGTCCCGTCTTGGGTCGTGATTTCGAGGTCCTCACCCGCGTCCCACGTATCGAGCGTCACTGCCAGTGCGGGTCGTGACGAGTAGACTACGGCCCCGGTGCCGATGACCCCTGTTGTAAGTGCTAGTGCCCCTGATCTGATGGCGGTACGACGCGATACGAGTGACGTGTTTTTGTCCATGTACTCTTTTTATGTGCAAACGAAGCGGTTATAGATGTTAGCTTACATACTGGTAACCGGCCAGAGTACCTGCATGTAACCTTAGATAAATCAGTACGGTGGCTCAAAGCTGGTGTACACGAATTCTCGTCCGAGAGAGCAGGTCAACGAGTCCGAGATCCGTAGCATCCATCCGACGGGATCGCCGTTGTAGATACGGTATCCGCACTGCCCGTCCAACCCATCGTTCTGTGTACGCCGAATGGTCACGTTCACGGGTGAACGGATCACACTTCGACCGGTCGAAGTAAGCAACAGTGGTTACTCAATCGTCAACACCACGACGACGGCCACACACCACGCCAACAACAACCCGCCCCCGAGCGTGCCGAGGCTGTGTAGTTCGCCCGGATAGACGACCGAGACGAGTCCGAGTACGCTCGCGAGGAAGACAGCTGATCCAGCCGCGAGCCGACGAACCGATCGGTCGACGCTCGCGAGACCCGCAAACGCCACGATCGCCAGCAGATACATCGAGAGTCCGCCGTAGAACCAGCGGTCCGCGACCTCGTCCGAAAGCGTGATCTGGAGCCACTGATAGTCCGCGGCCATCCAGCAGAAGGGAATCGCGATCAGGAGTGTCAAGCCGAGTAGCGGATAGTCGAACTCGCGCTCACGGGCGGGAACGACCGCCGGGCCAGCCGGGTGAAGGCGGACGACGAGCACGAGGATCGTCGCGGCCACCGCGAGCAGACCGACCGTGACGAGCGGTGTGTCGAGGACGAACGCGAGCGGCATCAACAGCCCGAGTAGTCCGGCTCCGACGAGGAGGAGTGTCGACGCGCCGGGGAAGTCGATCGGCCGGAACAGCGAGACGAGCGAACAGGCGAGCATGAGCGTCATGAACGCCCCGGCCGCGACCCCGTTGATCGGCGTGATCTCGTCGTACAGCGAGGGGAACCACGCCGTGAACAGGTAGTGGCCCTCGAACAGCCACAGCCCCGAAAAGAGCGCGGTCACGACGCCCATCACGACGTAGTAGCCGGCGAGCCGCGGCCGCGATCTGGCCGTGTCGATCCGGGATCGAAGCGCGTTCATCGCCACCACCACGGGAGAGAATTCACCTTCGCGTCGTCTGACCGGTCGTACACCATTGTCTAGGTGCAGACAATCTCAGTATATTTACGTTTGGATACCGTTCGTTTAGCCGTCACTCGCTCGTCGAAAGAGGGGGCGTCGAGAGGTGTCTCGACCGTCCGTTGAGGGGTATCTCGATCGTTACTCGAACGACGTTCGTGCATACGCGACCGCAAAGGCGATCACGACGGCGAACATCAGCACGGAGACCAGGTTGTGAATCGGTCCGAAGATCACGATCTCCAGGGCCATGATCGGATAGAGCGTCAGCGGCGTTCCCCACTGCCCCAGCACGGTGAGCCAGGTCACCTTCCTGCGGTGTGTCGAGAACGCGTCCTCGACGACGAACGAGAGAATGAACGTGAGCAACGAGAGTCCGAGCAGGTGGATGTGCGTCACCCGCATCCAGTACGGGACGCCGTCGTGCATCGTCGAGATCATCGGATCGAGCGTGAACGTCTGGTAGACACCGATCCCGATCCCGACGACGAATCCGAACAGCGCCGACGCCCGCAAAATATGTGTGCTTTGAGTCATGGTTATCTGATTAGCCGATCTGTAAACAGATCTGATTGTATATATTCGTGTGGGTATCGTTCGATGGTCACCGTTTTCGAGCGCTGCGCCCGCTCACCAAGAGCAGACGGAACCGAATTGGGTATCGATGAGTCAAATCAGCCTCCAGTTCGTGTAGGGCGTTTATTTCTCGAAACGGGCGCTAAAACCCGGTAGTGTAGGTTCCGGAGAATGTCATATGAGCCGTCGTATCCATCCATAGAAGGTAACCGTCGTAGCTGCAGCGGCCCCAAAGAAGTACATGAGATCCTCAAAAATCGAGGGCGGGGCCCACGATAGCGGTGGAACTGGAAGAAATGGCCACACTGCTGGGATTAGATAGACGAACACGGCCATCGACGTGAGATAGCTGAACAGCGCGATGAATACCAAATCCTCTGACGGAACACCGTCACTTGGATGATTCTTGTACACGTAAAAGAGTCCGGCAAAGAACAGTATTGTGCCGAGAAAGAAGGTCCCGGTATGTACCCACCATGGGAGAGACATCGTTATCGTCGAGTCATCCCAACGAGCGCAAGACTACCGACCACTCCACCGAAAATCAGGGATGTTGTTGTTCCGGAGAAAAACGTTTGTCCGTAAACGCCGGCCGTCAGCACCGCTGCAACGACGACACTCATAACGAGCAGCAACACAGGAAGTGTCACGAATAGCCGTTCTACTAACGATGGAGGCTCGTTGTCGGTATTCACGGCCCTATCGTGGTCACCCATTGCGCAGTTAGTTGGCCGGGACCCTATATTAGTATTTGGTTCTTCACTGAAAGCAAGACACGAACTGCTCTGTTATCGTTTCCGATGGATCACCATAACTCCCTCGTGAGGTGAACAGGGGCGACAGCCCCACCGTCAAAGGGAATGGTTGTCTCTGCCAACTTCGATGTTCTCGTCTCGTCGCCGACCTCCACCTTCTTGGATCCGTCTCCCTACTAGCCGGCATGCTCCCGATCGCCGACGCCTTCGAGTACGAGTATCGCGGCTGTGACATCCGGTACGGGCGCGGTGCGGTCGACCAGTTGAGCGAGTACCTCGTCGACCGCGACCTCGACCGCGCCCTGATCGTCTGCGGGTCGAACGTCGGAGCTAACGACGACCTGATGGATCCGCTCCGGGCAGGCCTCGGCGATCAACTCGCCGGGGTCTTCGACGGAACGACACCAGCGAAGACCGCCGAATCGGTGTTCGAAGCAGTCGACGCGATCGAGCGGACGGACGCGGACGTGCTTGTCGGCGTCGGCGGCGGGAGTAGCCTCGACATCGCCAGGCAGGCGAGCGTCTTCGCCGCAGACGATCGCTCGCTCTCGGAGCTCCGCGAGGAAGCCGAGAGCGGGGGGATCCGTTCACCCGATCCGGACGGCGAGCGGCGTCCGGTGATCGTCGTTCCGACGACGTTCGCGGGGGCGGACGTGTCGAGGGGCGGGTCGGTCGAAGTGCTCCCGGCCGACGAGTCGCCGACGGACCAGCCGATCACGACCGGCGGATCGACGATGCCGATCGCGAATATCGCCGATCCGGCGCTGTTCGAGACGACACCGACGAGCGCGCTGGCCGGATCGGCGATGAACGGTTTCGATAAGGGGATCGAGACGCCCTACGCCCGCGACGCGGATCCCGTCAGCGACGCGACGGCGGTCCATGGTCTCCGGCTGCTGAGCGACGCGCTTCCGCGGGCCGTCAACGAGGATCCCGATCAGGACGCCATGGACCGGGCCGTCGTCGGCTCCCTGCTCGTCCAACTCGACCGAAAGGTGTCGATCGTCCACGCGTTCGGACACGGCTTCTCCCGTCGGTACGACCTCCAGCAGGGGGACGTACACGCGGTCGTCGTCCCGCACGTCCTCCGGTACCTCTTCGACGAGGTCGACGGCAGCCGCCGGCTGTTGGCGTCCGGTCTCGGGATCGATCCGACGGGTCGCTCCGACGACGACCTGGCGGACGCGGTCGTCGAACGAGTGACCGAGATTCGGGACGCACTCGGGGTCCCGGCCCGTCTTCGGGACCTCCCCGAGACGCGGGACGAGGACCTGCGAGCGGTCGCCGAGTTCATCGTCGACGATTCGCCGATGGCCCGGACGCCGGACGGGCTGGATCCGGACCCGGCGGCCATCGAGCGGGTGCTCCGCGAGGCGTGGTAGCTGCCGTTCGGTGCCGTCGGAGCTACCGCTTCGTTCCGCCGAACCTGACTACCTGTAGCTCGTCGGCCCGATCGACGTGCCGGGCGGCCGTAGCGGTTCACCGCCGCCCCGTATCGTACTTGTAGGTCGCCTGCTCGGTGTCGATGCCGAAGTCCTCGGCGAGGTCTGAAGCGAGTTCCTCGACGTCCTCCGGATCCTCCTCCTGCGGACGGGCGCTCTTGAACCGCTCGCGGAGCCGTTCGGGCATCTCGAACTCGTCGACGGCGATGCGCATTCCGATCGCGTCCGGGACTGGCCCCTCGCGTTTGGTCGCCAACCGGTCCCGGATCGGCTCCGGAAGCGCGCTCCGGTCGACCGGTTCGAAGCCGAACTGGGTGAGGTACGTCGGTTCGTCGATGAGAGCGTAGACCACGTCGAACCCGTTGTCCTCGGCGGTCGATACTAATCGCTCGACGACGTGTGCGCCGACGCCCTGGCCCTGCCAGGCGGGAGAGACGCCGAGTGAGGTGAGTTCGAGCGCGTCGGGATCGGCCGGCGGATGCGATCGAAGCCGACCGAAGCCCGCCCGCTCGTCGGTCGTCTCGTCGACCGCGACGACGAACTCCCGGGAGCGGAACGTCGCGTCGTCGAGTCCCAGCTCCTCGATGTGGTCCAATAACCAGGCCTCGTCGCGTTTTCTCGCATCCCGGACGTACATGACTGTCAGTAGACCGGGATCGAATAAAGGCCTTTCCCGCCCGGGATTCGCCGGGGGAGACGGGGGTGTGAGTCGCCGGGTGAGACGGTCCCGGATTCACCGTCCGACGACGACAAAGAAAGCTCTTAGTCGTTCGTGACAGAGGCAGCAAACGAGGGATCACGATGGAGGGCCTTCCGGCAGTCGACGAGGTGGTGTACGAACCATCGCGTGAGTTCGTTGAATCCACGAACGTGTGGGCGTTCATGCGAGAACACGACATCGACGACTACGACGAGTTGATCGAACGGACCACGACCGACGTCGAGGGGGTCGAGGCGTCCGGTGTGGACTGGTTCTGGGACGAGATCGTCGACTATCTCGGTATCGAGTTCTACGAGGAGTACGACGCGGTCCGGGACGACACCGACGGTCCCCAGTTCACCGACTGGTATCCCGGCGGGACGATCAACGTCGCCCACAACGTGCTCGACCGCCACGCCGACGTGGAGAGTCCGCACCGAAACCGCGTCGCGTGCATCTGGGAGGGCGAACCCGGCGAAACCCGCGAGGTCACGTATCACGAACTCCACCGGGAGGCGAACCGGGTGGCGAACGCCCTGGAGGAGCGTGGGATCGAAACCGGTGACACCGTCGCGCTGTACATGCCGATGATCCCCGAGGTCGTCTCGATCCTCTACGGCTGTTTCAAAGTCGGCGCGATCGCCGTCCCGATCTTTTCGGGCTTCGCGGCTGACGCCGTCGCCACGCGGATCGCCGACGCCGAGGCGCGCGTGCTGTTCACCGCCGACGGCTTCTACCGGCGGGGAAGCCACGTCTATCTGAAGGGGACAGCCGACGACGCCATCGAGGAAGCGGGCCACGTCGAGCACACGATCGTCTACAGCCGCCTCAGTGACCGGGAAGGCGGGGTTCCGATCCCCTGGGACGACGATCGCGACGAGTGGTGGGACGAGACGGTCAACCGACAGGACAGCACGTACGAGACGAAAGAACTCGATTCGAGCCAGGAGTCGATGCTGCTGTACTCCTCGGGGACGACGGGCCAGCCCAAGGGGATCGTCCACACGCACGCCGGCGTCCTCACGCAGTGTGCGAAGGAGCTCTACTTCGGGTTCGACCACAAGCCCCACGATCGCTTCTTCTGGGTGTCGGACATCGGGTGGATGATGGGACCGTGGATGCTCATCGGCAACCACGCGTTCGGCGGAACCACCTTCATGTACGAGGGCGCACCAGACCACCCCGATCCCGACCGGTTCTGGGAGCTGATCGACCGCCACGGAATTACCGTCTTCGGCATCTCGCCGACCGCGATTCGCGCGCTCAGAAAGCGCGGCGAGGAGTGGCTCGACGGCCACGATCTCTCCTCGCTTCGGCTGCTGGGATCGACCGGCGAGCCGTGGGATCCCGAGTCCTGGCGGTGGTTCCACGAGGCGGTCGGCCGCGGCGAATGCCCGATCATCAACATCTCCGGTGGGACGGAGATCTGTGGCTGTTTCCTGATGCCGATGCCGATTCAATCGCTCAAACCCTGCACGCTCGGCGGTCCCGGTCTCGGGATGGCCATCGACATCGTCGACGAGGACGGCGAGTCGATCGCCGACACCAACGAACGCGGGTTTCTGGTCGCCCGCGACTCCTGTCCGTCGATGTCGAAGTCGCTCTGGTCGGGCGACGAGCGCTACCTCGAGGAGTACTGGAGAACGTGGGACGACTGCTGGAATCACGGCGACTGGGCACAGCAGGACGAGGACGGCTTCTGGTTCCTGCACGGTCGGTCGGACGACGCCCTCAACGTGGCCGGACGGAAGGTCGGCCCGGCGGAGGTCGAGGGCGCGCTGATCGATCACGAGGCGGTCAACCAGGCGGCCGCGATCGGGGCCCCCGACGACACCACGGGGACCGCCGTCGTCGCCTACGTCGTCCTCGAACCCGACGAGTTGCCCGCCGAGGACCTCCGTGACGACCTCCGCGAGCACGTCGGCGAGGAACTCGGCAAGCCGTTCCGCCCACGGGAGGTGCTGTTCGTCGACGAGTTCCCGAAGACGCAGTCGGGCAAGATCATCCGCCGGGCGATCGAGGCGACGTACAACGACGAGGAACTCGGCGACATGAGCAGTATCGAGAACCCCGAGGCGTTAGAGAAGATCGAGCGGGCGAGGTGAACTGCGTCGATCCCGCCTCCAAGGCAGGATTTCCGCTCGAAAAGCCCGTCACTCCGTGAATCGGTTGTACAACCAGCCGAACACGTAGCCGAAGACGAACGCGTCGACGAACCCCGTCGTCGTCCCCCAGACGAGGTCGCCCGGCGTTCGGCTGTATCCCGGATAGATGTCTTCGAGCAGCAGCCGCCAGCGTTCACCGTATTCGGTGGTGGCCGTCAGCTCTAACAATGCCACGGTAACCGCCCAGAGCACGCCAGCCGAGAGGCCGAGCGCACGCGGATCGACGGATCCCCCCATAGTCGCCGATGATACGGAGAGCGCCATAGTCGTTTGTATCAGCAATACGGGTGATGGCCGGAACGGTCCCGATTTGGAGGCGCGCTCCGTTCTCGGATCGGAGGCCGAAACCGGAACCGACGCTCCGCGCCGACCCGTCACCCGATGATGTCATGAACGTCGACCGTCCGCGCTTCGGGTCCGCCGCCCCCCGAAACGACCCCAACGTCCACCACCTCGTCCTCGCCCGGGAAGACGACGGTCCCGCCGACGAACAGGGGCGCGAGGACGCCCGCGACGACCGTCCCGGCATGAGCCAGCGGCGCACGGATCGCCACCTCGTCGTCCGCCGAGAGTGAGGCATCCTCTGCGACTGTTTGAGCAGCGTCGAGCAGATCGGCGTGTGCGTAGCTCCCGTCGTCGGTTTTCAGGACGGGATCGTCCGGGGAGAGAGTGGGTGGGCTGGGACAGGCCGGGTTCTCGCTCCAGACGCCCGCACCGAATGCCTCGATCTCGGGATCGGCCACGTCCTCGCCGTAGGCGATCGTCCGGCGTCCCGGCGGACGGTCGTACTCGCCAACGACGCCGCCGGGTGCGACGAGCACGCGAACGTCGGTCTCGCGGGGCGGATCGAAGCGTGCGGTCGCGCCCACCAGCGCGGTCCCGAACAGTGTGAGGATCGGCGCACCGCCGGGTTCGGGGACGATCCCGACTCTCGTTCCGGGTCCGACCCCGAAGTGACTGAGGAAGTTGCCGGTCTTCTGGGCGGTCGTACAGAGCTGATAGTAGTCGTATCGCGGCGTCACGCCCGTCCGGGCGCGGAGGGCGGGATCGCGACTCCGACGGTCCCTGGCGACGAGGTCGCCGAGCGTCTCCATGTCGGACGTTCGAACCCGCCCGAGAAAAGCGCGCCGACGTGGATCGTTCGATGCCGGTGGATCCGGAGTCGACACAGTCGCGTCACAAACGGCGTTCAGTTACAGTCCGGCGAAGAAGTCACGAAACAGGATCAACAGCACCCCGGCACCCGTCGCCGCGAGCGTCCACAGGGTGGCGATGATGATGACTTTCCGGCCGAGCTCGCGCTCCGCGTCGCCTCGGATGGGTTCTTCGACTGCCATGTTCGTGGGAGGCGCCCACTGACACTTGAACGAATCCATTCCGGATGACAATGCGACGAATTAGCGTGTCACTCTCGGTCGATTGCTCAAACAAAAACAAACATGATAATATATGTTACTTATTTAGGCAAAGCTTGATAACCACGTACTCATGACGGCCGAAGGGATCCGACGAGGGGAACGGGTCATCGAACGATGGGATCGTGCGTTCGGGGCGGTTTCGGCCGAGCCACGTCGGCAGGTGGTCGTCTCGCTGATGGACGTCCCCGCCGATCGGTCGGTGGAACTGCCGGCAGCCGCCACGTCGCCGACCGTTCCGGCCAATCCCGACCGGCTTCGTATCGAGCTTCGCCACCGGCACCTGCCGATGCTCGCCGAGGCCGGATACGTCCGATGGGAGGAACAACCGTTCACCGCCCGCCGTGGGCCGCGGTTCGAGGAGGTTTCGGCGATCATGGCGGCGCTTCACGCATACGCCGATCGGCTTCCCGATCGGCTGGTCGACGGGTGTCAGCGGCTCACGATCGAGCGGACCGGGGAGTGAGACTCCACGTGGCCTACGTCGTCACTTGCCACGTCGTGCTCGACGAGTAGCCCCACTTCTCGACGGAGATGTCGGCGTCGTCGCGAATCGCCCGGAGGTTCGCCCCGACCTCCTTCGGCGTCATGTCGAGTTCGTCGGCGATCAACCGTGACTTGAAGTACGTGCGTTCGTCGGCCCGCTCGCGGAGGTACGCCAGGATCCGCCGTTGCTTGTCGGTGAGATGGGTGCCGTCGTCGACATCAGTGATCTGGGGGTCGACATCGGCGGTCTCGTGGTCGGCGTCGGCGGTCTCGTGGTCGGCGTCGGAGCCGTCGTGGTCGACGCCGCCGTCAGCAGCGTCGGTACGATCGCGGGAACCGGCGGCAGTCGGTGTCGCGCTCATACTTCCTCGATCGGGAACGGACACCTTAGGGGATTTGGTACGTCCGGTTAACGTCCCGTGGTATGGTGGTTTTCTGGGTAGTGACGTCGAGATCCGGCGTCGTTCGCCGGCGGATTGGTACACCCGGTTAAGCCCGGTCGACCCCGAAAGCTTCAGAAAGTTCTTACGCCTCGACCACCGACTCCGGGACGATGGGCCGGTCGGTCGAGGTCAGCGTCGTGCTCCCAGCGTACAACGAGGAGGCGACGCTTTCCGCCACGGTCGAGACGACGCTGTCGACGCTCGACGACTTTCTCCCCGAGGGAAGTTTCGAGGTGCTCGTCGCCGAGGACGGCTGTGACGACCGCACACCGGAGATCGCCGCGGAACTCGCTGCGGCGGACGAGCGTGTCCGTCACGTTCACAGCGACGAGCGACTGGGTCGCGGCCGGGCGCTCGAATACGCGTTCCGGGAGGCCGAGGGCCGGACGCTCGCCTACCTCGATACGGACATGGCGACGGACATGCGCCACCTCGAAGCGCTGATCGAGAGCATCCGGACCGGTGGCTACGACGTGGCCACCGGCTCCCGGTGGATCAGCGGCCACGAGGCCGACCGGCCAGCCAAACGTGGGGTCCCGAGTCTCGGCTACAACTGGCTGGTGCGGACGTTCCTGCGCTCGCCGATGCGGGATCACCAGTGCGGATTCAAGGCGTTCGACCGGGAGGCGCTGTTCGACCTGCTCGACGACGTCGAGGACGAACACTGGTTCTGGGACACGGAGGTGCTCGTCCGCGCACAGCGGGCCGGCTACGACGTTCGGGAGTTCCCTGTCGACTGGACGCCGATGGGCGATACGAAGGTCGATCTCGTCCGGGACGTCTTCGGCATGGGCAGCCAGATCGTCCGGACGTGGTGGCAACTGTCGGTCCAGCCGCGACTCACCCGGCGGGTGTCGCTGCTCGCCGGCATCGCGCTGACGGTGCTCGCGTTCGCGTTGCTGTTCTCTGCGGTGGACACCTCGCTGCTGATCGCGGAGGTGCGGGCGGCCGACCTCGGCCTGCTGGCGGTCGCGACGCTCGTCTACGCGCTGTCGTGGCCCGTTCGCGGGATTCGCTACCGCGACATCCTCGCCGAGCAGGGCTATCGCGAGCCGCTCGGCTTTCTCACGGGGGCGATTTTCGTCAGTCAGACCGCCAACATCGCGCTGCCGGCACGGGCGGGGGACGCGATCCGGGCGTACATCGTGAAGATCAGACGGGGGGTTCCGTACCCCTCGGGGTTCGCGTCGCTGGCGACCGAGCGCGTCTTCGACATGTTGACGATCACGGCGCTGGCGGGGACGGTCCTGCTCGGACTCGCCGCGACCGGGACGATCGGCGAACTCACGAGCGCGATCGGGGGTGACGCTCCCGCGGAAGCCGAAGAGAGCGGGCGGATCGGCGTCTACGCCGCCGGGTTCGTCGGGGCTGCCGCCATCGGACTGGTCGCCGTCATCGCGCTGTCGGCCCGGAGCGACTCGAACTACGTTCGGGCTGGCATCGAGCGACTGAGCACGGACACCTACGCCGACTACGTCGCGGGCGTGGCCGAGCGGTTCGTCGGCGAGGTGCAGGCGGTCGCCGGAAACGGCCGGGCGTTCGCCCGCATCGGGGCGACGAGCGTCGTGATCTGGGCGATCGATGCGCTCGCGGCCGTGTTCGTTCTCGCGGCGTTCGGGGTGGATCTGTCGGTCGCTGCGCTCGTCGCCGTGAGTTTCTTCGCGGTCAGCGTCGGCAACCTCGCGAAGGTGCTCCCGCTCTCACCTGGCGGAATCGGTCTCTACGAGGGCGCGTTCGCGTTGATCGTCGTCGCGCTGACCCCGATCGCGCCTGCGGTCGCGCTCGGTGCGGCGCTGATCGACCACGCGATCAAGAACCTCGTGACGCTCGTCGGTGGCGGACTCTCGATGTTCACGCTGAACGTCTCGCTGCAGACGCTCAGCGAGGAGAGTGAGGAGGCACGGGAAGCGGCCGGCAGAGCGGACTGACCTTCCGTCCCCCACACCGCCGATGATTCGGTTTTCGAGTGACGGGGGACCGTTCCCAACTGGTGGGAATGGGTTCAAGCTCACCGATACATCGGTCCCACGAGGTGGGAATGGTGCTGGAATCGGTCCCACAGGATGGGAATGGTGCTAGAATCGGTCCCACAGGATGGGAATGGCTTCAAGCTCATCGATACCCGATTCCCACGGTCTGGGAACGATTCTCGGCGGCGAACTCCGGACAGGGTCGTCGGTCACAACGATGAGTGGAACCGATCAGTAGTGCCCGGTCACGTACGGACCGAGTGCGCCCGCGACCGCGGTCCGAAGGGCGTCCCGTCGATCGATCTCGCCGTCGGTGAGCACGCCGATCGCGCCCTTCCCCTCGGCGATTCCGTTGGTTCCGAGCAGGTCGTCCATCACGGGACCGAGTTCCGCGCCGTCTCGAAGGCGCTCGGAGACCTCGTCGGGAAGGCGCATCGAGGGACCGGAGCCGAACTCGACTCGCTCGCCATCCGTCACGGCGGCCCACATGATCAGGAACGTGCCCGTCAGTTCGTCCGAATCGTCGATCCCGCCCTCGATCCCGACGCCGAGATCGTACGCACCGGAGCCGATGGCCCGACGCGCTCGGTTCTCGGCTCCCCGGACGGTCTCGGAGCGACCACGCGGTTGCTCGGACACGCCCGAATCGACGGCGACGGTCTCGATGACCACGCCAGGAAGCCCGCGGAGTGCGTCCTCGACCGCCCCGGCCTTCACCGGGTTCCGACTGCCGACGGCGACTCGCATGATCTCCGAGACGGGGTGAGGTCACTTGTGTACACCGATGAAGGGATGTGGGCAGTCTTCACCGATAGCCGACTTCGAACCGCACTGTCTCACTCACCCATGGTCGTTTATGACAATAAAAACCCCACCAATCCGACGCTGGATTCGGGAGAATCGTCCCGTCGTGCCGACCGTTCCCGGTCGATACCGGAATCTTTAAATCATTTTCGGACTAACCGGAGGTCAAGCGATCGATCCGGGTTCTTCCCGTTGCACGGCCCGGATAGCATACGCCCTCGTACCATGACTGATGCACGCATTCGCACCCGACACTCGGAGGAGCGAGAAACGACCGACGAGCGCGGCCGGCTCGACTGCCCGGAGTGTGGCGGTCACGTAATCACCGACGAAGCGCAGGGAGAGACCGTCTGTTCGGACTGTGGGCTGGTCGTCGAGGCGGACTCCGTCGACCGGGGTCCGGAGTGGCGCGCGTTCGACGCCAAAGAGAAGAACCAGAAGAGCCGGGTCGGGGCCCCGACGACGAACACGATGCACGATAAGGGGTTGTCGACCAACATCGACTGGCGAGACAAGGACGCCTACGGGAAGTCGCTCTCCTCGCGTCAGCGCCAGAAGATGCAGCGGCTTCGCAAGTGGAACGAGCGCTTCCGCACGCGCGACTCGAAGGAGCGCAACCTCAAGCAGGCGCTCGGCGAGATCGACCGCATGGCCAGCGCGCTCGGGCTCCCGGAGAACGTCCGCGAGATGGCCAGCGTGATCTACCGGCGGGCGCTCGACGAGGACCTCCTCCCTGGGCGCTCGATCGAGGGCGTCTCGACCGCGTGCGTCTACGCCGCCGCTCGGCAGGCGGGCGTCCCTCGAAGTCTCGACGAGATCGCCGACGTGAGCCGCGTCGAGAAGAGCGAGGTCGCGCGCACGTACCGGTACGTCGTCCGTGAACTCAACCTCGAAGTGAAGCCGGCCGACCCCGAGAGCTACGTCCCGCGCTTTGCCTCCTCGCTCGATCTCTCCGACGAGGCCGAACACCGCGCCCGCGCGCTGCTCCAGAACGCGAAGGAGAAGGGTGTCCACTCGGGGAAGAGTCCGGTTGGACTCGCCGCCGCGGCCGTCTACGCCGCCGCGTTGCTCACCAACGAGAAGACCACGCAGGCCGCCGTCAGCGAGGTCGCCGACATCTCCGAGGTCACCATCCGAAACCGCTACCACGAACTCCTCGAAGCCGAGGAGAGCCTCGGACTGGCGTGAACTGACCGGAGCGTCCGATCGGTCCTGGTGATGCGACCAGGTTGTCACTCCGAACCTAACAGCACTGTTATTATTGAGAACGAACTATTGTCGCGGGAATGAGTGCGATAGCCGCCCTCTTGACCGCAGCGTCCGCCCTCCGTCAAAACCCCGTCATCTTCGCGGTGGCGCTCCTCTTTTCGGTGGTCAGTAGCGTTTCCATCCTCCTTCAGTTTCTGGGCGGAGTACTCGAGATCGCCTGGTACGTCGTCTGGTTTGTCACGTGGCCGTTTCTCCTCGGCGGGTTCATCGGACTGATCCACGAGGGACTCGGTGGGCGAGCCTCCCTCGACACGTTCGTCGAGGACGGGAAGTCGAACTACGTTCGGTTGTTGCTGGCGACGATACTCTTTGCCATCGGTATGGTCGGACTTGTGTTCGCCGGCATGATCGCGTTCATCATCGTCGCCGTTTTCGGCGGCGTCTCCGCGATGGCGCTCGAAGGCGGGGCGGTCCTAGGTGCCAGGCTTCTCATGATTGCGTTGGTCCTGATCGGGATGTTGATCTACCTGCTCCTCTTCGCCGCCATTCAGTTCTACGACGTCGCGATCGTCGTGAGCGGTGCCGGTGCCGTCCAGTCGTTCGGCCACAGCCTGCGCATCTTTCGCCACCACTTCCTGAGCGTGATCGGATTCACCCTCCTGTTTTCGGCGATCTCCCTGCTGGGTCAGCTTCCCGGATATGTCCTCTACTTCCTCGCAATCGAGTTTCCTGGTCCGGAAGATCCGGCCGCGACACCGACGGTCGCGTCCGAGCCACTGCTCGCGCTCTCGGTCGGTGCGATGCTCGTGTTCGGGACGCTGGCGTTCGGCTTCGCGTACACCTACTTCGTGGCGTTCTACGACGAGGTCCGCTCGACCGTCGAATCGACTGCGACCTGAACCACGTCCGACCGTCGCCCGTCCAAAAGACACGTTAGGGGTCGCCCCGTCGATGGGTCTGAATGGAGACGGTTCACCGAATCGAGGTCGACGACGCCCGCGAGTTGGACCTTCCGGACGACTCCGTCGAGTTGGTCGTCACGTCGCCGCCGTACCCGATGATCGAACTGTGGGACGACCTCTTTTCCGACCTCGATCCCGCGGTCGCCGACGCGCTCGACGACGGTGACGGCGACCGGGCGTTCGAGCTGATGCACGACGTGCTCGACGAGGTGTGGGCCGAAGTCGCTCGCGTCCTCGCACCCGGTGGGATCGTCTGTGTGAACGTCGGGGACGCCACCCGTCGGCTCGACGACCGGTTTCGCCAGTATCCGAACCACGCGACCGTGATCGACCGGCTGACCGCTCACGGCGTCGATCCGCTTCCGGACGTACTCTGGCGAAAGCCGGTCAACAGCCTGACGAAGTTCATGGGTTCGGGGATGCTCCCGCCGAACGCCTACGCCACGCTCGAACACGAGTACATCCTCGTCTTCAGAAACGGGGGACTCCGCGAGTTTGAACCGCGTGACCGTCAGCGCTACGAGAGCGCGTACTTCTGGGAGGAGCGAAACGAGTGGTTCTCGGATGTCTGGACCGACGTGACCGGGACGAGCCAGGCGCTCGACTGCGACCGGGCCGACCGCGACCGTTCCGGCGCGTTCCCGCTGGCGATCCCCTATCGCCTGATCTCGATGTTCTCGGTGTACGGCGACACGGTTCTCGATCCGTTCTGGGGGACCGGAACCACGACGCTCGCGGCGATGCTGGCCGGCCGGAACTCGGTCGGCTACGAACTCGATTCGGGGCTTCGACGGACGTTCGACGACCGACTCGACGACCTGCCGGCCCGCTCACGACGGCTGCTCGCCGATCGAATCAAACGTCACCGTACGTTCCTCGATGATCACCCCGAGAAAGCGAACTACGACACGGAATACTACGACTTTTCCGTTGTCACCAAACAGGAGCGGAAGATCAGACATTACACCGTCGAAGATATTAAAAAACGGGATGACGAGTATGTGGTCGTCCACAAATCATACGCTGGATGAGAATAAGATCTATCGAACTGGCCTGCATCTGATATTTGAATAAAGTCCATGAGGCACCCAGTAGTTAATATGGTAGATAGTAAATATCGGACAGAGGGAAAATCAGCGTATGCTACGGCGAAAGCTAGTTTCCGTTCTAATTGGAACAGGTCTTGCGTCTCTGTCAGGGTGTACTAACGTAGATGACGATAGTGAATACGTAAACGAAGACGATACCGACACTGGCTTGGCGAACACGCCGTCACAGACAGAGTCCGGTTCGCCAAAGAATCAGGGAAACTCCGATCACACTGGTGCGGAAGGTGATCACAATGAGGATGAGTCCGAAGCAACGGCATCCCGATCCGAGGTAGAAGCCGAACTGCCAGGAGATCCGGTCGAAACTGAAGGGGCTCTTCCGATTCAGGATACGGTTCACGAGGAAGAGTATTCTTATGAGGGTTATGAAGGAGATCCTGTGGCAATCAATGTGGATGCAACCGCACGAGGATCGACTGATTCCACGACATTGACCGCACGTGGCCACAACTTCGGCACGGGACGCACCACGGCGGTTGCAGTGAGCGGATTTGTTAGCTCATTCAAAGTCACTGAACCGGGACGGTACCGAATAACGGCAGCAGTCAGTGCGTCGGGATTTGTTGACTACGAATATGACATTGATGATGATATTTCGATATCGTATGACATCAGTCTAGTTGTGACCGATGCACTGAATGAATCAGTCAAAGCAGAAGTCACAGAGGACATACTTCGTGGAGGAAGCGGTTCGGTGAGCGATAGCCTGGACGAACAGGTGATAGCGACCTTAGCTAGTCTCGTCTTCGGTAAGGCCCTTGGTCTCAAATTAATCGGTCGGGCTCTCCTCAGACAGTTCATACAGGTTGCGATCACTGTTCAAAACGATGTCGAACGTGATGGTGACACCCGACGAGTTGAGAAGCAACAAAGTCGTTCCGAGAGAATACTTAAAACCGATATTGAGGTGTTGAGCGGCGATCTCGTCGTCATCGAGCTTGATGCGTCGACAGTAGTCGCCTTCGAACATGAGGATAACTGGACAAAAGGGTGGGTGAGTGGTGATTGTGTTCTGAATAGTGTGACAATTGAACGGGTGTGATGCCCAGAAATCAGACTGGAATCGGGATCATCGGGGGACGAAGAGTACTAGGGCTGCTTAAGCCATTGCCACTCAAGCACCAGATATGCACTTCGAGTCGTTCGTCCTCGCCGCGTGTACTGCCGACCTCGACGACGAACCCACAGCGCGGGGGACGGCCGACGTAGTGGAGTTTCGCATGGACCTCACGGACGACCCGGTCGTCAGGCTCT
>SKSS01000030.1 GCA_007122875.1 Salinarchaeum sp. | reverse complement strand
GACGATCCCGCGAAGTGTACGGCCCGCCGGCTGGCGCGGTTCGACGAGGTGACGCTCCACCACACGAACCGCGAGACGCCGTACGGCGTCGTACTGAATCCCCACGCCGAGCGGGCGCTGTCGCCAGCGGATCGATCCGAGCGCCTCGTTGCGCTCGACTGCTCGTGGAAGACGGCCGGCGAGGCCCGGTTCGACCTCCCCGGCGAGCATCGAGCCCTCCCCTTTCTCGTCGCGGCGAATCCGGTCAACTACGGTCGGCCGTTCCGCCTGACGACCGCGGAGGCGCTCGCGGCGGGGCTCACGATCCTCGGCGAGCGCGAGCGAGCCGCGGAGCTCCTCTCACATTTCCGATGGGGAAAGACGTTTCTGGAACTCAACGACGAACCACTCACCCGATACGCCGACTGTGCGGATTCGACGGCCGTCGTCGCCGTTCAGGACGAGTACCTCGCCGACGAGGACGAGGACACCTGAGAACGGGAGATTGGGGGTCCGACTAGCGGTGGTCGGCGACCGATCGGACGAAGTCGTCGATTCGGGATCCGCTCTGGCGTGCACGATCGCTGGTCAGACCGTTGAGGAGAATCGAGAAGACGATCTGGGGCTTGCCGGGCTCGCCGATCGTCCCGGTGAGGGCGTCAACGCCGGAGAGCGATCCGGTTTTCGCTCGCACCTCGCCGTCCACGTCGCCGAGTCGGTTGCGGACCGTCCCCGCCTCGCCGGCCACGGGGATCGTATCGAGGAAGTCATCACCCCACTCCTGGGAGAGCCCCCACTCGACTGCCTCCGCCATGGCTCGCGAGGAGACGGTCGTCTGACGCGACAGTCCGGACCCACCCTGTATTGCCGCCGTTTCGTGCCCGAGATCGGCGAAGAACTCGTCGATGACCGTTTGCCACGAGCTGGCACCCGTGGATTCGTGAGCGACCGTCCGCGCGATCATCTCGGCGATGAAGTTGTTCGACCAGGCGTTCAACTCGGTCAGGATCTCTGAGAGTGGATCCGATTCGACCGTTCCGTACGTCTCCGCAAGGTCGACTGGCTCGTCTACGACCTCGATTTCCGGGGTCGCCGATACGGCCGTTGGTGTCACTGACACCGCCTCCGGGGTCACCGACACACCGTGATCGTCGAGCGCGTTCACGAAGACGCTAGCCGCGTGCCGGACCGGTTCCCCGACGGGGGCGTTCCCGGTGGCGTCACTTCCGGGAGAGAGCCGTCCGGTCACGTTTATCGTCGGCGTCCAAGGCTCCTGATTCGAGACCGAGATGGAGTCGCTGCCGGAACACTCCACGTCGAGATCGATCTCGACCGCGTCGGAGTCGGGCGTGATGTCGACCTCGAACTCGCACTCATCGGTCGGTCGAGAGACCGTCACGTCGACGGTGTTCCGCGAGACGGCGAGCGACGTGATCTTCGCGCCGTAGGAGAACCGTCCGTCGGCGTTCGTCCACGCGACCCCGTACACCGACTCATCAAAGTACGAGTCGTCGGCGACGATTCGGCGACTTACCGTCGAGACGCCAGCGTCAGCGACGGCCGCCGCGAGGTCGTCGAGGTCGTCCGCGCCGAGATCCGGGGATCCTCGACCGACGATCGCCAGTTCCTCGACCGTCTCTCCTGACGTGGGTTCGGGCGTTCCCACGGCGGTCTCGAACCGATAGTCGCCGCCGAGTCGATCGAACGCGAGTGCCGTGGTCAGTAACTTCGTGTTCGACGCCGGTGCGAGCGGTACGTCCGGGTTGTGTTCGGCCACCACGTCATCCGATTCGATGTCGTAGGCGAACGCGCTCACCGCTTTTTTGTCCAGAGTGGGGAACACGTCGAGCGGATCGCGTGTTTCGTCCGTCGTCGATCCGTCGTCGGCTGACGCAGTGGCTCCCAAACTGGAAACGGTTGTGCTGGCGACGCTGGCTGTGACGAACTTCCGTCGGTCCATGTCGAATCCTGCCATCGGTCTAGTACGTTATCGGAGGGTCGGGTGAGCGGTCAATCCCTCCCCTATCATGGTACTGTTAAGAACACCGGAATGGGTTTCCAAACGCTCATCAGCCGAGGTCGATCGTTCGAGTGCCGTTATCACCTGGATGAATCAGCAACCTTAACCCCGTCCGGGGGCAACGCGGCGACATGGCTTCGTTCGACCCCGCCGAGGCGAGAACGTTAGAGAAGATGATCTGCATGCGGTGTAACGCCCGCAACCCGCCCCGAGCGGACCAGTGTCGGAAGTGTGGCTACGGCCACCTCCGGCCGAAGGCGAAAGAGCCCCGCAGCACGTAGCGGCGTCTCTCTTCTCTGACCAGTATTTCTCCCGTGAGCGACTGCGTCGGCTCGACGGCCGACTCACTCCGGGTACTTCGGTTCCCGACGGTCCGCGCGTTCGACCGCGCGTTCGATCACCGACCGAACGTCGCCGGAGAACGGGTCACCGTGGCCGGCGTAGAGGTGTTCGACGGACTCCGGAAGCCGGCCGAGCAACCGGTGGAGGCTCTCGATGAGCCGCTCGCGAGACTGGCCGGGCATGTCCGTCCGCCCGAAGCTCCCGTCGTCGAACGCCCCGTCGTTGTACACCACCACGTCCCCGCTGTAGAGCGACCGGTCGCCGACCAGCGAGACGTGATCGTCGGCGTGGCCGGGCGTGTACACCACCTCCACGCGCTCGTCACCGACGAGCAGTTCGTCGCCGTCGTCGAGCGCGTGCGTTCGCCCCGACACCTCGCCGTAGGCGTAACAGTCGGGATCGAACGCGTCCAGCACCTCGTCGAGTCGCTCGACGTGATCGCCGTGGGCGTGGGTGATCACGACCGCATCCACGTCGTCGACGTGCGCACGGATCTCGTCGACGATCCCCGGCATCGTGCCCGCGTCGATCAGCGTCGTCCGCTCGCCCTCGACGAGATAGGCGTTGCAGGTGAACGACTCCGCCTCGGCCGTGACGTTGTGGACCGTCATGGTCGGGGTGTCGCTCGCCGGTGGCTTGAGCGTGGCGTCTGCACGCTTCGCGTCTCGTCCGCACCCATCTCCTTTCACACACCCGTCACGATCTTCCGACTTCACGCTCGGATCTGAGTGTCCCTCCGAGAACCTTCGCCGCCGTCAATATGGGATCCCACGTCGTGTTGAACGGCGGGGCGTACGCGAGATCGTAGTTCGACAGTTCCTCGACAGTGAGTCCTTCGGTCACGGCTCCGACGAGTGCATGGCTTCGGTGAACGGCTCCCTCGCCGTACTCCGAGACGAGACTCCCACCGAGGAGTCGGCCGGAGTCGCGATCGGCCGTGAGCGTCACCTGTATGCTTCCTCCCTCGGGGTAGTATCCGGCTCGTGACCGCGCTTCGATCGTCTCGGTAACCGGCTCGAACCCGGCCTCACGGGCGGTCTCGTGATCGAGGACTCCCGTTCTGGCGGCTTCGACCTCGAACGCTTTGACGGCGGCCGTTCCGGCCACGCCGCCGCCTGCGGTCGGCTCACCGGCAACCGTCTGGCCGACGGCCCGGCCGTGACGGTTGGCAGTCAACGCCAACGGGACGTAGGTGGGCGCTCCGGTGACGACGTGTTCGACCTCCGAGCAGTCGCCCGCCGCGTACACGTCCGGAACGTTCGTCTCCCGATAGGCGTCGGTGGCGATCGCACCCGTCTCCCCGAGTTCGATTCCGGCGTCCTCGGCCAGTGTCGTTCGGGGACGGACCCCCGTTCCGACGAGCACCATGTCGACTGGAACCTCCGCGTCGTCGGTTACGACCGCCTCAACCGACCCGTTGCCCGTGAGTTCCCGAACTTCCGTGTCGAGAGAGACGACGACGTCCTGTTCGGTGAGGTGTTCGGCCACGGCATCGCTCGTGGCTTCGCTGAACGCCGTCAGGAGGCGATCGCCGCGCTGGAAGAGGTGGACTTCGAATCCGTTCGCCGCGAGCGCTTCGGCCATCTCGATGCCGATGTATCCGCCACCGACGATTCCGACCGGCCCGGTGCAGTCTTCGAGGAACGCACACGCCGGTCCACGGTCCGGTTGCTGGAAGTTCTGGTCGGTGAGTGCTCGATTGACGTACTCCCGAAGTTCCGTTCCGTCTGACATCGACCCGAGTGTGTACACCCCCGTTTGGTCGATCCCGTCGATCGGAGGTGTGACCGGCTTCGCACCGGTCGCCACGAGGAGGTGGTCGTACCGCTGGCGAACCGTCCCGTCGTCACTGCGTGCGACGACGGTTCGACCGGCCGGATCGATCTCGACGACCTCGTGGCCGGTTCGAAGGTCGATATCCCGCTGTTCGCGGAACTGCTGGGGCGTGATCGACACGAGGTCGTCGAGTGACTGAATTTCGCCCTTGACGTAGTACGGCAGCCCGCAGGCCCCATACGAAACCCACTCACCCCGCTCGAAGACGACGACATTGAGGTCCGGATCGTCACGTTTCGCTTTGCTGGCCGCCGACATTCCGGCGGCGTCGCCACCGATGACGACGAACGTTTCCATAGGTGGCCATCGAGTCCCGTGATGATAAACATCGACCGAGACCGGAACCGATCGTTGCCGTCAATCGGGTCTTTGCCGTCGATCACTGTGCGACGGCCCGCGACGGATCGACCGCAAGATGAGTTCCGGTCAGTTTTCGCTGACGGTGACCGACACTCGAAGCCGAGCGCGCTGATCGCCTCGAGGATTGACATGCACGCGATGTTCCCCGTCCCCTGCGGCGTCGAACGTCTTCCACGACTTGTTCCTGGACTCATCGTCCATGTAGAACGATTTGCTGTCGACCTCCTCTTCGTTCGGCCCGTACAACGTCATGGCGCCCCGGCGCGATCCCTCGTTTCGGATGTTGACCGTGACTCTGATGATTTCGCCCGCCGACGCATCGAAGGTCAGACTCTCCGGGGACTGGTACACGTCCTCGCGGGCGACAGCGTCGTCCTCGGGCAGCATCTCGTCGGCCGTTTCGAGCATCTCGTCGGCCGTTTCGATCATTTCTGCACAGCCCGCGGTTGCGGCAAGCGTCCCCCCGGCAACGGTGGCGAGATACCGCCGTCGATTCATCTGTCGTCTCTCCGGCTCCGCGCGTGGGTTGGAGTGCGATGTACGGTATCGGTGAGTGGTTGCGCCATTTATGAAAACATCGCGTATCTCTATATAGCTGTTATGTTACTTGTGGGTGACCGATCGATGGGATTGCGGTAAGTGGGCCGGATGTTGGATGGCGTTCACTCTTGATGTAGCTGCGTGAGAGCAGCTTCGATTTCCGCGGCCATCGCGGTTTGTTCTTCCGTATTCACCGAAATCTCCTCGACCTCGGCGGCGATCTCGTCTGCACTGTTCGCCGCCTGATCGACCATAACCGCGATCTGCTCGGTGGTCGCAGCTTGATCGTCTGCAGCAGCGGACACCTCGTCGATTCCATCACCGGTCTCCTGTACCGCGACGTTGATGTCCTCTAGAAGCTCCATCGAGGTCTCGATGGTTTCCGCCCCCTCGAGAATACGTCGGTCCGCTGTATCCAGACTCGTGACCGTCGAGTCCGTGCGTTCTTGAATCTCGTCGATCCGCCGCTCGATTTGGCCTGCGTGTTCGCGGGATTGTTCGGCGAGTGACTTCACCTCCTCGGCGACGACCGCAAACCCTTCACCAGCTTCACCCGCACGAGCGGCCTCGATGGCGGCGTTTAACGCGAGCAGGTTCGTCCGACTCGCCACCTCGTCGATCACCTCGACGACTTCGTCGATCTCCTCGACCATCCCCTCCAGTTCGTCTACGTTCTCGCTTACGTCCTGTCGAGCCTCGTCTAACGCCTGCATCGACCCAATTGCCTCCTGTGCGGCTTGCTGTCCCTGCGTTGCCAGCTCCGAGGCGGTTCGACTCGTCTGCCGAACTTCGGCACTGCTCGCGGCGACCTCTTCGGTACTCGCACTGAGTGACGCGACCTCCTGAGCGATTGTCTCGGCGTTGTCGGATTGCTCGGCTGTGACGTTCGTGATCTCTTGGACGTTCCGGGCGATCTCGCCGGACATGTCGTGGAGCTCCTCGACCGATCCCTCGATCGACGTTGCCACCTCCTCTTGCCGCTGGAGTTCGCCGGTCAGCGCTTGATTGTACGAGTGAATATAGGTGTCCGTGGCGATCTGAAGATCGAGGTTCGTCACCCGGAGCAACGAGAGGATCTCCTCAATCCCGTGCCGAAACTCGCGCTCGATGATCGCTCGGTCGCCGTCGAGCTGGCTGGCCGTCCGATCGATGATCCGTTCGCCGAGTGCGGGAAGCAAGAGATTGTAATAGAGCATATACGTGCCAATGTAGTGTTTCATCGGCATGTCCAACATGTCGTGGATCTTCCCGATGCGGGCTCGATCAGCGAAGTACTCTCGATCGTAGGTGCCGCGTGCGAGCGTAGAGAGGTAGGTCGCCTGTGACCTCTTGAGTCCCTCGACCGTTCGCGTCGAGCGGTCGAGTACGGCCATCGTCTCGTCGTAGGTCTGAAGATGTTCGTAGAACTCCTCGACCGCTTCGTCCGTGAGATCGTCGAGCGTTTCTTCCATCCCGCTGAGCCGTTTGATGTCCTCGTCGTCGAAGCCGACGAACTCCTTTCGCCACTGAAGTTCGGATCGGTCGATATCGAGCGCTTCGAGCAACTGCTTTCCATCGATTCGATCGGCCAGCTTCCCGCTCATGTATTCTTGTGAGGAATTGAAATTACCCGTCATATGGTAACACATGTCTGCATTACTACTGTGTCCGAATAAACATTCCTACTGCAGAATTCTTTTCATATGTCAGGGCGTGTGGAGTGCCTGGGATCGTTCGAGCGCACAACGTTCTTTTGGGATGATAATCGAAGGTTCTCGAACACACTGGTTCCGAAGTGCTTCATGCTGTGATCCCCTAGCGCTCCCAATGACTGACTTTGACCCCGAGAAGTTCGAGGAGAAGTACGTCCACTACTTCGACGAACTACAGGAAGCCTACCGGAACGCCTTCCAGTACATGCACGACCGTCACGATTCGTCGATCCTCCGGCCGATCGACCACCGAATCCTCAGCGAGAGCGAACCGTTCTACGGGGGCAACGGCGAGTTCCGGATCGAACTTCCGGACGATCCCTACGAACGGGTGTCCGTCCCCGTGAGCGAGGAGACGTTCGACGAGATCCTGTCGACGTTCGTCGAGCGGATCGAGGTCGAACTTCGTCGCGTGTTCGAACTGGACGACGAGGGGTGACCGGGACCTCCGCTCAGGCCGGGGGCTTTTGAGCGTGGAGCGCGTACTGCCATTCGTATGGGTTTCGGAAGCTACGACGAATCCGAGCAGGAAAACCGGGAGTTCGACACCGACTTCGACGACGAGAACGTCGAGACGGACGACGAGTCCTACGAGGGGGAGATGGAGTTCGAAATCGGCGCGTCGAACGACGAACTCCTCGACCGGCTGCAGGACATCAAGGAGTGAAATCCGGGACGCGGGCGCTCGGGATCGCCGAGTCGTACCGCGAGGAGCGTAGCCACCTCGCGGGCGTCGTCGTCACTCCGGACCGAACCGTCGACGGCGTCTCGCTCTCGTCGTGCACCGTCGGCGGCACGGACAGCACGGCGGGGGTCGTCGACTGTTACCGCCGTCTCGACCGCGACGACATTCGCTACGTGTTCGTTTCTGGGATCGCCCTCGCCTGGTACAACGTCTTCGATCTCTCGGCAGCAGCCAAGGCGATCGACCGGCCGGTGCTGTCGGTCACGTTCGAGTCGAGCGAGGGTCTCGAACGCTCGCTTCGCGAACACTTCACGGGGGGCGACCTCGACGAGCGCCTGGCGATCTACGAGGCGCTCTCGCCCCGCGAACGGATCGACGTGAACGGCCACGACGTGTACGTTCGGAGCGCGGGTCTTTCTGACGGGACCGGCCCCTCGGCAGCCACCATCGTGCGGGCGTTCACGCCCGAGGGCGGGCGTCCGGAACCGGTGCGGGTTTCGCGACTGGTCGCGCGGGCGGTCGCTGACGACCGCGAGGACGATCCTCCGACGACTCCCGATCCCGAGCGCTCATAGCCACGGGGAACAACGGACGGGTATGGACGAACCGGATGACGACGACGGCTCGATGACGGGACTGACCGTGACGGCGTGTACGCGGTGCCCGGCGCTCGTCGACTCCCGAAGCCGGATCGTCAACGGCACGGGACCGGAGGACGCCGATCTGCTGTTCGTCGGTGAGGGGCCCGGTGCACAGGAAGACGGCCAGGGGGAGCCGTTCGTCGGGCGAAGCGGGAGCGTCCTCGATTCTGCCCTTCGCGATCGGGGACTCGCCCGCTCGGACGTGCGGATCACGAACTGCGTGCGCTGTCGACCACCCGACAACCGCGATCCGACGACCGCGGAACTCGACAACTGCCGGGGGTATCTTGACGCCGAGATCGAACTGGTCGATCCCGAGGTGATCGTCACGCTCGGCAAGGTACCGAGTGAACACCTCCTCGACCGCTCCGTCGCGATCACGACGGAAGCGGGGACGGTACAGGAGATGCGGATTGGCGGGCGACAACGGCGCGTGCTGCTCTGTGTCCATCCCGCGGCGACGCTGTACGACCGGTCCCAGGAGACGACCTTCGAGGCGGCCCTCGACGAGGCGGCCGCACTCGCCGGTGGGCGCTCCGACGGCGGCGGTCAGTCACGGCTCGGCGAGTTCTGAGGGGAACGGAAGACCCTTTTCCCCCCGGATCCGACCGGACGGCATGAGCGAGGACGTGAACGGGTCACGGGCGTCGATCGCGGTCGTCGATTACGGCCTCGGAAACCTCCGAAGCGTCACTCGCGGACTCGAACGCGCCGGTGCGTCGGTGACGGTTACCGACGATGAAGCGAGTCTCAGGGACGCCGATGGGGTGGTACTCCCCGGCGTCGGTGCCTTCCGGGAGGGCGTCGAGAACGCGGGACCGCTCCGGGAACTGCTCGTCGAGTTGGCTGACGAGGGTCGGCCGCTGTTCGGTATCTGTCTGGGTATGCAGATGCTGTTGACCACGAGCGAGGAGGCCGAACGGGAGGGCGAGGGGGACGCCGTTGGTCTCGACCTCGTCCCCGGCCGGAACGTGCGCTTTTCCGACGGCGTCAAAGTGCCCCAGATCGGCTGGAACCAGCTCTCGGTCGTTTCCGATCACCCGATCGTCGAGGGGATCGACGGCGAGTACGCCTACTTCGTCCACTCATACTACGCCACCCCGGACGATCCAGACGCCGTCGTCGCAACCAGCGAGTATGGCGGCGACTTCCCGGCGATCGTCGCGAACGAGGACGGGAACGTCTTCGGAACGCAGTTCCATCCCGAAAAGAGCGGCGAGACCGGTCTGCGGATCCTCCGGAACTTCGTGCAGTATTGTTCTTCCGGGTGACTCTCCCCGCCCGTCAGTACGCTGGTTTCGGTCACGTCACCGGAACGTTCGATCCCCGGACGGTCACGTCACAGGAACTCCCGAATCGTGGTTACGTCACAGGAACTCCCGAATCGTGGTTACGTCACAGGAACTCCCGAACCTCGGAGTACCACATGTCGTGACGGTCGACCGCATCGAGCGTGCGAGCGATCCGAACGGCGAGTGCGTGCCAGCAGAGGGCGGTTGGATCGTCCGCTTCGAGGTTGTACGCGGCGTCCTTGCACGTACAGCCGTCGTCCTCGACGACGTACTCCTCCGTGTGGCCGACGACGACCGTGAAATCACGGTACTTCTTGACCCGACGCTCGCTGACCGCCTCGATGGCGCGAATCCCACGGTCGCCGTGAATCGAGACGATCTGCTGGACGACCTCGGGAGTCAATTCGCCGACGTCCGAGAGCGCTTCCTCCCACTCGTCGACGGGCGTCATGGAGGTGTCGATGGGCATCCTCCCACCGTGTCCGCGTTCGTTCGTTCCGACACGTGCCTGGCGTTCGCTCGCCCCCGACTAAAGGAGTTCGGTGACCGTCCGGCACCCGCTGGAACCGCATGCCCCGTGTTCGAGGTCGCCGACCGGGCGACCGCCCCCGAACCGTCACCACGACGGACCGAGAAGGCGGCGACCGAGGCGCTTTTACCGTCCACCCGATCATCACTGGTCATGAACGTCCGTGAAGGCGGGGTGTCGCTTTCGATCCCCGAACAGGCCGACGAGGGGATCGGCGACGACGTGTTCTTCAACCCGCGGATGGAGCTCAACCGCGATCTCACGATCGCCGCCCTCCGTGCCTACCGCGACCGGAATCCGAACGCGGGCACCTACCTCGACGCGACCGCTGCGACCGGCGTCCGTGGCGTTCGCGCCGCGGCCGACGGCTGGACCGTCACCTGCTGTGACCGAGATCCCGACGCGGTTTCCCGCTGTGAGGCGAACTTCGAGCGAAACGACCTCGATGGCGACGTCATCCGCCGGGACGTGAACGCCCTCCTCCACGAGTCGGCGTTCGACGTCGTCGATGTTGACCCGTTCGGCTCGCCAATGCCCTTCGCGAACGCGGCCGTCGTCGGCACCCGAAACCTCCTGTGTGTGACGGCCACGGACACCGCCCCGCTCTGTGGTGCCCATTTCGAAAGCGGCGTCCGACGCTACGGGACCGTCCCGCGGAACACCGACTATCACGCCGAGATGGGGCTTCGAGTTCTCCTGTCGGCGTTGGCCCGTGTCGCGGCCGTCCACGACGTGGGCGTCGAGCCCGTTCTCTCACACAGCACCGATCACTACCATCGGACGTACCTCACCCTCTCGCGGCGGGCGACCGACGCTGACGCCGCCATCGACGAACTCGGATACGTCCACGGCTGCGACGACTGTCTCCACCGGGAGGTGGCGTACGGGCTCGTGGCCGACCCTCCCGATGGGTGTCCTCACTGCGGAAGCGAGCGGGGGTACAGCGCCGGCCCGATCTGGCTCGGAACGACGCGCGACCCGTCGTTCGTCGCAGCAGTCGCCGAGGCGATCGACGACGGGATGGGAACCGAAACGCGAGCACGCCGACTGCTCGCGAGGATCGAGGATCAACTCGACGAGCCGACACACTACGATCAACACCGGCTCTGCAAGCAGTGGGGACGGTCGGCCGTCTCGATGGACGAGTTCCTCGACGCGCTCTGTGACGCCGGCTTCGAGGCTTCTCGGGCCCCGTTCGGTGGGACGACCTTCGAAACGCCGGCGTCGGTCGCCGAGATCCGAGCGGCGACGGCCGATCTGGGGGGCTGATCGGCAGATCGCCCCCGCTGGCTTCGTGACTCGCTCCCTGAACGTTATGTGACCGTTCGTTGAAGCTGGAGCCGTGAGCGACCAGGGATCAGGTGTGGTCGGGTTCGGACGAGAGGTCGTCACTCAGATCGGCGAACGGCACGTCACGTTCATGGCAGCGAGTCTGGCGTACTACGCGTTCATCTCGCTGTTTCCGTTGCTGTTGCTCGCGCTGGTCGTTCTCTCGATACTCATCGACCCACAGACGGCCGAGGAGGTCGTCGTCGAAGCACAGGAGGTGCTCACGCCGGAGGCGACGGAGGTGATCGCCGCTGCGTTGACCGACGCACCTGGTCGCGGCGGTGCGACGGTCGCTGGCGTCGGCGTCCTGCTGTGGAGTTCGTTGAAGGTGTTTCGCGGACTCGACACGGCGTTCTCGCAGGTGTACGGCGTCGAGTACCAGGAGTCGTTCGTCGAACAGGTGATCGACGCGCTGATCGCGCTGGTCGCGATCGGTGTCGGCGTGATCGCGCTGGTTGCGATCGGGACGGTCGCCAGCATGCTCGGCGGGATTCCAGCCCTGCTGGGTCCCGTCGCGACGTTCGTCGCACTCCTCGTCGTCTTCTTGCCGCTATACTACGTCTTCCCGGATGTCGGAATGGACGTGGGCGACGCGTTGCCCGGTGCGACGTTCGCCGCAGCGGGGTGGACGGTCCTGCAGATCGGCTTCTCGATCTACGCGGGGCAGGCCGGTGGCTACGCCCTCTACGGTATCGTCGGCGGGGTTCTCCTGTTGCTCACGTGGCTGTATCTCGGTGGGATCATCCTGCTCGTGGGAGCGACGATCAACGCCGTTCTCGGCCGAAGGAAGGGGCTCGTCCCTCGTGAACGAGGTGTTCGCGGCCGGATCTCCGGGAACGCCGACCGCCAACTACAACAGGACCGCGACACGTCTAGGGAGGAAGAAGGGATGACCGACGACCGCGACGAGTCCGAACCGGATCGGGAGGACAGCGAGCGGGACCCCAAGACGGGGTCGGATCGGGAGGACAGCGAGCAGGACCCCAAGGCGGGGTCGGATCGGGAGGACAGCGAGCGGGACCCCAAGACGGGGTCGGAGCGGGAGGACAGCGAGCAGGAATCCGAAACGGGGGTGGATAGCGTGCACCGATCCGAAGTGAGGTCGGATCGAGAGGTTCGCACTCGGCGGCCGGAACCCGCACCGGACATCACCGAGTTGTACGATCGACTCGACGAGATCGAAGCGACGATCGACGCCCGGTCGGTCAACCGGGGTCGTCTGGAGTCCGATCTCCGTCGGTACGTCCGGCGGCGGATCCGCCGTGGCCGGGTCCGTGGCTGGGGTCCGTATCTCGTGTTGCTCTACGGGACGGTGATGACCGTCGGTGCGTTCTACTTCTTGACGGGGATCTGGGCGATCGCGGCGATGCTCGTGATCTGGCTGTCGACGCTCGGATTGTACGTCGTGATGGTCGCGCTCGGGACGACGTTCGACGTGCTGTGGCGGGTCGGCGGGATTCCCGAACGGATCCGCCGGTGGCGGAACTGACCCGTCGGTCGAAACTCCGACCGAGGTGTCTCGATCAGAACGTCTCGAGGTAGCGCTCTAGCTCCCAGTCGGAGACCTGCGTCCGGTAGTCCGCGTAGTCCGCCCGCTTCGCCTCGATGAACTTCTCGGTGACGTGTTTGCCGAGCGCCTCGGTGACGACCTCGTCCGTTTCGAGCGCGTCGACGGCGGTGTCGAGCGTCGGCGGAAGGGTCTCGATCCCGTACTCCTCGCGGGCTTCCTCGTCAAACTCGTAGATGTCCTCGCGAACCGCCGCGCCCGGATCGAGGTCGTTCTCGATCCCGTCGAGACCGGCGGCGATCACGACCGCGAGACAGAGGTAGGGGTTACACGAGGGGTCGGGGCTGCGAATTTCGAACCGGGCGCTGTCGCCGGCGGCGTCCGGAACCCGGAGCAGCGCCGAGCGATTCACGTCGCTCCAGGCGATGTAGACCGGCGCTTCGTAGCCCGGAACCAGACGCTTATAAGAGTTGACCGTCGGATTCGTGACGGCGGTGAACGCTTTGGCGTGTTCGAGCACGCCGCCCATGAACTGGTAGGCGACGTTCGAGAGGTTGAACTCGTCGTCGGCGTCCGCGAAGGCGTTACCCTCCTCGTCGAACAGCGAGATGTGGCTGTGCATCCCCGAACCGTTGATCTCGGCGATCGGCTTGGGCATGAACGTCGCGTGGAGACCGTTCTGTTCGGCGACGGCACGGACGACCGCACGGAACGTGGCGATGTTGTCCGCAGCGGAGAGCGCGTCGTCGTACTTGAAGTTGATCTCGTGCTGGCCGTCAGCGACTTCGTGGTGGCTGGCCTCGACCTCGAATCCCATGTCCTCTAACGCGAAGATGATGTCCCGGCGGACGTCGGTCGCGAGGTCCTTCGGTGCGAGGTCGAAGTAGCCGCCCGTGTCGTGTGGCGTCGTCGTCGCGCCGCCGTTCTCGTCCTTCTCGAAGAGGAAGAACTCGGGCTCCGGACCGATCGAGACCGTATAGCCCATCGACTCGGCTCGGTCGAGAACGCGCTTGAGAACCTGGCGTGGCCCACCTTCGAACGGGGTTCCGTCCGTGTTGACCACGTCACAGATCAACCGCGCGCTGGCGACGTCACCGTTCGAGCGCCACGGCAACACCGCGAACGTGGAGGGATCGGGTTCGAGGCGCATGTCCGACTCCTGGATCCGGACGAACCCTTCGATCGACGAGCCGTCGAACCAGATTCCCTCGGTGAACGCTTTCTCCACCTGACTCGACGGGATGGAGACGTTCTTCACCGTGCCGGTGATGTCCGTGAACTGCAACCGGACGAACTTCACGTTCTCCGCCTCGATCCGATCGAGAACCTCCCGTTCCTCCCCGGTCAGTTCCCCCTCCGTTGTTGTCTTTGCGCTTGTCATCCGTATCGACGGTTTACAGCAACACGTCCACCAATAAAACCCTACTGACTGGTGCAAAGACCGCCAATACTGGGGAAAAGGTGGACGATCATGGGATTGTGGTCTGTAGATATAGACGGTTCGTGTATCCGGAGGACGGATACGTTCGACCGATCCCACGAACGGCCGATTCCGGTCGACGTTCCTCGAAACGACGAAACGGTTGCCTCACCGTGATCTGCTCGCGATAGGGGTCGGCGATCCAGCGTTACCGTGGGGAGGTCGTTCGATCAGTCGTCTTCGTCAGGTTCGCTCAGCGCGACGATCACGCGATACCGTCCGCCCGCCGGATCGACATTGAGATGATACGTCCCGCCCACGTCGGCCACGTGGGTCTGGCGTCTTCGTCCCGACGGCCCGACCCTGGTGGAGATGGGCCGACTTCCATCGGGGGCGGTCAGCGCCATCGAGCCGCGTCGTCG
The DNA here is from genome assembly GCA_007122875.1 of Salinarchaeum sp. Taxonomy (GTDB): domain Archaea; phylum Halobacteriota; class Halobacteria; order Halobacteriales; family QS-1-68-20; genus QS-1-68-20. The sequence continues at coordinate 4,669 of SKSS01000030.1, read as the reverse complement.
CCCCTCGTCCCGTTCCTCAAGGGTGATCCCTATCTCGGTGCCCTCCGTCGCCTCAAACTCGAACGTTTCGGCTTGTCTGCGGACCGTCTCGGAGAGTTCTGCTTCGTCCCCGATGTCGATGTTGCCCTGATCGATCTGATAGACGAACCAGATCGCCACGGCACCGACACCGGCCGTCCCGACGGCGGAGAGGTACTTCCGACGGTTCATATGGAACGAAGATGACGTATCTCTACTTAGTTCTTCGTGTGAATACAGGTCTGTGCCAGGACGTATCTGCTATCGGATGTGATCGGTTGGCGAACGCGGACCGGATCGGGTGTACACTGAGCCGATCAAAATCGGCCAAATGTCGAACTGATGGCGGAAATTTCTGCCGAATCTGGACGTTCGCAAACTTCTAATGGAGTGAGCGCGCAGAGTGGGTATGGCGTACGAACATCTCGATGCTCGGCTGGTGAACGCGTTGCTCGGCGACGGTCGAGCGAGTCTTCGAAGTCTGGCCGAGGAACTCGACGTGTCGGTGACGACGGTTTCGAATCACTTGAGCGATCTCGAAGCCGAGGGAGCCATCGAGGGGTACACTCCCGTGGTGAACTACGACGTACTGGGCTACGACGTGACCGCGATCATCCAGTTGAAAGTTCACGGCGACGCCCTGCCGGAGGTGACCGACCGCCTCCAATCGCATCGCACGATGACCAGTGTCTACGAGGTGACCGGCGACTACGACATCATCGCGATCGGCAAGTTCGAGGACACCGACGGGATGAACGACCAGATCAAGGCGTTGCTGAACGACCCGGACATCAGAGAGAGCAACACTAGCGTCGTGCTCAACGCCCCCGCCGAGAACGAACAGTTCGAACTGGACATTCCGGAGTGAGCCCTCACCCACCCAGCGTCACCGTGATCGCACCGACGACGACGATCGTCGCTGCGAGTACCAGCCGTGGGGTCACCCGTTCGACGCCCTGTAGGAGGACGGCCGACGCCAACAGGACGAGCAGTGGACTCGTCTGCATGATCGGGACGACGATCGCCACCCTGGAAACCGAGAGTCCGGCGTAGTACGCGAGCAGAAACGAGGTGCTCATCACGCCTGCGAGGACGTACCAGCGGACCTCACCCCTCGGCAGGTCGCTCGGCCGCGGAATCGAGTCCTGCCACGCGAGATACCCCACGAAGACCCCCAGTGCGGCGATCGTCTTGATTGTGAGACCAACGAGCGCGTGCGTTCCCTCCTGTAAGCCGATCGTCGCGAAGATCGGTTCGAGTGCGAACATGAACGCAGCCGCCAACGGGAGTGCGAGACCGACGAGCGCCGTGTCCCCATCGACGGACGCGTTCCGGCCCTCCCAGGACACGAGGGCGATCCCGGCAACGATGAGGACGACGCCGATGATTCCTGCGCCGGTAACGGCTTCCCCAAGAACGAGTACCGCCAGAATCGTTGCGTGCAGTGGCATCGACGCTTTGATCGGTTCGGCGCGGCTGGCCCCGATGCGCTTGATTCCGGCGTAGTAGCAGAGTCGCCCGAGCATCGTGCCGACGATTCCAGCGGCAGCGAACGCCGCTACCGAGCGCGGCGTCAACACCGGATCGGGAACGAACAGTACGGTCAGCGGGACGAGCACGACGACGTTCACGCCCATCACGACCACCAGGATGTCCACGGTCCGCCCCTGACGGGTGGCGAGCCGAATGGTGAGCGCTTGCCCGGCGAGACAGCACGCTGCGATAGCCGCGAGCGTCACACCGAGCGAAGACGCCATGTGCGTTTTGAGCGGTCGGAGGGGGTTAGTACTCTCCGAAGGCGGCGATCACGGCGATTCGAGGGTATCCGCGATCCGTTCGGTTGCCCGGACGAGACGCCAGAGCAGATACACGACGAGGACGACGAGGAGGGCGTTCAGCGCGGTTTCGATCCACGACACCAGCATCCCCGTTACCAGACCGTACAGGAGACCGAGAACGGCTATGAGGGCGACGATGAGGTACATCGTTCGCTCGTTTTCGGGGGCCATATCGAACGGTGGGTACGGCTCCCGTTTGACGATTGTGGCCTCACGACACGTTACCAACTGGTGGTATCCGAAATCAAACGCAGGTTGATGGTGAACGCATCGGGCTTTCGACACTCCGTGTCGGGGACCGGTAGCAGAAAAAGCGTGAGTTCGGTCGGTAGGTGGTCTGGGTGTTGGAACGGATGCTGGCCGACCTTACATCGCGCCGCCCATACCGCCCATGCCGCCCATACCGCCCATGCCGCCAGCGCCACCCATGTCCGGCATGTCGTCGCCGTCGTCGTCGTTACCGGTCTTTCCACCGGAGAGATCGCCAGCCGCGATCACGTCGTCGATTCGGAGGATCATGACGGCGGCCTCCGCGGAGCTTTCGACGGCCTGGGTCTTCACGCGGAGCGGTTCGACGACACCCTCATTCTCCATGTCGATCACGTCGCCGGTGTGGGCGTCGAGACCGGCTCCTGTCGCGCCACCGTCGTGCTCGGCACGCAGGTCGACGATGCTGTCGATCGGATCGAGACCCGCGTTCTCGGCGAGCGTTCGTGGGACGACCTCCAGTGCGTCGGCGAACGCCTCGATGGCGAGCTGCTCGCGGCCGCCGACGCTGTCGGCGTAGTCACGCAGCGCGAGCGCGAGTTCAGTCTCGGGTGCGCCGCCGCCGGGGACGACCTGGCCGTCCTCCAGCGTGACGGCGACGACCTTGAGGCTGTCCTCGATGGCGCGCTCGACCTCGTCGACGACGTGTTCCGTGCCGCCGCGCAGAACCAGCGTGAGCGACTTCGCGTCCTCGACGTCCTCGACGAAGATCCGCTCGTCGCCGCCGATCTCCTGTTGGGCCACGCGGCCGGCGTAGCCGAGGTCGTCCTCGTCGAACTCGCCGAGGTTGCCCACGACCGACGCGCCGGTCGCTCGGGCGATCGACTCGGCGTCGCTGTCTTTCACGCGGCGGGCCGCAATGATGTCCTCGTCCGCGAGGAAGTGGCGGGCCATATCGTCGATGCCGCCGGTGACGAACACGACGTCCGCGCCGGCGTCGGCGAACACCTCGACCATCTCCTTGAGCTGTTGTTCTTCCTGGTCGAGGAACTCCTGAAGCTGGTCGGGATCGGAGACGTTGACCTCGGCGTCGATCTCGGTCTCTTTGACTTCGAGGTCGTCGTCGAAGACCGCGACGTTCGCGTCCTCGACGAAGTACGGCATGTTCGAGTGGAGGCGCTCCTTGTCGACGATCACGCCGTCGATCAGCTCGGACTGGTCGATCGAGCCGCCGACGACCTTCTCGACGTTCACGTATTCGGTGTCGATCCGGTCAGGTTCGGCGACGCTACGGACGGCGTCGACGACGAGGCCAGCCAGGTGACCGCGGGCGCTCTCGGCACCCTTTCCGGTCATCGCCGTGGCGGCGATCCGTTCGAGCACCTCGGTGTCCTCGTGTGCGACCGGGATGGCGATGTCCTCGAGCACCTCGGTGGCGCGCTCGGCCGCCTGTCGGTAGCCCTGCGCGACCGTCGTGGCGTGGATGTCCTGTTCGAGCAGCTCCTCGGCTCGCTGGAGGAGTTCACCGGCGACGACGACCGCGCTGGTCGTTCCGTCGCCGACCTCGGCCTCCTGGGTCTCGGCGACCTCGACGACCATGTTGGCTGCCGGGTGCTCGATGTCCATCTCAGAGAGGATCGTGACGCCGTCGTTGGTGACGACGACGCTCCCCCCGGAGTCGACGAGCATCTTGTCCATGCCCTTCGGGCCGAGCGTGGTGCGAACCGCCTCGGCCACGGCGCGGCCGGCTGTGATGTTCATCGACTGCGCGTCACGACCGGAGGCGCGCTGACTGTCCTCCGAAAGTACGATGAGGGGCTGGTTGCCCATCTGCTGTGCCATGTCGGCTAGGGATTGAATGTTATTCTATATAATTATTTCGTTAGCGGGCGTGTCAAACCGGCACACAGAGACCGGGTAGCACGTATGGTGTACTCCCTCTTCCGGTATTTTATATTAAATAGCGTTGGGTACGGCGGATCCACCCCACGTATCCGATCCCGTAGCCCTTCAGATATCCATCCGCTGTCGTTTCAGCTCGTTACGCTTGTCTTCGAGGAAGGCGTAGACCGTTCCGTGCGGTGCGCCGTCGAGGAGCATCTCTGCGGCCGATCGGACGGCGTCGACCTCCTCGGGCTTCCCGATCGACGCGATCGTCGATCCGTAGATCACGACCTCCGCTCCGGTGAGTTCCTCCATCAGCTCACGGGTTCGTCCGCCCTCACCGATGAGTCGGCCCTTCTTTCTGACCAGGTCGTTGTCGTTTCTGGCGTGCGCGCCGATATCGATCACGTCGAGCATCATCAACTCCGCGTCGAGCAGGGTCAGCGCCTGCTCCGGGGAAAACCCCCGACCGATCGCCTTGACAATCTCGGGGCCTTTCAGTCCGCGTACCGGATCGTCGAGTATCTCGATGCCGACGGTGCCGTCCCGGCTGTCGACGTCCAGACGAACTTCCGCGCGGTCTTCGATCTCGCGAAGCGTCTCGCCCCCCTCGCCGATGAGAACGCCGATTCGGTCCTGCGGAATCGTCACGTGTTGCATGAGTGGGCGTACTGGATCGGGAAAGTTAAGGGTTGGCTCACCCGCCGATCCGGTCGCTTTAT
>SKSS01000118.1 GCA_007122875.1 Salinarchaeum sp. | reverse complement strand
TGCCGATCGTCCAGTGCAACGGGGCGGACCTCTACTACGAAGCCCACGGCGAGGGACAGCCGATCGTGTTTCTCCACGGGATGGCGACGGGGCTTCGGTACTTCGAACCCCAACTGACCGGGCTCTCGGATGCGTACCGAACCGTCGCGTTCGACTTCCGGGGACACGGCCGATCCGAAAAGACGGACGTGGGACACACGCTGGCCCAGCACGCCCGTGATCTGCGGACCGTTCTCGATCGGCTGGACCTCGACGACGCCGTCGTCGTCGGCTGGTCGATGGGGGCAGTCGTCTCCTGGGAGTACGTCGATCGGTTCGGCACGGATCGGATCCGCGCGCTGGTCGACGTGGACATGGAGCCGTCGCCACTCCAGCGGGAGGACTACGACTACGGGACGTACACGGTCGAGGGACTCGGCGAGACCCTCGCGGCCATCCAGACCGAGCCGATGGCGCTCATCGACCACAACATCGAGCGGCTGTTCGCCGACCCGCCATCCCGAGAACTCCGAACGACCCTCTTCGACGAACACTCGCGGTGTCCGCCGCCGATTCAGGGCGCGATGCTCCTCGAACTGCTGCGGGACTACCGCGACGTGCTCCCCGACATCGACGTGCCGATGCTCGTGTGCGTCGGCATGGACGAGACGTGGCGGAGCGCGGCGTCCGTCGAGCACACCGCGGAACTCGTCCCCGACGCACGGATCGAACGCTTCGAGGAGAGCGGCCACTGTCCGACCGTCGAGGAACCCGACCGGTTCAATCGCGTGCTACACGAGTTCGTCGAATCGCTGTGAGACAGTCGTCGGAGCGCTGTGCTCACTGGCTCACATCCTAGGCTAGAATTTCCCTTATTGTTGTTGGGTTATATTACCAACCGACCTCAAACATGTAACGATGTCACTCGATGAGATTGTTCGAGGGAATCGATCCCGGCCAAAAGAGCATCCTGCTATCCGGGAGGTGCTTGATGATATCTTTGAGTCAGGGTATCCAGCGACGTTGGTTCGTGAGGAACTCCGAGAGCAAGTTGAAAGCCATGGTATCGACGTGGATCCAGACGCGGAACTCCCAAATACCCCCTATAAGTATGACAAGACATCAACGTTAGCCGAGAAATGGGAAGTAATGCTCGCGGAATATATGCTCTGCGAGGAATCACTTCCCGACCGGCGATATCAACAATCTGCTTCGAGAGCAACTGAACACTTAGACTGTGGAGCGGGAAATAGTGTGACGAGTGCCCTTACTCGGGAAACTTTCTTTGAGCCATTCACCCTCAATACTGAACAAGCGGAAGGCCCAATTGATATCTCTGCCCCATCTTTTGAGTTAATCCGTGGAATTCTGGACGAATCTGAACGGCGCCTTCGAAATCGGCCAGACATCATTGAACAAATTCTGGAGTCCCACGAAGAGTAACCATTATTTTCTTTTACGTATACTAATTTGCACAACTATCCAGTACTATCTATGCGAAACTGCCGAAATTGCCATGACGGATCAATGCTCTCTATACAGCACGATCACCCAAACCGATCACTGATTGATGATTTCAACAGCGTCGTTGACGCGACTCCCCCACGCGGGCTTCCACAGCGCTGCGACTCACTGGCCCAAATCCCCCGTTCGGGTTTTCACGGCGCTGCCGCTCGTTACACTCGCGGGTTGCGCCGTGAAAAACGCCGGAGAGGAGATTTGAACTCCTGAGTCCTGAGGGACAGTTGCTTTCGAGGCAACCGCCTTGGCCGGGCTAGGCTACTCCGGCTCGTCTCCACCTACCCCCTCGCGCACTTTATGAATTACGGTCCGAATCCGCCAAGGTTTAACCCTCCCCGGCCCGCCTCAGGTGACATGAACGTCACCGAGGCCAGCGAGGTCTGCGCGTCGGTCCTCGACGCCGTCCGAAGCGCCGTCATCGCCGACCGCGAGTTCCTCGAAACGGTCATGCTCGGCACGCTCTCTCGCGGCCACGTTCTGCTGGAGGACGTCCCCGGAACCGGAAAGACGCTCACCGCCCGCAGCGTCGCCGCCGCGCTCGGACTCTCCTTTTCGCGCATCCAGTTCACCCCCGACCTCCTCCCCGCGGACGTGACCGGCACCCACGTGTTCAACGAGAACGACGGCACCTTCGAGTTCAACGAAGGCCCCATCTTCGCCAACGTCGTCCTCGCCGACGAGATCAACCGCGCCCCGCCGAAGACCCAGGCCGCCCTCCTCGAAGCGATGGAAGAGGAGCAGGTCACCGTCGACGGCGAAACCCGACATCTCCCCACCCCGTTTCTCGTCATCGCCACCCAGAACCCCGTCGAACAGGACGGCACCTTCCCCCTTCCGGAGGCCCAGGTCGACCGCTTCGTCGTAAAATCGAGCATCGGCTACCCCGACGAATCCGGCGAGGTCGAGTTGCTCCATCGACGGGCCGACCGCGAGACCCAGAGTCCGACGATCGATCCCGTCCTCTCGGGCGACGACGTCAGCGACCTCCAGTACGTCCCCGAGACCGTCAGGGTCAACCCCGACCTCATCGACTACATGGTCGCCATCTCGCGGATGACCCGGCAGGATCGCCGCGTCGACGTGGGCGTCTCCCCGCGCGGCACCCAGCGGCTGTTCGAAGCCACCCGCTCGCGGGCGACCATCGTCGGCCGCGAGTACGTCACCCCCGACGACGTGAAACGGGTCGCCCGCCCCGTCCTCGCTCACCGCCTCGTGCTCACCCCCGACGCACAGGTCGGCGACGTGGCCAAAGCCGACGTGATCGACGACGTGCTGGCGGAAGTTCCCGTCCCGACGGTCGAGTGACCGTTGGGGGACCCGCTACGGGCGCAGCGCGGCCGTGAGCGTGATCGCCGCGAGTAACAGCAAGATCAGCGTCGACAGCGGCAGTCCGCCCCCGACGACGCTGTATACGCCGTAGCTCGCGCTGATAGCGATCGTTCCGACCGCGAGGCTGACCGCGCCGTGGACGATCACGTTTCGGGTGGCGTCGGCCTCCCGGCCGAGCTGCTCGCCAAGCCCGATCGCGTGCTCGGCGAGGTCCCACGCGACGACGGCCGCGGTCGCACCGACGAGGACCGCACCGACGGGGGCACCCTCCCACCCGGCGATGACGACCCCCGAAAAGAGGACGACTGCTCCGAGCGTGGCCGATCCGCGTCGGCCGCCGAGCGCCCCGATTGCGAACAGGGCCAGCCCGGTCGCCCCGACGAGCGTCCCCGTCCCGGAGTACGGAGCACCTGCGCCGAGCGCCAGTAGCGCGACGCCGAGGGAGGCCAGCGCGCCGACACGGTTCGGACCGAACGACGGGAGATCGCTCATCGAATCCACCTCGCGTCCGCTCGCCGGAGCGCGAGCGCGAGCGAGTCCTCGGGGTCCCAGTTCACGACGCGGACGCCCGACTCACGCAGCCACGTGATCCGGAGGTCGCGCTCGATGGCCACGAGTCGCCGTCCGGGGGTGTCAGCGGCGGTGACGTCCGGACTGACGACCGTCACCGTGTGTCCGAGCGCGTCGAGGCGGCGGACCTCCTTCGGCACGAACTCGTCACACAGCGACGAGAGGACAATCACCTGCGAGTTGTCGGGAATCCGCTGGCCAACCCGACGACGCCACAGCGACCTGAAAAACCGGTCCTCGGGCGGTTGCGGGGAAAACGCGGGCGCAGTCGCGAGACGCAACTGCGCCTGGGTGCGGTGTTCGCGCCCGGCACCCGGAGGCAGCCAGCACTCGATCGGCGAGATCGCGACGATTCCGACCTGATCGCCCCGATCCAGTAACGCCGCAAACAGCGCGTTCGCGGCCTCTATCGACCGTTCCAGCGCGTTCTCGTCGTCCGGACTCGCGGCCCAGTACGCCTCCTCACGGGCGTCGATCATGAGGATCACGCGAGCGGCGCGCTCCTCGCGGAACTCGAGCGTTGCGAGCGCGCCTGTGCGGGCCCGGTTGTTCCAGTCGATCCGGTTAACCGGATCGCCGTGGCGGTACTCGCGGACGGCATGGAACTCGACGCCCTCGCCGCCCGTGTCCGTCGTCACCCGGCCGGCATATCGCGACGTCAGCCCCCGCAGCGAGAGCGGTTCGGTGGCGCTGAGCGGCGGCACACACGTCAGCCGCGTCGGCACGTCGATCGCCAACTCCCGCTCGATCGACCCGGCCGGATCCCGAACGTAGACGGTCATCGGCTCGAACTCGTGGACGCCCCGCCGGGCGGTCACAGTGTAGTTGAATCGCACCTCGTGGCCGGGACGAAGGGCCGTTCCGTGACGAGGGGTTCCCTCGTCGACGGTCACCGCCCGTGGGACCCCGTCGACGATTCGGAGGTCCGAGAGCAGTCCCGGACCGTCGTTTCGGACGGTGACGGTTACCTCGACGCTGTCGTCCGGATCGGGCGTGGCCTCGCCGAGCGTCCGCTCGACGTGGAGGTCGACGACCGGGGGGCGGGCGGTCCGCGAGAACGCGGCGTAGGCGACCCCGATCGCCGCCGCCAGCAACAGCGACGGGACGCCCCCGCCGAGCAGCACGCCGAGACCGCCGGCGAGGAAGGCTAACGCCCCGACGCCAACCCAGCGGTTGGTCTCCCGGTCGACGACGTGCGTCACTGTCACCTCCGCGTCGGCATCGACGCCCTCGTCGGGGTCAACGGACGCGTCCGTAGCCGGATCATCGTCCGACGTGGGGACGGGTTCCGCGGTGTCGGCTGCTGCGGTCATCGATCACCCCACCAGTCATCGATCATCGATCGTCCTCCGTCGTCGGTACTCCGGGACGATCGCTCCCGTCGGTCTCGACGAACCGATAGATGGCGTCGATCGTCCGGCGAGTGCGACGGGTGAACCGGGGTTCCGAGGAGAACGCGGCCCGTATCCGGAGGCGATACGACGGCCGAACCCGCCCCAGAAACGACGCGGCGACGGGATCGTCGGTCCACCGTCCCTCCACGATTCGTTGGATGGCCTCCTCGCGTGAACACTGCTCCCGTCGGGTGACGACGCCGATGGCCGCCTCGCCGATCCGCTCGCGAAGCACCTGTCTGCCGCCGACCGTCCGCCGGCGAGCGCCGCGCGACAGCCGCCCGACATCGTCGTCCACGTCATCCCCCGGCACCGGCGGGCGGAGACCGATCTCGGGGGTCGGCGGTTCCGCGGCGGCCAGCTCCGCCGCGCGCCGCTGCTGGACGACCCGGGCCGCCAACAGCAACGCGAGGACGCCGAGCATCGACAGTAGCGTGTCGTCGGCGCCCAGCGTCGCCGCGAGCGGAGGATGGACGGCGGCGGCAAGCCCGCCGGCCAGCGCGAGAACGCCCGCGACGAGGACGAGCCGACGGAAACGGCTCACGGCACTCCTCCTCCATCGAGGTCGTCCAGCGCACGCACGTGTACGTCCCGGTGTAGCACGCTCCTCACTAACGAGATAACGAACTTATGCCTTCCGCCAGCGTCCAGTCAGTCTCTCGGGCGATCGGTCGGTCGGACCCGTGGACGATCGACCAGTCGGACTCTCAGATGGTCGGCCGACTCGGGTCGCATTGACGAGCTGTCGTTCACTCGGGGACGGGACATCGACCCGAATAACGCCTTTCGTAAGGCATACGGTTCGAAGCATCTCACGGGGAGAAGAGGATCGAATGGGAAGCAACGAGGACGCCAGAGTCGACATGACGACCGGCGCGATTTCGCCGAAGCTGTTCACGCTAGCGTGGCCGCTGGTCGTCGGCAACCTCCTGCAGACGTTCTACAACCTGGCAGATATGTTCTGGGTCGGGCGGGTGAGCACGGAGGCCGTCGCGGCGGTCTCGCTGATGTTTCCGCTGGAGTGGATGTTCATCTCGACGGCGATGGGCATCACCGCGGCGACGATCGCGCTCGTCTCCCAGCACGTCGGCGCGGGCAACGAACGCGACGCCGAGGTCGTCGTCGCCCAGACCACGCTGATCGCGGTCGTCGGCGGACTCGTCCTCGCTGGAATCGGTCTCTTCTTTCGAGAGGAGCTACTGACGCTGATGGGCGCTCGCGGACAGGTGTACGTCGAGGCGATGGCCTACATCGAGGTTGCGTTCCTCGCGCTTCCCTTCACGTTCCTGTTCTTCGCGTTCCGCTCGTCGCTGCAGGGCGCGGGTGACACGAAGACGGCGATGTGGCTCGTCGCGATTTCGGTCGTCATCAACGTCGTGCTCGATCCCTTCTTCATCCTGGGCTGGGGACCGTTCCCCGAGATGGGCACCCGTGGAGCGGCCGTCGCCACGTTCATCGCCCGCGGGTTCGCCGCCCTCGCGGGGATCTACATCCTGCTCGCCGGCCACTGGGGAATCCGGCTCACCGTCCCCGATCTCCGCCCCGATCCGGACGTCCTCCGTCAACTCGTCCTCATCGGCTATCCGGCGAGCATCGACGGCTGGGCGCGGAGCTTCGCCGCGGTGGCGATGGCCGGGTTCGTCGCCAGATTCGGCGACGCCGCGACCGCAGCGTACGGGATCGGCATCCGATTGATGTCCGTCTCGTGGACGGTGTCGGGGGCGATCGGCGACGCCACTTCGACGGGCGTCGGCCAGAACCTCGGCGCGCGAACGCCCGACCGCGCCGCCGAGGTGACGTGGAAGGCCACCGGCGTGACGATGCTCATCCTCGGCGGCGTCGCTGGCCTCGTCGTGGCGTTTCCAGAGGTGGCGATGGGCATCTTCGTCGACGATCCCGAGCCGATCGCTGAGGGTGTCACCTTCCTCCGGATCGTCGCGCCCTTCTGGGCCTTCTTCGGCGGCGTGATGGTCATCCAGGGCGCGTTCCGTGGCGCGGGCAAGACCGGCGTGGCGATGGTCCTCTCTTTCCTCTCGCGGTGGGTGTTTCAGGTACCGTTCGCGCTCGCACTGGCGTTCACCGCGGTCACCATCCCCTACGTGGGCGTGACGGTCGAGACCGTCCCGGCGGTCGACCTGGGCGTCTCGGGGATCTGGTGGGCGTACTCGATCGGGGCGTTCGGATCGTTCCTGATCGCCGCCTTCTGGTTCCGGCTCCGAACCTGGGAGGAGGGCGTCATCGAACACGACGAACCCGTGCCCGCGGACGACGACGATTGAAGAGCACACCACGACGAACTCCCCGCGAGGGTAAGAGCTATTGATCGACGACCGCCAGAACGGACATGGACCACTCGTTTCTCGACGATCTCTCGCTCGATTCGAGCCGGATCTCGACGTCACAGAGCGCGTTAGCGGGCCACAGCACCGACTGGGGCACCCGCGAGGAGGATGGCGTTCCGCCCGACGTTGTCGTGTGGCCGATCTCGACGGCGGAGGTCTCGGCGGTGCTCGCCGCGGCGAACGAGCACGGGGTTCCCGTAACGCCATACGCCGCCGGAACGAGTCTGGAAGGCAATCCCGTCCCCGTCGAGGGCGGCATCAGCCTCGATCTGACGCGGATGAACGAGGTCGTCGACGTTCGCCCCGAGGACCTCCAGATCGACGTCCAGCCGGGGGTACTCGGCTCCGAGGTCGACGATGCGGTCGCCGCCGATGGTCTCTTCTTCCCGCCGTTGCCCTCGTCGGGCAAGATCTCGACGATCGGCGGGATGCTGGCGAACGACGCCAGCGGGATGGGGACGGTCAAGTACGGCGAGGTCCGCGACTGGACGCTCGCGCTCGAAGTCGTGCTCGCCGACGGCACCGTGCTCCGAACCGGAAGCCGGGCCGCGAAAACGTCGAGCGGCTACAACCTCACCGAACTGTTCGTCGGCAGCGAGGGGACCCTCGGCGTGATCACGGAGGCGACGCTCGAACTCGCCGGACGACCCGAGCAGATCTGGGGCGGGCGCGCGACCTTCGAGACCGTCGGCGACGCCTCCGCCGCGATCGCCGACGCGGTCCAGTCGGGCGTCGATCTGGCCAAGAGCGAACTGCTCGACGCGCGTAGCGTCGAGATGGTCAACGCCCACCTCGGGACGGACCTCCCCGTCCGACCGACGGCGTTTCTCGAGTTCCACGCGAACCACGGCATCGAGCGGGAGGTCGAGTTCTGCCGGGCGATCTTCGAGAGCCACGGGGCCGACCGCTTCGAGGTCGAAGAGAGCGGCCCGGAGATGGACGCGCTCTGGGAGGCCCGCGAGGAGATCGCACACGCGCTCGACCCCTACCGGGAGGACCTCTCGCTGCTCGCGCCCGGCGACGTGACGGTCCCGATCGGGGAGTACGCGGCCCTGATCGAGTTCATCGCGGACCTCGCCGACGAGCGGGACCTCCTGATCCCCTGTTTCGGCCACGCCGGCGATGGCAACGTCCACTACAACGTGATGGTCGACCGCGACGACCCGGACTCCGTCGAGCGGGGCAAGCGGGCGAGCGACGAGATCGTCGCCCACGCGATCGACCTCGGCGGCACGGCGACCGGCGAACACGGGATCGGACTCGGAAAACAGGCGTACCTCAGAGACGAACACGGTGCTTCCGGCGTCGAGACGATGCGGACGATCAAGCGCGCGCTCGACCCGAACGGGATTCTCAATCCCGGAAAGGTGTTGCCGGCCGAAGAGTTGTAGGCGCGCGGAAGCGGGGTGCTGCCACAGGAGGTGTCGTAGGCGCGGGCGAAGCCGTCACCATCGCTCACCGTGACGGTCCGCGAGGTGTCCACCCATCCCGTTCACGCCGAATCCGGATCGGTTCCGTTCGTTCGAGTCGTATCGGAATCCCACTCGAACTCCCGTACGCCATCGGAGTCCTCCGCCCGTCCGTGATCGTACTCCCGGAGCACGTCCGTCGGAATGTCCGTAAGCACTGCCTCCGAAGTCGCCTCAAGGACGATCGGCGGGGCGACATCGGCGTCGTGGGCCTCGATCCAACGGTCAACGCAGAGACACCACCGATCGCCCGGCTCCAATCCGGGAAACGCGAAGTCGGGTTGGGAGGTCGTGAGGTCGTTGCCGCGCCGTTTCGAGAAGGCCAGGAACTCGTCGGTCACAATGGCGCAGATCTCGTGGCGGCCGGGGTCGTCGGGGCGGTCGCGACAGCAGCCGTCCCGCAGAAACCCGGTGAGCGGGTCCTCGCTGCAGGGGTGCAACTCGGCCCCGTAGACGTTCCGGTCCATATCGTCCCCTGTGGCTCCGGTCAGATAACGGTACGTGTCAGTCGTCAGCCGGCTCCGCCCGCGTCGTCATCTCGACCGGGTCGGCGTCCACGCCGAGTTCGTCGATCGCAACCTGGGCCGCGCGCTTTCCGGAGACGAGCATCGCGCCGAACGTCGGACCCATCCGCGGGAGACCGTACGCGGTCGCGACCGCCATACCGGTGGCGACGAGGCCCTCGTGGACGAGACCGGTGTGCTCGACGACGGCGTCCTCGCTCTTGCCGACCCACATCGAGTCGTGACCGGGCGAGTCGTGACCGGGTGCGCCGTACTGCTCCGATCCGGTCTGGTCCATCACCTGCCCGCGCTCTCTGGCGTCGCCGATGCCGGGGGCGTTCAGCACGCCGCGCTCGTCGAGTTTGGTGATCGCCATCGCGTCGTGACCGGTCGCGTCGATCACGAGGTCCGCCTCGACGGCGACCGGATCGACGCAGGTGATCTCACGCGGCAGCGCGTGCACCGGCGTCCAGTTCATCACGATACCGGAGACGCGGTGATCCTCACGGATCACGATGTCCGTGAACTCGGTCATGTTCTGCATCTTCGCACCCGCGTCGCAGGCGGCCTTGATCAGCGCAGAACAGGCGTGTGGACCGTTGGCGACGTACAGCCCCTCCGTGTCCTGGGCTTGTTTGTACTCGACATCGAGGTCGTCGAGGATGTGCTGGGCCGGATCGCGAACCGTGACCTTGTTCATCAGGAAGCCGCCGAGCCAGAACCCGCCGCCGAGGTAGTTGTTCTTCTCGACGACCATCGCCTTCACGCCACGTTCGGCGAGTTCCTTCGCCGCCATCAGCCCGGAGGGACCGCCGCCGACGATTATCACGTCGCTGTCGGAGAAATCCATGAACTCCTCGGTCCACTCCTGGCCGATCGCTCGGGTCACGTCCGCCTCGCCAACGTCGCTGAACTGTTCGAAGTCGTCGGTCATACCACCCAGTAGTACCAGGTGCGAATACTAAGTCGTTGTGATCGACACGCCACTGGGGAAGCGATTCAACTCCAGATCCCCTAAACAAACCCCTCGCTAGTTGGTTACAATAACGTCTTCTGACGTGAGCACATCGGATATAGCTATGTGTCTCGCGGGTCACTTGATTACTGACACCATGTCACAAGACAGTACCTTCGACCGTCGACGGTTTTTGAGAGCATCAGGAATCGCTGGCGTAGCGGCTCTTGCAGGCTGTATCGGCGACGACGACGACGAGGACCCGACCGATGACGACGTCGACGAAGCGGACCTCGGCGAAGAGGTGCCGACGTTCCGGTACTACAACAACCCCGAAGACTACGACGCACAGCGCCACGACGCGATCAACTTCATCGGCGAACAGTTCGAAGAGGTGGGAATGGACATCGACGTCGAAGTGCTCGAGTGGAGTACGCTGCAGGATACGGTGCAGGTCGACAACGACTTCGACTTCGCGACCTGGTGGACGTTCTTCTTCGAGGAACTCGGGGAGGGGCTCTACCAGCACTTCCACTCGACCGGTGGCGAGAACTGGTTCAACTACCAGAACGACGACGTAGACGAGTGGGTCAGCGCACAGATGGCCGAGGAGGACGAGGACGCACGCGTCGAGCAGATTCACAACGTCCAACAGCAGGTGATGGAGGACGTACCGTTCTATCCCATCTGCTATATGACGACGCCGGTGCTGTACAACAACACCCACATCGTTCCTGACTCCTGGGACGAACACCCGCGTGGATTCAGTTCCTCGCTGTCGCAGATGACCCTGGAGATGGACGAGGAAGACGAGCTGGTCGGGGCGTGGCCCGAGGCCCTCGACACCCTGAACCCGTTCGCCTCCGGTGGCGAGTCGAAACACGACCACCAGTTCAACATCCTCTTCGACCGGCTGTATCACTTCGACGAGGACTACGAGTTCGTCCCGGAGATCAGCCTCGCCGAGGGCGGCTTCGAGCGGCCGGACGCCGAGACGATCGTCTTCGAGGGGATCCGTGACCACGTCTGGCACGACGGCGAGGAGCTCACCGTCGACGACGTCGCGTGGACGATGAACGCGGTCGCCGAGCACGAGCCGCCGTACCTCCACGACCAGGCGGAGTTCATCGACAACGCGGAGGTCATCGACGACAGCACCGTCCAGGTGAACCTCACCGAACCGCTCGGTCCGGCCGAGATCTTCATCGGCTTCCAGATCCCGATCATGCCCGAGCACATCTGGGCGGACGTCGATGATCCAAACACCGAGCCGACGACCGAGGAGAACGCGATCGGGAGCGGTCCAACGCAACTCGACTACTGGGATCAGGGCACCGAGATCAGCCTCGAACGGTTCGACGACCACTGGCATCCGGTGGATTACTCGCGGCGACTCTGGCGGATCATTCCGGAGGTCTCGACGGTGTTCGAGCTGCTCGAACAGGGTGACCTCAACTACGAGCCGTTCGGTCGCGTCGCGCGTGAGACCGTCGACCTGCTCGACGATGTCGACCACCTCAGCGGCTACACCCGGCTGAGCGGTGACTTCTGGCACCTCTCGATGAACACCGAGACGGTCGACACGACCGAGCTCCGCCGTGCGGCGGGGACCGCCGTCCCGAACGAGGGGATCGTCGAGCAGTTCCTGTTCGGCTTCGCCGAGCCCGCCGACAACGTAGTCTCTCCGGCGTGGGGCGTCTTCCACACCGACGACGTTCCGGAGTGGGATGTCGGGCACGAGGCCGCCCGTGAACTGCTCTCCGATGCGGGCTACGGCTGGGACGACGACGGACGACTGCACTACCCGGCGGACTGATCCCCGGAGACGGGCGGACCGACGCCGTATTTTTTCGCGCCGACGGATCGATCGAGAGTGCTGCTCGAACCCCCGGCAACGGACCGTTCGATCGACGATAGCGGGCTGCTGGGGCTCTCCCTGCCCGTGTACCTACGGGAGCCATCACCGCCCAGTGTAGCCGACGCCGGAATCGCCGATGTACTGGAGGCGGTCGACGCCCTCGCCGACTTCGACCTCTGCCGTGCGTTCCAGATCGTCCCCGTCGACGACGACGACCGTTCCCTCAGCGTCCGACGAGGCGAACACGTACCCGCCGCCCGCAACGGCCGTTCGGCTCCATCCCTCGACAGCGCCGATCTCGAACGTCTCCGTCACCGCCATCTCGTCGAGGTCGATGACCGAAACTCCCGGCTCCGCCGCGTTCGCGGTGAACGCGTACAGACCGTCCGAAGCGTCGTGATACCGGAGCGCGTCGGGTTCGGCGTCGATCTCGACGGTGTCGACGACGTCGCTCGCCTCGTCGGTCGCGTCGAGAAACCGGACGGTCTCGCCGTCGAGCACCGCGAGCAGTTCCTCATCGGGACTGAGAGACATCCCGCCCTCGATATCCAGTGCGTCGATGACCTCGTCGCTCGCGGTGTCGACGACGGCCGTCCCGACGCCCTGGTGTTCGAAGTACGCGTAGCTCGTCGCCGGCGCGTACGCCTTGTAGTGGGTGCCGCCGACGTCGCCAAGGTCGATCGTGCCGGTCCGCTCGCGCTCACCGAGGTCGACCGTAGCGACCATCGGCTCGCTCACGTTCACGGCGTAGGCCCGATCGCCCAGCTCCTCGTGGGTCAGGAGCTTCCCGTGGCCACCGTCGGGAACGATCTCGACCGTCTCCAGAACCTCGTACGACTCGACATCGACGACGTAAAACGAGCCCTCGTCGTCGGAGTGGACCCAGATCTCCCCGTCGACCGGCTCGTAGTTGTGCAGCGGATCGGGACCGACGTCGATCCACTCATCGAGCGTTCGCGTCTCGGTGTCGATGGCGGCGAGTCGGGCGCGGTCGCTGTCCGGAACGAAGATCGTCCCGTGATCGTGCGTGATTCGCGGATCACCCCACGCCACGCCGGAGACACCCTCGGTGATCTCGTCGACGACTGCCCCCTCGTCGGGGTCGATGATGCCGATTCGATCCGGCGCGAAGGCATAGAGCAATCCGTCGCTGCCGACCGACTCGGATTCGTCGGCGTCGGCCGTGTCGTCCCCCTCGTCGTCCGTGTCATCGCTCGACTCGTCGCCGTTGCCGTCGTCGAGACACCCAGCGAAACCACCCGCGAGCGCGCTCGCGCCGACCTGCACGAATCGGCGTCGCTTCAGCGATCCGGTCATACACCATCGTACCAACGCGATATTATTCCGGGTTATGGTACGACCGTCGAACGGGAGCGGGATCGGAACCGTGGCACCGACGCCGTGTGGACGGTTCCAACGAAAACAGCGGGAACGCCCACGAGTTCACTCCTCGAAGCGGCTCACTCGACTCGCTTCGACGGCGACCGCGACCGTGCCGCCAATGCCGATCATGACGCCGATGAATCGGAGGAGGACCTCGAACAGCCCAGGGCGCTCGTCGAACTCGTGTTCGTGGTGATCGTGACCCTCGTGGTCGTGATCGTGACCCTCGTGGTCGTGATCGTGAGCGCCGTGATCGTGGTCGCCGCCGTCTCCGTGATCGTGGTCGCCGTCGTCTCCGTGATCGTGATCGTGACCGGCCATCCTCGCCTCGTCGGGGTGGTCGGGGATCGCATACAGGTCGACCCACTCACTGACGTGCGTTCCATCGACCCAGCCGTCGACGCGAACCTCCCAGCGATCGGACTCGGGAAGCGCCTGGACCGTCGAATAGGTCCCGTCGTCGGTTCGGTCGAGATCCACCTGCATCGAGACGTCGTTCTCGTCGTTGTACAGCAGGAGCCGTACGTCGTCGTCGGCCTCAATGCGGTCGCCGTCCCGCTCGAAAACCACGTCGATCACCAGCGGTTCGTCCTCGTCGACGACCGCGAGATCCCGATCGGCGACCGATGGCAGGACGGTGATCTCGACATCGACGCCGTCGACCTCCGCCTCGAACGTCGCGGCATCGTCGCCATCATCGACCGCTACCATCCCCGCGGTCGGCATCGACGTGAGCAGCCCGGACAGGAGCACGACGAGGACCACCACCGCGACCTCGACGCGCACCGTGCGGACGAACCGCCGAACCGTACCGACCTTTCGTCGCTCGCGATCGGTGGACGACGGCCGATCGTCGTCCGCCGATCGCTGGCTCCGATCCGCCGAGTGCTGGCTCCGGCCGTCCGCCGACTGCTGGCTCCCGTCGTCCTCGCGGAGCCGCCGGAGGAGGACGAACCGGGCGAACCCGCCCAGTCCGAGCGCGAGGAGGACGAGCGCCGCCTTCGTCGAGAGTACGTTCCCGTACGCCGTCGTCAGTACGCTCTCGGGGTCGGGGACGTGCCACGACGTGAGGATGAGGCCGCTCGCGATCGCCAGGGTCACCCCGGCGATCGCGACGACGGAGAACCGCCGAACGAGTCGAGCCGCGACGGTCCGTCGCTCCGTCTCGGGGAGCCGTTCGAGCAGCGCCGGGCCAACGAGTGCGAGCGTCACCAGTCCACCGGCCCAGAACGCCGCCCCACCCACGTGAGCGAAGTCGATCACCACCCCTTCGAGCCGGCTCACGACGCTGGCGGAGTGACTCGTCCAGCTAACGGTGAAGCCCACGGCCAGCCCACCCGCGAACGCGACCATCAGCGGATCCGAGCGCGCCATCGGGTACCGACACGCGGCGAGCAACACGACGGCCATAGCACCCGCAGCGACCAGTTGACCAATCCAGACGCGCCCGAGTGACGTTCCGAGGAACGTTCCGATCGCGTCCACGGTGTAGCCGCCGCCGATCGACGCGCTTCGCGCGAGACCGAGACCAACGATGCCGACGAACAACAGCACGCCCGCGACCGCGAGGAGCGTTCTCGTCCGGTCGTCGACGAGGCGGACGGCCGCCGGCCGCGGCGGTCGGGTCACGACCGGATAGAGCGCGTACCGCAGCGTCACGGGAATCCCGATCAGCCCGACGAGCGAGAGCAACAGCAGCCCCTTCGAGCCTGCTTCGATCGGGGAGATGTCGTCGTCTTCGCCGTCGGTGGTGTACAGATCGAGTAGCTGGTCGCGGTCGAGTCCATCCTCGCCGACGACGAAAAAGACCGTCCCGGTCGTGGTGTGGCCGTCGTCGGCCAACACCTCCCAGTCGACGAGGTATGTCCCATCACCGCTGTTCTCGATCGGGACGGTGACGACCTGCCGATCGTCGGGATCGATTCGGGCCTCCCCGCCCACGCTCTCCCCGTCAGGCCCTCGGACCGTCACTGTCGCGTGTTCGATCCCGTCGCCGGTGTACGAGAGGGTGACCCGCTCGGGAACCTCGTCGATCCGTTCGCCATCACCGGGGTCCGTGTCGCTCAGGTAGGCGTGGGCGGTCGCCCCGCCAACGAACAGCGCCGCCGTGAGCACCCCGACCACGAGGAGGATCCACCACCGGTGAGACCGACGACTCATTTGTGGTTTCTCGGTCTTCGAGACGGTTTCACGTTGTGGTTCGTCCCTCGAACGTCGTGATCGACGCTCGCTCAGATGACCAGGACGATCACCGCACCGATGCCCGCCGCCCCGACGCCGGAGACGAACAGCAGCAGGTTCGCGCGGGGGTTCTTCGCGGGCGTCAGATCGAACGTGTAGTGTCGATCCGAGACGGGCCAGAACGGTTTGATGCCCATCGGCGTGACGCTGTCGGCGGCCAGGTGAGACGACAGCGAGATCGCAGCCGCGACCCCACAGACGGCTCCGATCGACCCCGTAGAGGCGTCGATCGGGCCGGACGAAGCCCCGGACGACGCCGAGGAGACCCCCTGGAGCGACGCGACCGCCACCGCCAGCACGCCCACGACGACAGCGGACACGACCACGAACGCGATCGAGTGCGTCGGTCCGCGATGGGGGATCGGCAAGTACTCGTCGGCGTCGGGCACCGTCGCGAGCGCGAGTGCGACGAGGCCGCCGATCGCCGCCAGCGTCGGATCGATCGCCAACGCAACGGCGACCCCGAGGGGTGCGTAGGCGAGGAGGGACGCTCCGAGGTGACCCAGCCGGTACATGGGATCGATTGGGTGGCCGACGACATAAGATCATAGTTCGGCTCGCCGGAGGGTATAAACCAAGGCCACCCGTACCGCGCGACAGTACGATGAACCGGCGAGACCTCCTCGGGGTGGTGGGGACGGCGCTCGTCCCCGCGATGGCGGGGTGTGCCGACGACGGTCCCGAGAACGGAACACCGGTCGAGCGTGATGACGACGCCGACGAGGAGGACGACCCGGTCGTCGAGATCGTCGAACACGAACTCGTCCGGGAGGACGAAGGAACCGACGAGGAGACGGTTGCGGTCGAGGGCGTCGTGGAACTCGTCGATGAGGACGCCGAGCCGAGCTACGTCGAACTCCGGGCCCGGTTTTACGACGAGGACGAGGAACTGCTCGATAGCACGGTCGAACAGGTCGACGCGCCCGGCGTGGACGACGACCGGGACGACCGCCGCCGGGAGTTCAGAATCGCGTTCCCACACGTTGGCGAACAGGCGGCGGCCGTCGACGGCTATGACATCGAAGTGACGACGACCCTCTGACCGCGAACCTCCACGAACGGTGTCATCACACGAGCACGACGATCGGGCGGATGGGCGACGGCGGGAGCCGTTGAGTCGTTCGGTTCGTCCTCGCGCTCGGAAAACACCACAACGTCCGGTTCGCACACCGACGGGAGGGCGGCCGTGACCGACTCGACCCCCTCCGACGAGGCTCATGGTGGCGATGGGGCGACGCCGACGAGCGTCGCAGAGGTGGCGGCCGATCCGCAGGAGGAGGACACCAGCGCGCAGACGCTCGCCCGCCAGAGCAGCATCGCCTTCGGCGGCAACCTCATCAAGAAAGTGTTCGGATTCCTGATCGTTGCGGTGATCACGCGGCTGGTCAGCCCGTCGGTCTACGGACTGTTCATCCTGGCTACCTCGATCGTCCTGTTCGTGCAGGCGTTCGCGAGCCTCGGCCTGCCCAAGGCGGTCGATTACTTCGTCCCGCAGTATCTCCAGTCGGGCGAACGGGGGAAAGCCCGCGGCGTGATCGTCGAGGTGGTGGTGCTCGTGTTGATCACCTCCGGACTGACGGCCGTGGTGATCTACGTTTCGGCGGGGACGATCGCGGCGGCGTTCGACGAACCCGCGCTGGCGACCGCCCTGATCGTGCTGACGATCACGATTCCGCTGTTGGCAATCTACAACGTCCTGCTGGCGAGTTTCAACGCGATCAAGCGTCTCCAGTACCGGGTGTACACCCGCGACATCGTCCGCCCGACCGTCCGACTGACCGCCACGGCCGCCCTGCTGTTTCTCGGCTACGGGCTGCTGGGACTCGTCGGCGGATACGTCGTCGGGTTGCTCACGGCCATCGTCGTCGGCACCGTCCTCCTTCGCCGCCGGGTTCCGGAGATCACCGAGGTACAAACGCGGACGGTGAAACCCCGATCGTTGCTGTGGTACTCGATGCCGCTCGCGGTCGCCGGGGTGATCTACACCGTCCTCGGGCAGGTCGACTACTTCGTGATCGGCTACTTCCAGAGTTCCGAGGGCGTCGGCATCTACCGCGTGGGCTACATGCTCGCGGCGAACCTGCTGATCGTCTTCTCGTCGGTGTCACCCGTGTTCAAGCCGCTGATCGCCGAGGCGAAAGACGACGACGAAGCCGTCCAGCAGCGCTTCCGAACCGCGATGCGCTGGGTCGCCGGGTTGACGCTGCCGCTCGCGCTCACGCTGGCGATCGGCGCGGAGGTGTACCTCGCGCTGGTGTTCACGCCCCAGTACGCCGTCGCCGGTGCCGCCGTCGTCGTCCTCTGTGTGGGCTACTTCGTGAGCGTCACCTGCGGCGGGCCGGACGGCGCGCTGTTACAGGGGATGGGCTACTCCCGGCTGGTGTTCGCGAACACCATCCTGCTCGTGCTGACGAACATCACCGTTAGCATCCTCCTCGTCCCACGGATCGGGATCACGGGGGCCGCGATCGGGACCGCCAGCGCGCTCGCGGTCGCCGGCATCGCCGCGCTCATCGAAGTGTACTACCTCCGAGGAATTCATCCGTTTACGACCGATCTCGCCAAGGTGTTCGTCGCTGCCGTTCCCGCCGCCGTCGCTGGCTGGCTCGTGATGACGCTCGCTCCGGGCCTGCTCCTCGCGGCCGTGGGAATCCCCGCCGCCGTCCTGGTCACCTACGCCGGTGTCCTCGTGGCGACCGACGCGTTCACCGAAGAGGACGTCGAAGTCGCCGAGCAGTTCGGCCCGGACGTGCGTCGACTGGTCTCCGCCGCACAGGAGTGACAGAGTGGGAAAGACGGGTCGACGAGTCGAGAGATGCCAATGGTCTTGGCGCTCGACGGCCTGTGAAGGCTATGGCAGACGAACACGACGGGCTACAGCGTCTTCGGCGACGGCTCAAGCCAAACGTCCATCGACTCATGGATCGGCTGGGGGGCTACGCCATGAGCGACACGCCCGAAGCGGAGTACGTCGCCACGTTCGACTGTTCGGTCTCCGAACTCGAACGAACGCTCGCCGACACGTTCGGCTTTCGGCGGAATCCGCTGTCCGCGCTGAAGGTGCGGATCGACGGCAACGTCTCCGACGGCTCGTGGGTCTGGCGACGGTGGCCGCTCGCCGCACGACAGCTCCATCTCGTCCTCCACGAGACCGACGACGGCGTCGACGTGTACGCCCACTGGGAGTACTCGTGGGTGACCCATCCGATCCGACACTATCGGGCGGACGGGTACGACGCCGAGGCGGGCGTCGCCGCGGCCCGAGCCCTGCTGTTCTCCCCGGTGGCCGATCTCGACTGGATCGATCCGGACGTCGAACAGGGTCTCGGCCGGTGGCCGCGGTACGTCTCGGCCGTTCGAAAACGCTCACACGACCTCGCCAGGACGCTCGCCGACAAACCAGACCGCTACGAGGGGGCGCTCGGAAAGCGGTCGTGATCGGGCGCCCTGGGAGTCTACGGCGTCAGCCGTGGATCGACGAGTCGCCCCCACATCGATCACGAGCATCGGAATCGATCCGGGGGAGCGAGATCGAAACGACGTTTCCACGGGGGTTGTTCTCCTCGAAGGAGAGGTCGCCGCCGAGTGAGTCGACACACCACTTCATAACCCACAGGCCGACGCCGGAGCCATGATACGTACTGGAGATCTCCACGTCCTCGTCGAGGACGGCGGTTTCGATCTCGGGGATCGGCGGTCCGTCGTCGGCGATTCGGATCACGACCGGGCCGGAGTCCGGCTCGGCGTCGATTCGCACGGTCACCGTCGGCGTCTCCTGGTCGTTGTGCTCGATCGCGTTCTCGACGGCGTGTTCAATGGCGTAGTGGAGACCCCGATCCGCCGAGACCCACGCATCCGGCAGTCCACGCACGGTGATGTCAGCCTCGGGCGCGTCGCTCTGGACATCGGAGACAACCGAGAGAACGACGTCACGGATGTTCGTCGGCGAGCGCTGGGCGGTGTCCGTACCGACGATCTCCTGTAGTTGACGGATGGACTCGCTCATGCGCCCGACCTCGGCGGC
>SKSS01000044.1 GCA_007122875.1 Salinarchaeum sp. | reverse complement strand
TCCTGCATGACCGGCTGTGCGAACCCACGCCAGCCCAGTTCCTCCTGAAACGAGCCGAAGATCGACGCCAGCACCAGCCCGATCACCAGCATCGAGACCGCCGGCGCCTGTGCTGGGTCGAACGGCCCTCCGAGCGCGACGTACGCGACGGTCGTCCCCGCGAGGATCAACAGTGGAATCCCGAGGGTGGCGACGTACCAGCGAGGACGAACGCGCCACAGCAACAGCTGGTCGAACCAGGTCCGAAGGTCGCCCCCGGTGAGCCACAGGACGATCGCGGCCGCGACCGTTGGCCCGAACGTACCGACGATACCGATCCCCCACGCCGTCCACGACGGCTCCATGTCGAGCCCGATGACGATCCCGTTGAACGTCCACGTGAAGGCGAACGCGAGGACGAAAAACGACGCGACGGGACGGCGTTCGACGGCTCGCTGTAATCGGTCATTCATGTATTGAGAGTCCTCACAGCCGATCGGGGCCACTCCAGCATCAAACTTATTACTTTTCCTATATATTATTGGATGGGCAACTCAAGTCGAGTTGAGCTGTTGGTTGCTCAGAATTCATATCACTCAAACACCTCACTTACGAGCCGTTTCTCGGCCTTTCGAAGGTGCTCTCCGGCCGTACTCGTTGCACACCCGAGTTCGTCGGCGATCTCCTCGTGGCTCGTCTCGCTCGGTTGTTCGTAGTACCCTAGATCGTAGGCGACGCGGAGTACCTCTCGCTGGCGGTCGGTCAGCGACCGTCCACGGTGGATGCCCCCCTGATAGGTGCCGACTTTGAGGACGGTGACATCGAGACCCGCCGGCAGCTCCTCGAAGGCCCGTGAGAGATCCGACTGCATTCCGACGATGGTGAGTTCGACGCTGTCGGGATGAAACGTCGCTGGAAGGACGACGACGAGGCTGTCTCGGGTGAACTGCTCTCTGAGTAGGCTCACCTCCGGGGGCGCTCGAAACCGGACGTAGGCGTAGACTGTGCCCGCTTCGGCGTTCGATATCTCCCACGTCAGCACGTCGGAGTCGCCGTCGAACACCGTCCGGACCGTCTCTTCGGGACCCGCAATCGAGAGCGTATACGTCGGCGTGTCGGTGTCCGCTACCCCACCAGCCAGCAGATGCACCGTCTCGATTCCGTCGGCTGCGGCGAGGTTCGCGATCGGCGTCTCGGTTCCGGAGTGTGGCAGACCGACCCGCGCTCGAACGTAGTCCATCATCGGTCTCTTGCCTCCTTATTACTTAAATACCCGGCTGGAGCCGGCAGCAACGTCACTCGAACGCCGGACCGACGATCATCTATGAGCGACGCAATCCCCACGGCGAGCCGGCTCCCGATACTCGGGAGCGCACTCGAGATCGGACGTGATCCGTTTCGATTCCTGGAGGAGGCCCCGAAGCGGTACGGACCGGTGTTTCGCGTCTCGATTCCGGGGCTTTCGTGTGTCTGCTATGCCGACGCCGCGCTCGTCGAACGGGTGCTGGTCGAAGAGACCGAACGGTACCGAAAGGATCCTCACGAACTCGATCTACTGGGAGAGCTGCTCGGAGACGGACTGCTAACTGCTCACGGGGAGCGCTGGGAGCAGGGTCGAGAACACGTCCAGCCCGCGTTCTATCCGGGACGGCTCGTCGAGTATGCCGAGGATATGCTCGAACAGACCCAGTATCTGGTCGACGGTTGGGAGGACGGCCAGCGAATCGACTGCTACGATGCTGCGACCCAACTCACGCTGTCGATCGTTGCAACGACGATGTTCGGCGTCGACGATGTCGGCGAAACCGATGTCATCGCCGAGGCTTCGGACGCCATCACGAGTCGGTTTGCTCCCTCCAGCGTTCCGATGGAGATCCCGCTGTGGGTTCCCACGCCGACCAACCGACGATACCGACGGGCGACCGATGCGCTCGACGACGTCGTCGAGGAGATCCTTCGACGGCGACGAGAATCCGCTGATGGGGTCGCTATCGGTGACCGCTCCGACCTGTGTTCGACGCTGCTGGCGGCCGGCGAGTCGGGAGTACTCTCGGACGCCGAGATTCGCGATCACCTCGTCACCATGTTGTTCGCGGGACACGAGACGACCGCGATCGGGATGGCGTACACGCTGGGGCTGCTGGCGACCCATCCCGACGAACAGGACCGAGTGATCACCGAGGTTCGAACGCCGGAGGAACTCTCGCCTCAAACGGCGCTTCCGCACACCGATCGTGTGATCCGGGAGGCCCTCCGACTCTACCCGCCGGCGTACATGCTCTTTCGGCAGACGACCACCACCGATGTCGTCGCTGGCTACGACATTCCTGCGGGCACCCGCGTCGCCCTTCCCCAGTGGTCGATCCATCGGAGCGACCGTTACTACGACGATCCGCTCGAATTCCGCCCGGACCGGTGGGATCCAGAGACGGGAGAGGATCGACCGGAGTTCGCGTACTTCCCGTTCGGAGGCGGTCAGCGCCAGTGTATCGGAAGGCGGTTCGCGTTGCTCGAACTTCGCCTCTGTCTCGCACGGATTCTGCGGTCGGTTCGGCTCGAACCGACTCCGGAGACGGCACTATCGCCGACACCCGCGCTCACCTCCCGGCCTGACGGTCCTGTGTGGGCGCGCGTTCGACGGTGAGCGGGGTATCAGTAACTGGCGAGCGGGGTATCGTTACTCTCCGCTCCCAACCGCTTCTTACCGTTCACACCCGCTCAGTGATCTCGCGACCTACGTCGTCTGCCGTCGCTCGCCAGCCTTCGGGCCAGTCGGCTCCCCGTTTCGGCGGATCGAGGTCGAACTCGATCGGATGATAGGCGAATCGATCGTGCGTCCGGGCTGCGACCCGACCGACGAACTCGGCGTTCTTCCGTTTCGAGGAGACGCCGCCGGAGGCGAGATCGTAGTACCGAGTGAACACCTGACAGACCACGATTTCGGCGGGTGACATCGGTTCCTCCGCCTCGCTTTCCTCGAACGCCCCCTCGTGAAGGTGCCGAAACAGCTTCGCGGCGTTGTCCGCGGGGTCGGCCCGTCGCCACTCCAGTTCGACGAGGACGATCCGGGGGTGATCGAGACCGGCAACGTCGACCGGCGTTCCGGCGACCCGGTGTTCGGTCACCCACCGACGGGACCGATCGCTTGCATCGAGGGCGTCTCGGAGGCGTTCCTGTACGGCCACGGCGAACGCGCCCATGAGCTTGGCCGTCGGGTGCGGGATCCCTGTCCCTTTCGGTTCTCGTTCTGCGGTCTCCGTCAGTTCGGCGACGATCCCGATCGGAATCGAACAGCCGCGCCAGTCAGCATGGTAGCCCTTTTGACCGGTCCGCGGGAACGGGACGGTATGAGCTACGACCCGGCGGCGATCGAAGAGCAGTGGCGGGACCGCTGGGCGGAGACCGGACGGTACGAGGCCGACCCCGCGGACGCGGACGACGCCACGTTCGTCACGGTCCCCTACCCCTACCCCAGCGGTGCGATGCACCTCGGACACGCCCGAACGTACACCGTCCCGGACGTGTACGCCCGCTATCGGCGACAGCGCGGCGACGACGTGCTGTTTCCGATCGCGTGGCACGTCACGGGAACGCCGATCATCGGCGCAGTCGAGCGGCTGAAAAAGCGGGAACCGGAGCAGATGCGCGTGCTGACCGAGGTGTTCGATATCCCCGAGGATCGGCTGGAGGAACTCGAGACGCCGATGGGCTTCGCCCGGTACTTCATCGAGGAGCACTACAAGAGCGGAATGGAGGGACTCGGGCTGTCGATCGACTGGCGGCGGGAGTTCACCACGAACGACGACCGCTACTCGAAGTTCATCACGTGGCAGTACGAGACGCTCTACGAGCGCGGCTTGCTGGAGAAGGGTCTCCACCCGGTGAACTACTGTACCAACGAACAGCAACCGGTCACGACCCACGACCTCCTGGAGGGCGAGGAGGCCGAGTTTCAGGAGTACACCCTGATCACGTTCGCCGGCGAGGACGCAGTCTATCCGATGGCGACCCTCCGTCCGGAGACGGTCCGGGGCGTGACGAACGCCTACGTCGATCCCGAGGCGACGTACGTCCGTGCCGAGGTCGACGGCGACGCGTGGATCGTCGCCGAAGCCGCCGTCGAGAAGCTTCGCCTCCAGGAGCGGACGGTCGACGTGCTGGAGACGTTCCAGGGTGAAACGCTGGTGGGACGACGGCTGGAGAACCCAGTCACCGCAGATGAGTTCCTCGTTCTCCCGGCCGAGTTCGTCGATGTCGAGAACGCAACGGGGGTCGTCATGTCCGTCCCGGCGCACTCGCCGGACGATTACGTCGCCTTACAGGACGCGAAAGAGCACGCGGACGACCTCACGACGTACGGAATCGACCCTGCCGAGGTCCGGGCGATCGAACCGGTTCCGATCCTCGACATCGAGGGGTACGGCGAGATTCCCGCCCGCGACGCCGTCGAGGAACACGGCGTCACCGGGCAGGGCGACCCTGCACTGGAGGACGCCACCCAGGAGCTGTACAACCGCGAGTTCCACGAGGGGCGACTCCACGACGAATACGGCGAGTTCGGCGGGGAGATCATCGAGGACGTGCGTGACGACCTCAAAGAACACTACCGAGAACGCGGCGCGTTCGACGCGATGTACGACTTCGCCGAGGAGGTGATCTGCCGCTGTGGTGGGGACGTGGAGGTCGCGTACCAGGACACGTGGTTCCTGCGATACAACGACGAGGCGTGGAGCGAGAAGGCCCACCGGGCGGTCGAACGGCTGGACGCGATCCCCGAGAACACCGCAGAGCAGTACGATCATACGATCGACTGGCTCGAAGAGTGGCCGTGCATTCGAAACTACGGGCTGGGGACGCGCCTGCCGTGGGACGACGAGTTCGTCATCGAACCGCTCTCGGACTCGACGATCTACATGGCCTACTACACCATCGCGCCGGGACTGCGCGACATCCCTCTCGACGATCTCGATCGCGAGTTCTTCGACGCCCTCTTCTACGGTCCCGACGCGGTCGACGATCCGGACGAACGCGCCCTCGAACTGCGCGAGGAGTGGCAGTACTGGTATCCGGTGAACTACCGTTGTTCGGGCAACGACCTGATCGCCAATCACCTGACGTTCTACCTCTATCACCACGCCGAACTCTTCGAGGAGGACGAGTGGCCCGAGGGGATCACCGTCATGGGAATGGGACTGCTCGAGGGCAAGTCGATGAGTTCCTCTAGCGGACACGTGCTGATGCCCGGCGAGGCGATCGAGGAGTACGGCGCTGACACCGTTCGGTTCTTCCTCCTCAACTCCGCCGAACCGTGGCAGGATTACGATTGGCGCGAGGAGCAGGTCGAGAGCACCCACCGGGGCCTCAGTCGGTTCTGGAATCGCGCTGAGGAACTCATCGAGGAGACGGCGGACACCCCCGATGATCGTCCAGAACTCACCGATATCGACCGCTGGCTGCTCTCGAAGCTGCAGGCAACCGTTCGTGAGGCAACCGATGCCCTCGATCGCTTCGAGACCCGAACGGCGAGCCAAGCCGCCTTCTACCGGTTCGAGGAACACCTCAGCTGGT
Source organism: Salinarchaeum sp. (assembly GCA_007122875.1). Lineage (GTDB taxonomy): Archaea > Halobacteriota > Halobacteria > Halobacteriales > QS-1-68-20 > QS-1-68-20. The sequence goes on along the minus strand of SKSS01000044.1, from coordinate 14,197 downwards.
ATCGCCGTCGTGCAGACCTCGACCGGCCTGCGGCGAAGTGGGTTCTCCGTCACGTCCTCTCGACGCGGCTGCGACTGCTCGCGCCGTTCGTGCCGTTCCTCGCGAACGAACTCCACGAGCGGCTGACCGGAGAGTCGGCCGAGGATCTGCCGTGGCCCGAGGTTGAGCCGGAACTGGAGAACCCACAGATCGAGACCGAAGAGGAGTTGATCGGCGATCTGCTCGACGATGTCGCGGACATCGTGGACGTGACCGGCACGGACCCCGACGAGGTCTCCCTCTACGTCGCCGCCGACTGGAAGCGTGACGTGTTCGAGACGGTCGCTACGCACGCCGTTGAGACCGAGGGAGCGCCGAACGCCGGACAGGTGATGGGCGACGTGATGAGCGATCCCGCCCTTCGAGAGCGTGGCAACGCGGTGAACGATCTCGTGACGGATCTCGCGGACGTGGTTCGGGGACGGAGCGAGGACGATCTCGCGCTCCTGCGCGAGATCGACGAGCGGACGGTGTACGATCGTGCCGCCGAGGTCGTCGCGGCGGAGTACGACGCCGACGTTACCTGCGTGGACGAGGATGCTTCGGACGACGACAAGGCCGAGGCGGCGATTCCGTTCCGACCGGCAATCCGGCTGGCGTGAGGAACTGCACGCGGTCGGTACCGGGAACGAACTCTTTTCATCCGGTTCGTCGTAGCGCCCGGCCATGAGCGCCGGCGTTCAGCGATCCCGTGGCGAGGATGACGACGACCCCTCGGCTCCCGTCCGAGCCCTCCGGACGGTAACCCCTGGATACGCCGGCCATCCGAACCGGGAGATGGGCGTGATCGGGTGGACGATGGCGCTCCTGCTGGTCGTCCTGTTGCTTCCGGTGTTGCCCGTACTGCTCGCGTTGTGGATCGTCTCGAAGCTAGTTAGTGCGGTCGCACGCTGGCGAACGGGTGGGGACTAGAACGGACGGCGATCAGCTGTTGGCTCCGACGAAGTCGAGCGAGGTGCCCATCCCCTCGTCGGTCGCGCGTTCGTAGACGACGTGTGCGGCGGCCACGTCCTGGATGGCGAGTCCGGTCGAATCGAAGACCGTGATCCCGTCGTCGTCCGTTCGCCCGGGTTTCACTCCGGCGGCGATCTCGCCGATCTCGGCGTCGATGTCGCCGTCGTCGATCTCCGCGTCGTTGTACGGGACGTTGATCTCGCCGGAGTGGGTGCACTGCTCGTGGTCGTCGATCACGAGTGTGGCGTCCTGCAGAATGGCGGTGTCGAGTTCCTGTTTCCCCTCGGCGTCGGCCCCGATCGCGTTGACGTGGGTGTGGTCGGCGAGGTCGTCGCGGGAAACGATCGGTTCGCGGACGGGCGTGACCGTCGAGAGCACGTCACAGCCGGCTGCGTCGGCGTTCGATCCCCGGTGGATGTCGAAGCGGTCGCCGAACTCCGCCTCGAACCGTTCGAGGCGGCCTTCGTCGAGGTCGCTGACGACGACCGTCTCGATCGGACGAACTTCAGCGATCGCCTCTAACTGGGAGTACGACTGGACGCCCGCACCGATGATTCCCATCGTGGTCGCGTCATCGATCGCGAGGTGTTTCGTGGCGACGGCCGCGGCCGCGCCGGTTCGCTTCATCGTGAGTTCGGTCCCGTCCATCAACGCGAGCGGGAACGCCGTCTCCGGATCGGAGTAGATCACCGTTCCCATCACGGTCGGGAGGTCGTGATCGACGGGGTTGTCCGGGTGCACGTTCACCCACTTGACTGCGGCGGCGTCCCAGTCGTCGGTCTGTAAGTACGCGGGCATCGACCGGAAGTCGCCGTTGTACTGCGGCAGGTCGATGTAGGACTTCGCGGGCATCTGTGCGTCGCCGCGCTCGTAGGCAGCGAACGCCTGTTCGACGGCCTCAGTCACGTCGCCGATCCGTGTCGCGGCGTCGACGTCGTCGCGCGTCAGCACGAGCGTTTGCATATGCTGAGCATTCAAGGCGCGATACTTAGGTGATCCGAAACGGGCCGTTCCTTCCTCCCAAAACCGCCCGATGGGCGGTCGGTGGCTCTGGCTGACGTTCGACGGCTTCAAAAAAACGTGAGGTCGCGTTGCGCGAGCGGTGCGGTCGGTGGGCGTGTGGTGTGACTGGGTTACCGGAGCGTCACATCATGCCGCCCATACCGCCGCCCATACCGCCCATTCCGCCCATGTCCTCGCCCTCGTCGCCGTCGCCCTCCGTCGAGAGGTCGCCGGCGGAGATGATGTCGTCGATCTTCAGGACCATGTTGGCGGCCTCGGTGGCAGAGGCGAGCGCCTGCTCCTTGGCGTGGGCAGGCTCGACGACGCCGGCGTCGAAGGTGTCCTCGACCGAGGAGGTGAAGACGTTCAGGCCGGCGCGCGACTGGCCGTCCTCGTGCTCGGCGCGCAGGTCGACGAGCGTGTCGATGGAGTCGAGACCCGCGTTCTCGGCCAGCACGCGCGGGACGAGTTCCAGCGAGTCGGCGAACGCCTCGACGGCGAGCTGTTCGCGGCCGGGGACGCCGTCGGCGTAGTCACGCAGGCGGCGAGCGAGCTCGACCTCGATCGCGCCGCCACCGGCGAGGACGCGCCCGTCGGCGACGGTCTGGCCGACGACGTCGAGCGCGTCGGTGATGCCGCGTTCGAGTTCGTCGACGACGTGATCGGTCGAACCACGGAGCAGGAGCGTCACGCCGTGGCCGTTCTCGCCCTCGACGTAGAACAGGTCGTCATCGTCGTCACGAGAGACGTCGCCACGTCCGAGGTCCTCTTCGGTGACGGTGTCGAGGTCCGAGGTGATCGAGGCGTCGATGATCTCTCGGAGGAACTCGAGGTCGGACTTCTTCGCGCGGCGTACAGCCGTCACGCCCTCGCGGGCGAGGTGGTGCTGGGCGAGGTCGTCGATGCCCTTCTGACAGAACACCACATCCGCGCCGACATCGACGATCTGCTGGACCTTCTCTTTGAGCTGCTCTTCTTCCTTGTCGAGGAACTGCTGGAGCTGGTCCGGGCTTTCGAGGTTGACCTGCGTGTCCACGTCGGTCTCTTCGACCTCGATCGGCTCGTTGAGCAGCAGGATCTTCGCGTCCTCGATGTCGGTCGGCATGTCGTCGTGGACGGGGTCCTTGTCGATGACGGCCCCGGCGAGCAGTTCGGACTCGCCAACGGCGCGACCGGACTGCGTCTCGATCTTGACGTTCTCGAGGTCGACGGCGTACTCACCCTCCTCGTCCTCGCTCTCGACGGAGACCCGGCGGATGGCCTCGACGATGATCGACGAGAGGTGCTCTTTGTTGACCTCGGCACCCTTGCCGGTCATCGAGGTCTCGGCGACCTTCCGGAGGAGCGCTTCGTCGTCGGTGTCGACGCGCTCTGCGATCTCGTCGATCTCCTCTCGGGCCTTCTCGCTGGCGAGGTGGAAGCCCTTGATGACCGCCGTCGGGTGGATGTCCTGTTCGAGGAGGTCCTCGGCGTTCTTGAGGAGTTCGCCCGCGATCGCGACGGCCGTCGTCGTACCGTCACCGGCCTCGTCCTCCTGGGTCTCGGCGACCTCGATGATCATCTCGGCCGTCGGGTTGTCGATGTCCATCTCCGAGAGGATGGTGACGCCGTCGTTCGTGATGGTCACGTCGCCCATCGAGTCGACGAGCATCTTGTCCATCCCCTTCGGCCCGAGCGTCGATCGTACCGCCTCGGCGACCGCGCGAGCGGCCGAGATGTTGAAGTCCTGGGCATCACGGTCCTGGACGCGCTGCGCCTCGTCTCCCATGATGATCATGGGTTGACCCTGCATTCGCTGGCTCATAGTACTCACCGGGCACTTTGAATGTGATTCTATATAAACCCATCGTTGGTGGCTGGACTGAACGGAGGTATATCGTCCGGTCGAGCATCGTCGAACCGCCGGATGTCGGTGGGATTCACGGGGTACTTTGCCGTGTGTTCACACGCGAAACGGCGGCCGGTTTCCGATTCGAGCACGAGGTTTATGTTACCGGTCGACCAGCGGTTCTCACTCTATACTCGCCGTTCGAGTCCACAGTCCGGACAGATGTCGAGGGGCGTCTCGCCGTCGTCGGCGAGCACGACGCGCTTGTCGTCGTTTCCGCACGCCGAACAGGCCGTCTCCGATTCGGCTCCGCAGTCGGGACAGACGAGAACCGGTGTTTCCGACTCCTCGGCGGTCCCCGGTCGCACGCTGTCGTGTCCACAGACCTCACAGGACAACGGGATCCGAATTGCCTCGGTTTCTCGGGGAGCACCCAGCGCGTACATCGTGACCGTCCGGATCGAGTCGTTCGTTCCCGCCTGGAACTCACCGGGAGCGAATCGAATGGCCTCGTCCGCTTCGACGGTGACTTCGCCGGAGAGCGTCTCGAAGGTGGCTTCGCCCTCGGTGACGACGAACACCTCCTCCTGATCGAGGTGGGCGTGGAGGCTTCCCAACCGCTCGCCGGGATCGAGGCGATACCGGCTGATCGCCACGTCTCCCGTTCCGAGCGGTTCGGTCAGTCCATGGCGCTCGACGCCGGTTTCAGAGACGCCGGACTCGATCTCGTCGAGAGAGACGCGTTCCATGACGTGTGGCTACAGCGAGGTCGGACACAAAACTACTGCGGCAGGGATGCCAGTGTTCACTCGATCGGACATCACTCCGATCAGTCGATGGCCGAACTACCCTATCTCACACACCGCTTCGAACACCTCTTCGTGCAGCCGCTTTGCCATCGCGTCGGCGACCGGCTTCATGTTCTCGGTGTCCTCCCGGTTGTACTCGATCAGCGTCTCCAGCGCGCCGTCCTCACCGCGTTCGTGAGCGTGCCACAGTCGAACGGCATCCCGTCCGGAGATGTCCGGACGATCACGTTCGATTCCAACCGCCTCCTCGATTGCCGAGAGACCTCCGGTCAGGCCCGCTCGCCGACAGGGATACATCAAGTCGAGGTGCGCGCAGTCGAACGGGTGGTTGAACTGGGCTTCGAGGAACGGCACGTCGAAGCGCGCGCCGTTGAACGTCACGAGGAGGGGAGCAGCCTCGATTTCGGCCGCCAGCGCATCGGCGGTGAGGTCGTCACCGCGGACGAGCGTTCGGGTCCGGCTCCCCTGGTGTAAACTGACCGTCGTCACGTCGTTTCGGTGGTGGTCGAGACCCGTCGTCTCGATGTCGAGAAAGAGCGCGTCGTCGCGAAAGTCCTCGTAGAGCCGCCAGCGTTCGCTGGTCGGAAGCGCGCGTTCGAAGTAGTCCGCGTCGTCGGCATCGAGCCGATCGGTCGCCTCGTCGACGAACGATAGAACCCGTCGTTCCTGGGTCGGCCCGACCAACGACCCGTCGAACTCGTCCCAGCAGGTACAGCCGTTCCGCCAGAGCGTCCGCTCGGTTGTCTCCCCTACGCCCGGCACCGGAATGAAGCTGTTCTCCAGTCGCACGCCCGTTCGAGGGTTCCGAGCCTCCCTAAGCGTTACTTTCGAGGACGACACGGACGCGTTGGATCTCTCACGACCTCCGCCGGTGATCGCCCCGATCGACGACCGTTCGCGTCGACAACCAGTCCGCTGGCCGAGAGCGTCCGCGGTCCGAACGGTCGAAGCAGCCATCGACCGGCGCTAATGTGATAGCTATAATAAGATAAAACCGAAGAAACTGGCCCCGAAACAGTAGTGTTCGTGTGTTTATCTACCTATTCGTTCACCTACTGGAGCATACCCCCATATATCGGGAGATGGTACGCCGCGCCCGGGGGGAACACATGCAACTCGCGCTCGTCGGCGTCGGACAAGCCGGCGGAAAGATCGTCGATGCGTTCTTAGAGTACGATGACCAGCGGGGCAGCGACGTCGTCACCTCGGCGACGGCGATCAACACCGCTGAATCGGACTTACGGGGACTCGAACGGGTCCCGAAGGAGCACCGCGTACTGATCGGCCAATCCCGGGTGAAAGGTCACGGGGTCGGTGCGGACAATCGGCTCGCGGCCGAGATCGCCGGCAAGGAGTCCAACCGGATCCTCGGCGCACTCGATCACGTCCCGGCGGGGCGAACCGACGCCTTCCTCGTGATCGGATCGCTCGGGGGCGGGACCGGAAGCGGCGCGGCCCCGGTGATCGCCCGCAATCTCAGGCGGGTGTACACCGAACCCGTCTACGGTCTCGGCGTGCTGCCCGGCCGCGGTGAGGGAGGGATCTACTCGCTCAACGCCGCCCAGTCGTTCCGGACGTTCGTCGACGAGGTCGACAACCTGCTGTTGTTCGACAACGACGCCTGGCGCGACACTGGCGAGGCGCTGTCGGCCAGCTACGACCGCATCAACGACGAGATCGCTCGCCGATTCGGCGTGCTGTTCACCGCCGGGGCGGTCGACGACGGCGATGTCGTCGGCGAGAGCATCGTCGACGCCAGCGAGATCATCAACACGCTCTCGACCGGTGGCGTCTCGACGGTCGGGTACGCCGCCGAAACGATCGAGGCGGACGAAAAGGGCGGTCTCCTCTCGCGATTCCGCGGCGAGGAGACCGTCGACACCGCGACCGCGACGAACCGGATCACCAGCGCGGTTCGACAGGCGACACTCGGACGACTCACGCTCCCGTGTTCGGTCGACAGCGCCGATCGTGCGCTCGTCGTCGTCGGGGGGCCGCCGGAACAGCTCAACCGGCAGGGAATCGAGCGGGCCCGCGAGTGGGTTGCCGAGGAGGCGGGGACGATGGAGGTCAGAGGCGGTGACTATCCGCTTCCAGGCTCCGAGCACGTCGCCGGTGCAGTGTTGCTGTCCAACGTGACCGACGTGCCGCGGATCGAGGAACTCCAGCAGGTCGCCGTCGAGACGCAGGATACCATCGAGGCGACCCGGTCGGAGAGCGAGCGGGACCGGGAGAAACTCGTGACCGACGACGGTGACGAGATCGATCCGCTGATCTAGCGGTTCGGGTGGGGTGGACGCGTCACTCGCCGGGGACGGGGTGGCCGGCACACTGGATTCGCGTCCCGTTCTCGCGGCACGCTTCGAGTGCGTACTTCGCTGCCGTTCCGGCTTCCACCGCGCTCGACCCGCTCCCGACGCCGACTTGCAGTTCCGCGTCGGCGACCTCGCGAACGTGCGTGATCGCCTCCTCGTACTGTTCGCGACCGAGCGGGGGCGTAATCGAGATCGCGTTGTCCCCGCCGACGAAGAACGTGAGCGCGCCGTGACGGTCGTACATGTACGTTTCGAGCGCGAGGACGGCTCGTTCGATCGTCAGGAACGTCTCGTAGGCGTCGAGCCGGTCGGTGTACGTCCCGGTCGCGTCGACGACGTCGAAGTGGGCGACGTGAACGTCGTCGTCCCCGCGTTCGTCCGCACCGAGGAACTCGCCATCGACGATCTCGGTTCTCGTCTCGTCCTGTGCGCTCCCGGCCCGCTGCAGGTGTTCGGTCGCGACCGCGAGCGCATCGGCCGGCGTTTCATCGACGCCGATTCCGAGGCTCATCGTTATCGGATACCGGTTTCCGATCGACGACTGCAGCCGCTGATGGTCTTCGTGGGTGAGGCCGTTGGTGACCGCGATCACGTTGTCGAAGCGGGTGAAGAAGACGTAGCCGTCCGCTGCGCCGACGAACTGTGCGAGGTCGGCGTAGATCCGCGCCTGTAGCGTCTGCAGGTCCGGTTCCCGGCGCGGCTCGGGGGTCACCGTCCAGGGACCGTAGTTGTCCAGTTGCGCCAGCGTCACCTGTGTCCTCGCCACGGTTAGCCTCCGTTGGTGGCACCCACTTAAACCGATTACGAGAAGCGTCGGTCGGTCCCGTCAAATCCGGGCCGGGCCGCCGAGATCAGGACTCGTGGATCCGTTCGCCACAGATCAGGGCTCGTGAATCCGCTCGCCACGGTTGAGTCGCTCGGCGATCGTGAACGTCTGCTCGCGTTCGCGACGGGTCGGAAAGTGCGCGGAGAGATACCGCGCCGTCGCCACCATCGGCACGCGGGCACGCTCTGGGTCGGTCTCTGCCTCGAACTGCGCGACGGCCGCCTCCAGATTCTGGAGGACGTGGAAGCCGGCGTCCTCGCGGAGCATCCCCTCGCCGAGCGTTCGTACGAGGTCGGCCGGTTCGCCACCCGACTCGAGGAATCCGGCAGCGAGCTCGCCCGCGCGGTTCACCTTCCCGTCGACGTCGAAGGTACCCAGTAACTCGTCCGCGATCCCCTCGGGGTCGCCCTCCCCATCCGGATCGGGAAGGGGTGCGGGTGGCGTGTTCAAGAATCGATCGAGATAGACGCTCGTCGCTCCAGCGAGGACCCCTCGATAGAGCGCCGGCGTCGTGGTGTACCCTGCCGCCTGGTGGACGGCGTTCGCGTAGGTGAACGTGTGATGAACCGTGTTCCAGTCGGAGAACTCGTTGGCTGTCCCGAATCTCGCAACCCTGAGCGCGGCCGCGTGGGCCACCTCCCGTGCGAGTTCCTCGGCGGTGGCTCCCTGGCGGATCGCCTCACGGACCGCCTCGACGATCGTTTCCGGATCGTCGGACAGCAGGGTGTCTATGAACGTCTCCGGGCGAGTCCACGTGTTCCCTTCTCCGGCAGCGACGAGATCGTCGAGCTCCTCGTGAACGCCGAAACACAGCGCCGCGAGGTCGATCGGCTGTCGCCACGAGGAGAGCTCCTCACTCCGGGTCGCGGCCGTCAGCCGCGGAACCAGCGCCGGGAGCACCTCATCGGCGTGCTCCCAGCCGATCCGGTCGAGCAGTTCGAACGCCTTGTTACAAAAGTCGAGGGAGTGGCCCGCATCCAGATACAGCGAGTCGGTCGCCGCCGCGAAGATCGCGTTCGCCGCGTCCTCTCGCGTCCCGTGTTGGACGATCGTTCGCAGACAGCGTTCCGCTCCATCGGAGTCTCGGACCTCGACACACTCTCGCAGCCACGATTCCAGCCGCTCCGGGGAGGTATCAGCACAGTCGAACGCGTCGAGTGCGAACCGCGGCGGTTCGCCGGCACAGTCGTCCGCCACGGAGCTGAGTCCGGTGTACAGCGCCCGCCGTCGGTCGTCCGGGCGGAGGTGCGGGACGAGGTTCCCCATCGCGGCGTGCGTCGTGAGTCCGGAGCCCCAGCCGTCCGCCCGGTAGGTCGAGCCGAAGCGCGCGCCGATCGCCAGCGGATAGGTGTACTGCTCGCCGGCGTCGAACAATCCGATCGTCGCCTTGGCGGTTACGAGGTTCAGGTTCTCTTCAAGTCCGGTTTCGAGCCGGTCGGTCCACCGCTCGACAGGGTCGGAATCGTCCGGCGTCGTGTGGACGTACACGTCGCCGTCTCGCGTTTCCACCGGAAAGCTTCGCACGTCGTCGGCCCACGGGTCGAACGTGTCCCCACACGAGAGTTCGAACCGGGCGTGATGCCAGTGACACGTCAACACCCCGTTCTCGACGCTCCCTTCCGAGAGGGGAAAGCCCATGTGCGGACAGCGGTTGTCCACCGCGTACAGGTCGTCCTCGTGGTGGAACACCGCGATCGCCCGGCCGTTCGCGCGGACGACCGCCTGACCTTGTTCACGGAGTTGATCAAGACTCCCGACGGTGACGGCGTCGTCGGAGCCAGTGTCGTCTGATGACATGGGACGTGGTTCGTGGGGGATCGGGAAAACCGTTTCCTGAACTCGGGTTTCGTTGGATAGACGGAATGTGTGTCCCGCCGGATTGACTCAACCGATCGCAGTTCGCGGGCCGATGGTCGTCATCGCTGGCTGGCTTCCTCCACATACGCCACCGCCTCCTCCGGGGTGTCCACGGCCTCTACCCCCGGAACATCGTGGGTGCCTAGCCCCGCCACAGGTTTCCCATCGTTGAGAACGAGCGCGATCTCCGAGAGCGTCCCCATCGCGCCGTCGATCGCGATTGCCGCGTCCCCGTTCAGTGCCACGAGCGCGTTTCGAGCGTCGCCCATCCCCGTCGCGATCGCGCAGTCGAGATGGTCGTTGCCCGCTCGTGGATCGTTGCCGGGAAGGATTCCGATCGTCCGTCCGCCCGCCTCCTTCGCTCCACGGCAGGCCGCAACCATCACGCCGCCCCGTCCGCCACAGATCAGGACGTGTCCGCGCTCGCCGATCACCCGACCGACCGCCTCGGCGACCCCCTCCGTTTCCGGTGGAACGACTCCCCCGCCGATCACGCTAATTCGCATGCTCGATCGTGAGCGCGCGAGCGACAGGACGGTTTCGGTACGATCACGTCGGCGTTGACCGAGGACGATCAGTCAGTCTCGCCAGGAATCGTGAACGAAATCTCGGTTCCGATCCCGACCGTCGAATCGATCTCGATCGTTCCGCCGTGTTCCTCGACGATCTTCTTACAGATCGCCAACCCCATTCCCGTTCCGGAGTCCGGATCGGTTCCGGAACCGCGCGTGAACAACTCGAAGACGTAGTCGAGTTCCTCGGGGTCGATTCCGGGTCCGTCGTCGCGGATGGAGAACTGCCAGCCGCCGGGTACCCGGCTCGATGTGACGCGGATCTCCGGTGAGTCACTGTCCGAGTGTTTGAGGGCGTTCGAGAGCAGATTCTGGAACAGGCGACCGAGCAGATGCTCGACGCCGTGGACCGTCGGGAGGTCCTCGACGACGACGGCCGCGTCCCGGTCGTCGATCTCGTACCGGAGTGCGTCCAGAGTGTCGGCGACGACCTCTTCGCAATCGACGGGCTGAAACTCCGATTCCGCGGATCCGATTTGGGAGTAGCGTAGCAGGTCCGTGACCATCTCTTGCATCCGGTCGGTGTTCTCCCGTGCGACGGTCAGCAGTTCGGCACCGTCCTCGTCGAGGGCGTTTCCGGTGTGCTCTTCGAGCAACTGCAGATAGCTCTCGGTCGTTCGCAGCGGCTCGCGGAGGTCGTGAGAGACGACGCCCGTGAACGCCTCGAGTTCGCGTTCCCGTCGCCGCTGTTCGGTGACGTCCCGAAGGACGAGAACCCACCCCACGCGCTCGCCGTGACGTTCGAGCGGCTGTGAACGCACGGTGAGAAATTCGGCGCTTCCGGCCGCGGACGATCGCTCGAGTGGTCGCTCTGCTGCCGCTTCGGGATCGACGTCGGGCAGGACCGACGCGATCGGCTCGCCGACGACTGACGAGGAGAGGCCGAGCAGTCGACTCGCCGTCTCGTTGGCGTGCACGATCGTCTCGTCCGGATCGAGGACGAACACGCCGTCCGGCGAGTGTCTCATCGCCGTCGTGTAGGCGATCGGCGGGAGATCCAGCAGTCGATACCGAAACGTCGCGATTCCGAGCGCGATCGACGAGATTGCTGCCGAAGCCGGAACGAAGTTCACGGCGTCGACGGTGAACGGCGGGACGTTCGCCGAGGTGAGAAAGCTCACCGTCATCGGCGTCACGATGGCGATTCCCATCAGCGACGCCTGTGGGAGGTACGACCGACCCAGGCGGAGCGCCTCGTATCCGACGATGCCGAGCGTGAGTACTGCGATCGTCAGGGCGTAGGTGAAGCTGAGCGCGACGTGTGCCGGTCCCGTCGTGGTTCGCATGACGAGCAGCCCATCGACCTCGACGACGTGCGTTTCGACGATCACCACGCCGTGTGGGTTGGTGAACAGGAGCACAAGGAACGTGACCGGAACGACAAACACCGCCACGATGAACCGGCGGCGAAGCCACCGCGTTCGGTCGGTGTACGCGAGCGCGAACAGCAACAGCAACGGCCCAATCGAGGCACTGCCGATGTACAGGAGTCGGTACGTGTGAAACTGGATCGTCGGATCTCTGCTCAGCAGTTTGATCGCCGAGAAGCCAGTCCAGATCGCGACGGCGACGTTCATCGCCGCGAAGATGCGCAGCGTCGTGGTGTGGCCGTGCTGACGGCTGTGAACCACCGCGTACGCTCCGAGAACGAGCGAGATGGCCATTGCGAACAGCATCGGATAGGCGTAGATCGTGTGCTGCCACGCCATCGCTTTCGTCACCCTTTACTCTACCTCGTGATATATCCGTTGGCTACTGCGTAGTGGAACTGTCTCAGTCGGTCGCTTCGAGAGCCCCACGCTCGCCTTCTTGGCCCGGCCGTGCCGCGTCTCAGGCGATCCGCGCCAGCCTGAGAGACGTGGTGGTCTCCTCACCGTCGTCGTCCACGCGGATCGTCCCGTCGAACCGGTCGACGATCGCTCGCAGAAGGTACAGCTCGGTGCTGATCCCCGTGTTCTCGCTCGTCTGCCGGTCGGCACCCGTCAGGAAGGTCCGTTGCTCGTCGGTCAGGTCGGGGTGTTCACCGAAGATGGAGACGATCGCCTCGTCGTCGGTCACGTCGACGGTCACGTCGACGGCAGTTTTCGAATTGGGGTCGGTGCCAGCCGCGATCGAGAACAGTTGCGTGAGCGCCGTCCCCAGCATCGGCGTTGCCCTCACCGTCACCGGTTCGGCTTCCGGGACGTGGTACTCGACCGAAAGCGAGACGGTCGGACGATCGGTTCGAAATCGGTCGGTCTCTCCGTCGAGAACGGTCCTGAGATCGCGAGGATCGAGCGCCACGTCGGTGTTTTCTTCGAGCGTTCTCGTCACGTCCGCGGCCACGTCCGCCAGCTGAACGACGTTCCGGGCTGCGGTGAGCATCGACTCGAACGCCTCCTGATCGTCCGCCTCCACGTGATCGGCGAGGACGTCCGCCCAGCCAAGCACGACGCTCATCTCGTTTCGGATGTCCGTTCTGATGATCCGGTTGAGCAGCGCCAGCTTGTGGTTCGTGTCGGTGAGGTCGCGCTGTTGGCGTTTTCGTTCGATCGCGTACCGAATCGACCGGTAGACGAGTTCCCCGTCGAAGGTTCCCTTCACGAGATAGTCCTGTGCGCCCCGCTGGATCGCCTCCACTCCCATCGTCTCGTCGTGTCCCGTCAACACCACGACCGGTAGCTCCGGTGCCCGGTTGACGAGCGTCTCGACCGTGTCGAGCCCTCGGCTGTCTGGCAGCATCAAGTCGAGCAGGACGATGTCGACGTCACCGGCCACCAGGTGATCGACGGCCCGTTCGAGCCGATCGGCGTGGTGTATTCGATCGACTTCAACCCTCTCGCCCGGTGTCTCCCACTCGTCCGTCCCATGCTCGTAGAGCATTCGCTCGACGATCTTCGCCTCGTCGTGGTTGTCCTCGACTAACAGTACGTCGATGCCGGTCACGTCACTCATCGGTGCCCTCGAGATGGTACCAACGGCCGGCCGAACGGAGTCGACCCCGGTCGATTGCCCATCGTTCTCGGAACGTAGTCGGAGTGTCTCACTAACTCTTTCGGATCGAGCGGTCGTTGTCACATTCGTACCGAGCTTTCATCGCCGTATTTGAAACGGTCGGACGTCGTATTTGAAACGGTCCGCCCCGCTCGATCAACAGTCGATTTGCGGTTTCGGTTCTACCGAGAGTCGATCGATTCGATCACAGAGGTCCGCGTATCGATCGGTGGTGTCGAGAACGGAACTGGGGTAGGTTTCTTCGAGCACCCGTCGTCGCTCTTCGAGCGCATCTCGTTGTCGGTCGGCTGGCTGCTGGCCACGTCGACCGAGCTGTACTTCGATCGCTTCGCTCACGGCTTCCTTCGAGGTTGGCTTTCGAACGACCGTATCGCAGTCGGCGTCGACGATGTCGAAATCCGGCCGCTCGGCCGTGAGCATGATCGTTCGACACGTGTCGTCGACCGAGCGAACCAGCGCCGGAACCTCGCCAAACACCGGGTCGGAAAGCCCTCGATCGAAGATCACGACGTCGACCGATGGGTCAAGCTGTTCGCGCAGGTCGCTCACGTCGTGTGCCTCCCGGACGAGATAGGTCGACGAAAACCAGTGGCGGACCAGGTCGGTAAAGCGGGAGTCACCATCGGCGATCAGAATGCAGGGCTCGGGGCGCTCTGTGTGCTGATTGCCCCACGCTGCGAGCGCGTCGAACGCCGCTTCAAGATCCCTCCCGGCCTCGGTCACGTCGTACTCGACTCGCAGCGGCGACTCGTTCACCACGGACCGTTCGATGAGCCCTCGCTCCTGTAACTCGGTGAGATTGTCCGAGAGGACCTTCCCCGAGATGCTTGGAAGTCGACCCTGCAACTCGTTGAACCCGAGCGGCCCGGATTCGTGCAGCGCCAGGAGGATGCGCGGCCGCCACTTCCGCGAGAGCAACTCCAGTGCGTCGAGTACGCTGTCTTCTCGGGTGCTCGGGCGATCGGCCATCGGTAACGATCTGGAAACCAGAGTATATATAG
>SKSS01000067.1 GCA_007122875.1 Salinarchaeum sp. | reverse complement strand
TCGACTTGGGCGAGTGCGCGTGCGAGGTCGTCCTTCGAGGCCCGCGGGTCGTCCGGTTGCGTCGTCGGCCAACCACCGTCGCCGAGCGCCGCGATGGTTTCATCGCGGCGCTCGATCCGGGCGGCCTGCCGATCGTCGTCGAGTCTGCCGTCGACGAGGTCGGCGAGTTCGGCCAGCGCAGTCCCCGGATCGGCGATCACGCTCTCGTCGGCCGGCCAGTTCTTTCCGAGTTCCCACGCGTCCGCCCCCACGTGGTACAGCGCGGTCTCCGGGCTGGTCATCGATCCCTCGTAGGAGAGCGTCGGCGAGTTCGCCGCACAGCCGACCAGCAGGACGACGTCCGTGTCGAGCCGGGCACGCATTCCCTCGACCGCACCTGGAAGGCCACCCGCCCACGCGTCGTGGGTCGTCGGGAACGGCACCTCGGTCCAGATGAACTCGCCGTGGACGCGCGCGCCGAGTTCGTCGGCCAGCGTGACGGCCGCCTCGACCGCGTCCGGACCGGCGTGAGCGACCCGATCGCCGAGGACGATCACCGGCTCGTCGGCCTCGACGAGGCCGTCAGCGACCCGTTCGAGCGCGTCAAGATCACCACGTCCGGCGACCGGGAGCTCCCCGAGGCGCTCGGGGTCGGCCTCCGTCGGCTCGGTCATCACGTCCAGCGGCAGTTCGAGGAAGACCGGACCGGTCGGCGGCGAGAGAGCGACTCTGACGGCACGACGAACCATCATCGGGAGCGAATCGGCGTCCGGAACGCGAGCGCTCCACTTGGTGAACTGCCGGGCCATCCGTGGGAGGTCGCCGGCCAGGATCGGCTCCTCGTGTTGGTGTCCCTCGGCGTAGTTGCCCGCCGTGACGAGCAGCGGCGCGCCGGCGAACCCCGCGCCGTAGACGTTTCCAAGTCCGTGAGCGAGACCGGGCGCGACATGGAGGTTGACGACTCCGAGCGGGAGGATATCGTCGTCCTCGTGGGCGTGGTATCGTCGCGTGCTGGCGTAGCCGGCGGCCGCTCCGACGGCCGGATCCTCGTGGAGCGCGAGGACGTACTCGATGGGCCGGTCGTTGGTCGCCTGGACGACGGGTAGCTCGGTCGTGCCGGGGTTTCCGAACAGGTGCGTGACGCCGTAGTCTTCAAGCGCATCGAGAAAAAGGTCGGCTCCGGTGCGGTCGTCGCTCATGAGTAATCGGCTGATAGTCTGCGCGTCGAACCTTAAGCGCCCGGGTGAGAACCATTCGTGCCGGAAGTGGTCCGAGACCGTCGCTGTCGTCCGTCCCGCAATCGCTTTCCAGGGTGACTACCTACCGGGAGCCATGACCGATCTCGCCGGGCGGCAGTGGCGACTGATCCGCGAAGAGACCCGCGACGGCCCGACGAACATGGCCCTAGAAGAAGTCGCGGCGCGGACCGCCGCAAAGGGCGGTCCGCGCACCGTCCGGGTCTACCGCTGGGAGCCGGGAACCCTCTCGCTAGGCTACCGACAGGAGGCCGACACCGTCGACTGGGCGTTCTGCGAACACGAGGGGATCGGCGTCACTCGTCGGCCGACTGGCGGCGGCGGCATCTACCACGACGCTGTTGGGGATCTCTCCTACTCGATCGTCGCACCGGCGGACGAACTGCCAGGGGACCTGATGGCGTGTTACGAGCGCCTCTGTGAACCGATCCTCGACGCCTTCGATCGGATGGGCGTCGACGCTCGGTTCGTCGGGGAGGAGCGCCCGGCGATCCACCGACCGGCGTGCTACCTCCGCGACCTCAACCCCGCACACGACGTGGTGGCCGGCTCTGGAGATGGACGAAAGATCAGCGGCAACGCGCAGTACCGCCAGCGCGACGCCGTCATCCAACACGGATCGTTGCTGTACGACCTCCCGGCCGAGCGCCACCTCGGAACGTTCGCCGACCCGGCGACGACGCCCGAGGAGATGCGTGAGCGAGTGACGACGATCCACGAGCAGACCGGAATCAACCGCGAGGAGGCAGTACGAGCCTTAGAGCAGTCGCTTTCGGACTGGTGTGACGCCGACGACGGGGCGTGGACGGACGATGAACTCGATCGGGCGCGACGGATCGCCGACCGGAAGTTCGGAAGCGACGAGTGGATCCGTGAGCGGATCGATCCGACGGCGACGGCCTGAGACCGTGATGGACGGGTTCGCGAGTCGCTACCCGACCACCCAGCCGCATCCGACACCCCTTTGCTCTCGCCGTTCCAGCGTGCGGACATGACCTTTCGGATCGGCGCACACGTTTCGATCGCGGGTGGCATCCACAACGCGGTCGACAGACAGCTCGACATCGGCGGGAACTGCGGACAGATTTTCACGACCTCCCCACAGGTCTGGCAGCAGCCGGACATCGACGAGGAGGAGGCCGCGGCGTTCCGCGACGGAACCGCCGAGCGGCTCGACGGACCGTGGGTGATCCACTCGTCGTACCTCGTGAACCTCGCAACGCCAAAGGACGACCTCCGGGAGAAGTCCATCGACAGCATGCAGGCCGAACTCGACGCCGCCGAGCGGTTGGGGATCGACTACGTCAACACCCACCTCGGAGCACACACCGGAGCCGGCGTCGAGGGCGGACTCGACAACGCTGCCGAGACGATCGACGCCCTCGACGTTCCCGACGGCGTGACGCTCCTGATCGAGAGCGACGCAGGATCGGGGACCAAGCTGGGTGGATCGTTCGAGGAACTCGCCGGGGTGCTCGATCGGGCCGACACGTATCTCGGCGTGTGTCTCGACACGGCACACACGTTCGCCGCCGGGTACGACCTCTCGACGGAGACGGGCGTCGAGGAGACGATCGACGAGTTCGACGACGTGGTCGGGCTGGATCACCTGTACGCGATCCACCTCAACGACTCGAAACACGAGTGCGGGACGAACAAGGACGAACACGCCCACGTCGGAGAGGGCCTGATCGGCGAGGAAGGGATGCGTGCGATCGTGACCCACACGGAGCTTCGAGACCTTCCGTTCATCCTCGAAACCCCGACCGAGGACGGCAAGGACTTCGCGTGGAACGTCCAGCGTACGCGGGAACTTCACGGGGAGTGACGACGCGACGAAACCGTCCGTCTTTAGTGGCTCCCTCGACAACCCCGGAACGACCGTGCGCCGGTTCTCAGCTGAGTATCTCGATCGCACCCGCGAGGGGATGTGGGCCGACAGTCGAGCGGCCCTCGCCGACCTCGCGCTCGACTCCCGCGAGCGCGTCCTCGACGCTGGCTGCGGGACGGGTGAACTGAGCCGCGTCCTGGCCGAGGAAACGGCGGGTGAAGTAATCGGCGTCGACGCCGATCCGGCGCTGCTGACTCACGTTCGGGATCAAGCCGCGAACGAGGACCCCGTTCCGGTCGTCGCTGGCGACGCGACCCGGTTGCCGTTTCGAGACGACGCGTTCGACCTCGTCGTCTGTCAGGCGCTGTTGATCAACCTGCCGGACCCGGCGGCCGCGATTCGGGAGTTCGCTCGCGTCTCCAGCGATCTGGTGGCTGCGGTCGAGCCGGATAACGGCGACGTGACGGTGACGTCGACGGTGACGACCGAGGCAGCGCTCGACCAGCGAGCGCGGGAGGCGTACATCGACGGCGTGGCGACCGACGTCACCCTCGGCGGACCGAGGACGCACGAACTGTTCGAGGCGGTCGGGTTGACCGGGATCGAGACGCGAGCCTATCACCACGGACGGACCGTCGAGCCGCCATACTCACAGACGGCGCTGGAAGACGCCCGTCGAAAGGCCACGGGATCCGCGCTGGCTGATCGTCGGCGAACGATGACGGCGGGAGCGTGCTCCGACGAGGAGTTCGAGCGCCTCCGCGAGGAGTGGCGCGCGATGGGCCGGACCGTAATCGAGCAGATGAGCGATCGCGAGTACCGGCGGGAGGAAGTGATTCCGTTCTACGTGACCGTCGGGCGGGTCTGAGCCGTCGCGGCAGGAATCGACGGTGAACGTCACACCACGTCCCCGCGAACCGTTGCGCCTTCCTGTTCCTCGCGCCACGCGTGGACCTCGTGGGCGGCCGTCTCCGCCTCCTCAGGATCGAGTCCGAGACTTTCGAGGGCTGCAGAGAGCGTCGGAAACGGCAGATCGCCCGCCCGAAGCTTCTCGACAGCCGTTTCGCTGTGGACGCCGTCGATCCACAGACAGACCGCCCGCGGGTCGAGCAGGTGTTCGTATCTGCCGCGCTCGACCGCACCCCGGAGGCGTTGGGTGACGTTGTCCTCGAAGCTGGCGTTGCACACCTCCAGATGAATCGGCTCGTCGTCGGCCACCAGCTGTGCGGCGAGACACTTCTCGGGGGCCGCGTAGCCGTTCGCGTTCGCACGCAGAAACTCCGAGTGTCGGTCGGCCCACTCGGCTCGGACGGTCGAGCCGACGCCCTCGATGCCGTGGGAGTCGACGAACCGCTCGGCGACCGCCTCGTCGCCGTCGCCCCGAAGCAACACGTCCTTCGTGAGGTAGACATCGAGTCGGTCCACCGGATCGAGACCGAGGGCGAGATCCCCGAAGACCCAGACCTCCCGAACCGGGACGGGGAGCAGTTCGGTCTCGATCGTCTCGACGATCCGCTCAACTCGGTCGATCGCGTCGCGTCGGTCCATCGCCGTCGTGTAGCCGGGCGACGATGAAAACGCTGGCGACGGGAGCCACACTACGCAGACGAAACCGTATTGGCGCTCGATCCGCTACCTGTCGCCGATGGACTGTGACAAGTGCGACCGCGAGGCCGTCGCGCACGCCGCCTACGCCGGATCGCACCTCTGTGAGGAACACTTCTGCCGATCGGTCGAGCGACGCGTCAGACGGCGGATCCGCGAGGACGGTCTGCTCGGCCGCGAGGCGACTCCCGACGATCCCGTGACGTGGGTGATCGGGCTCTCGGGCGGGAAGGACAGCGCCGTCCTGACGGCAATTCTGGCCGACACGTTCGCGGAGGATCCGCGGATCGACCTGCTCGGATTGACGATCCACGAGGGGATCGAAGGCTACCGCGACCGAAGCCTGGACGCCTGTCGCGACCTTGCGGCCGACCTCGACCTCCGTCACGAGGTGGTGTCGTACGACGAGGAGTACGACGTTCGAATGGACGAGGTCGCGGCGGACGACCCCCTCGGAATGGCCGCCTGTGCGTACTGTGGCGTCTTCAGGCGGGACGCGCTCGCGCGATACGCCGAGGAGTTCGGGGCGGAGCTCCTCCTCACGGGTCACAACCTCGATGACGAGGCCCAGACCGCGCTGATGAACGTCCTCTCCGGCGACGTCGCCCAGATCGCCAGACACTTCGACGCCAGCCTCGGGCCGCTCGGGTCGGGGGGTAACGGGGGCACAGAGCGAACTCGCAACGATCCCGGTCCGTTCGTTCCGCGCGCGAAACCACTGCGTGACGTTCCCGAGAAGGAGGTCGCGCTGTACGCTCACCTCCGGGACCTCCCCGCACACATGGCCGAGTGTCCGCACGCCGAGGAGGCGTATCGAGGTGAAATCAAGGAACTTCTCTACGCCCTGGAGGAAAATCATCCCGGCACCCGCCACTCGATCATGGCCGGGTACGAGGAACTCGCCGCACTGGCCGCCGAGTCGTACCGAGGCGACGACACCGACGTCGGCGAATGCGACCGCTGTGGGTCGCCGACCGCACGGGATGTGTGCCGAAAGTGCGGACTGCTCGACGCGCTCGACGCGGCGTGAGCCGTCCTCCGTGTTGCCATCGGCAGCCCGCGTTCCAGTGTACGTGAGAAGTCACTCCTCGGTGACGAAGAGCCAGACGAACAACCCGGCTGCAGCCGTTTCGGCGACTTTCGTCACGAGCGCGATCGGATCGGCGACGAGGTGATCGATCAGGACCGTCACGGCTGAACCGTCGTGGCTGTGGTGGTCGTGATGACTGTGCCCATGGTCGTGATGATCGTGCCCGTGATCATGGTGATCGTGACCCAACCCAGCGTCGTCGAGTCCGAACACCGATTCGACGATGCCAACGGCGTGCCAATCGGCGTACGCCAGGACGTATGCCACCAGTAGACCCGCACCAAGCGCGTACGTCACCCGCGGCGCGAGCAGGTCGCCGTAGGAGAACGCAGCGAGGAGGATCGCCAGCACGCCGGCGAGAACGAACGCCACGGACAGTACATCGACATCGCCGAGGACGACATCGACGAGTCCGAGTATGGCGTGGACGATCCCGGTGAAGACGAGCAGCGCCATAGCAACCGTTACGACTGTCTTTCGATCAGTCATCGATGACGACTACGCCGTTGATGTCTCTATTATTGTTGGTCCATTCATCGAAAATGAATCCCCGGTGGAGCCACCGCGCCTCCCCACGGGGAATGCGTTACTCGGACAGTCGACGAGACCGGACTACCGGATCACGTCGACGCCGTTGTTCCGTTCGATCTCCTCGCGACCGCCGTCGCTTTCGGCGTGCCAGCCGGACCGGTCGGGGTCGTCGAATCCGCCGGAGTCGTCGAACGACTCGTCGTTGACCTCACGGAGCTTCGCCCGCGAGCGATCGGCCTGCTTTTTCGTCGACGGACCGAGCACCTGGGCGCTCTGGACGCCGGTCATGATCGCCATCACCCGGACTTTCCCCTTGTAGTCGTCGGAGATGCGAGCGCCCCAGATGACGTTCGCGCTCGCGTCGAGTCGCTCGGTGATGTTGTCGGCGATTCCCTCGGCTTCCTTCAGCGCCAGATCCGGACCACCCGTGATGTGGACCAGCGCGCCGCTCGCGCCACGGTAGTCGACGTCGAGCAGCGGATGGTTCATCGCCTCGCGGACGACCTCTTCGGTCTTGTTCTTGTCCTGGGTCTCGCCGACGAGCATCACGGCGACGCCACCCTGGTCCATGATCGAGGTCATATCCGCGTAGTCGAGGTTGATCAGCGAGGGCTGAGTGATCGTCTCGCTGATCCCCTTGACGGTTTCGGCGATGATCTGATCCATCACGGAGAACGCCTTCCCGATCGGCAGATTCGGGACGTAGTCGAGCAGCCGGTTGTTGTCGAGGACGATGATGGAATCGGCCTCCTCGCGGAGCTTCTCGAGTCCCTCCTCGGCTTTGACCGTCCGGGCGCGCTCGACGTTGAACGGCGTCGAGACCATCCCGACCACGATCGCGCCCTGCTCTTTGGCGATTTTCGAGACGACGGGTGCCGCACCGGTACCGGTGCCACCGCCCATGCCCGCCGTGACGAACACGAGGTCCGCGCCGCCGAGGACCTCCTTGATCGTACTCTGGGCCATCTCGGTCGCGCGCTCGCCCATACCGGGGTCGCCACCCGCGCCGAGCCCGTTCGTCAGCGACTTCCCGACGAGGATCTTCGTGTCCGCCTCGATCCGTTTGAGGTGCTGGCGGTCGGTGTTGATCGCCACGGTCTCGGCACCGTCGACGCCGATGTTGTACAGGCGATTGACGGTGTTGTTGCCCGCACCGCCACAGCCGAGGATGACGATCCGGGGCTGTTCGGGATCGTCGTCGACGTGGGTAAACTCACGTCGCTCGACTTCGTCCCGTTCGAGCGCCTCGTCGATGAGATCACGCATCGTCTTACACCTTCACCCATCCCCGCTCAGTGGCGGACGCCTCAGTAGTTGCATCGGACTGTTCGTTGAGCATCGTTCGGACGGCCGACCGGATCGCCTCGCTCCGGTTCGGAAACTCCCCCATCTCGACCATCTGTTCGACCTCCTCGATCTGCTGTTTCGGAATGCGCAGTGTCACACGCTCCATGGTTTCTCTCCCCTTGGGTAAGACGACCATCGTGCGCGCCCTTCCCAGTCGTACGCCCACAACCGGCAGATAGCGGTCCATTCCGCCACGTCTTTTCCGGTGTAAGACAGTCGTCTTACGCATCCGTATGCACAGAGCGATTACGTATAAAGTTAACGGCAGACCGTACCACGGACGTTGGATATGTCAGGGGTACAGCCCCGTAGTCTGGCGTTTACGAGCGATCTAATACGTCCGCAGCAGGTGTCCGACGTCCGCACCCAGGACAGAACGCCCAGTCACTTCGGAGTTCGTCCCCACACTCACAAAACGCCCGACGTGAGGCCTTCTCGCCGCAGTTCGGACAGTAAACGTGGGTCGCGGTGAGCGTACTCCCGCAGCCTCCACAGCTCCGCGGTTCGGAGTTCGATTCGGCTGACACGTCGGACGCCGGATCAGCGGTCGGTTTCGGTGTGCGGGCGGTCGTGGCGTCGGGGTCCGCAGCGCGAAGGTCGCCCTCGACGGAGACGGTGACGTTCACGTCCTGTCCGGCCGTCCCGCCGAGTCGATCGTCGATCGCGTCGTCGACGCGGTCGGCGATCATCGCATCGAGGCTGCGGTCGAGCGAGGAACCAGCGGAGTGTGTCTCCGCGCTCGCGTCCGTCCCGTGTTGGTCGAGGTACTCGCGGAGTGCCTCCCGGAGGACCTCGCTTTTGGAGGTGTCGAGCGACTCGAGGCGCTCGACGAGATCCTCGTCCGCCCGGAACGTGATCTTGCTCATCGCCTGTCTCGTACATCGCTCCCCCGACACTTATAGGTGTATGTCGCGTCCGACAGTCGTCACACGGCGTGGGAAGCGACGCCAACGATACGCCCGAGAACGCAACTCTTAAGTCCGAAACACGGGTACGTCGCGGTGGAGACCGCCCTTAGCTCAGCCTGGTAGAGCAGCCGACTGTAGATCGGCTTGCCCCCCGTTCAAATCGGGGAGGGCGGACTTTCCTGAAGCCGACGCGAACGTAGTGAGCCGTCGGCTTCGGAAAGGACAACCGACCCGATTTGAGCTCGTGAGTCGCAGCGTGCGAACGGAGTGAGCACGACCGTCTCGCGGCGTTCAAATCGGGGAGGGCGGACTGGTTTTCCCTACGGTCCTATTGATTGGACAGCGCCAGGTGTTCGGCATCTGCCGCTATGTCCGCTCCGAGAGTCGAACAAGGATCCCGATCAACGCTCCCCGGGTGGACTGATTTTCGAGCCGATTCGCAGTCGACCATCGGTGGAGGTCCACCTCGGCAAAAAACGAACTCGCCAGAACTCGGGCGAGAGACACAGTCGTTCACACGAATCAGAGCAACCGAAGCGTGACGATCAGACCGAAGGCCCCAATGAAGAACCCCACGATCTGGATGAAGCCGTAGTGTCCGTCGGAGAACTCGATGTCCTCCGGGTGACGGGTCGTTCCAGCGGCCTTCTGACGACGATCGATTGCAGCAATCCATCGAGGCTTGACGACGCTCACGGCCCCGAACATCGTCAACAGAATCGCGACGACCAGTTCCATACCGACACGTGCTATCGTTTTGACGTAAGAGTTCCGGCAGCAACCGATGACTCGTATCACGATCCGCCTGACAGGGGATCGATCGCTCGATCATACGCAGGTGGAGCGACCCACTCGACGAGTCCCGGAGAGCGAGCAGTCAACGGGTCGCGAGACCGGATTCGAACGGTCGAGTTGGGCGGAAGGTGGAATCAGCGGACGCCAGTATCCGCGTCCGCTAGCCGTGTCCTGTCGAGTGCGGCCACGCTCTCCGTGGAGTGGCCGTGGTTGCCACAAAGAGCAGCGAGAGGAAGAAGTCGTTCGAGACGAGAAAGCTGACCACGCCGATGACCAGGAGGAGACTCCCGCCAATGAGCGCGATGTACACCGCGATGTCGATCAGGCCGTTGATGATCGACAGGACGACTGCCCCGAGTAGGAAGAGCAGTCCCAGCGAGATGAGCGGCGAGTGCGTGAACAGATCGAACACTACCCGCAGGATCTCGAGGACCTGAAACACGGCGTCGATAAATAATATCATCGTTACGGTGGGGGGAGACGATCAGCCCTGATCGGCCATTCGTTCCATCGCGTCGGCCTTGCGGGCCATCTGGTCTTCCTGCCTCCGCCTCCGGTCGTCAACGAGATCACTGACCTCGTAGTAGACATCCTCCGGGTTGTCGAGGTACTTCAGCTTCATGCCCCGTCCGCGTTTGCTCCGGAGCGTTACGTCACCAACGTCGTAGAACGATTCGAACCACGACTGCTCTTGCTCGACGCTTCGAATCCGGTCCATCGGGACGTTGCGCTTTTTCGTGGCCAGGAGGCCGATGTCCTCTTCGACCCGATCCTCGTAGACGCGATACTCCTTGCTGCCCCACCGCCGCTTGGCGATGAACACGCCGACGACAGTTGGAACGATGGCGGCGACCAACCCGGCGAGGATGCCGATGATGAGGCTGTCCAAGAGCGCGCCCACGATGACCGTAGCGACGATGAAAATGATGATGTCGCCCGGAATGCTCTGGATGATCTTCCAGTGTACTTGGGGACTGGGATTCGCTTTGTACTCCGCGATCGGTTCCTTTCGGGATCGTTCTGAACCTGACATGGTTTCGTGGGTCGTATTGTGTACGTCCGTCCGGCCTGGCGGGCCAAACGACACGTATCAGATACGTTCTTGTAGGGGTTTGAATCCATATGATATAAATATTCCCATAATTTCTATCCAGGTGTCAAGAACAAAACGCGCGACCGACCGCCATCCCAGTGCGAACGGCATCGGTACGCCATCCGAGTGATCTATTTTCGTGGCGATACGTCGTCACCAACGGACGCCACAGTGCGTCTGGTCCTCCCGTAGACATCCCATCGAAGCGGACGACGGTAGTTCATCAGCGAACAGATACATAGAGGCACGCTAATGGGCGTCGGTTGGAATGGGTGACACATGATCAGAGAGGACTATCCGTCGACGAAAGCGTTCGTCGATTCGTTGTTCACCGCCCGGCAGGGTGGAACAGTGGGGTACTACGCCGACTGGTTTATCGTGCTACTGATCGCGGCGAACGTCGTCGCCGTTGCGCTCGAAACCGTCGACTCCCTGTACGCGCAGTACGGAACGTTCTTCTTCTACTTCGAAGTCGTCTCGGTGGCGATCTTCAGCGTCGAGTACCTCTCGCGCATCTGGGCGTGTACCGCCCGTCCCGAGTACAGCAACCCGATCACCGACCGACTCCGGTTCGCCTCCCGGCCGATGCTGGTCATCGACCTCCTCGCGATCTTGCCGTTCTTCCTCGGGGCGGTGCTCCCGGCGGATCTCCGGTTCCTCCGCGCGCTCAGGCTGTTCCGGTTCTTCCGGCTCTTCAAGATGGCGCGGTACAGCGAGTCGATGACCGCGTTCAACGAGGTGTTACAGCGGAAAAAGGAGGATCTGGTGATCTCGTTTACGGCGACGCTGATCCTGCTATTGGTCGCGTCGAGTACGATGTACTTCGTCGAGCACCCCGCCCAGCCTGACGAGTTCTCCTCGATTCCACAGTCGATGTGGTGGGGCGTCATCACGCTGACGACCGTCGGATACGGAGACGTGACGCCGGTGACGCCGCTCGGACAGGTCTTCGGCGGGATCGTCGCGGTGATCGGCATCGGGCTGTTCGCGCTCCCCGCGTCCATCCTCGCGTCCGGGTTCATCGAAGCGGCCCGAGGGGAAACGGGACCGACCCCGGACCACTGTCCACACTGTGGAGAACGGCTCACCGAGCGCGAACACTAGGAAAGGCGGGAGCGAACCGGCTGACACATCGCTCGCTCGGTCGGATACCCACCGCCGCTGGACCATCGTTGACGCCCCTATCGCCCGTTTACGGGCGGTCAGCCATCCCATTGCATCCGTTTACGGGGGGTCAGCCATCCCATTGCATCCGTTTACGGGGGGTTAGCCGTCCCCTTGCATCCGTTTCAACATCGACCGAAGCTCCGGAATCTCGTTCGCGTCGAACCCGAACCCCCCGCGATCCGGCCCGACGAGAACGTAATCGTATCCGCCCGCGCCCTCGTCTCCGCTTTGGATCTCGATGCCTCCTGGATCGCCCACGATGTGATCGTCGGCCGTGTCGTTCATCGGTACACCCCCGAATTCCCGGCAACGGGACGACCCTTGGCTCTGTCGGGAACACGGCGCCCGTCGCGGCCCACGGACCCGCCGATCCGAACGTCGTTCGATCCGTGCCCGTCCATGGATCGATCCGTTCGGAGAGTGCGCTCGTCATCCGAACGATCGAAGGGAAAACGGGCTTGAAGCCTGGGGCCCTAGAGGTCCCCAATGAGTCAGCGAACCGCCCACATCCCGATCTCCGGGATGTCGTGTGCGACCTGCTCGGGGACGGTCGAGGAGACCCTCGCCGATCTCGCGGGCGTCGAAGAGGCTGATGCCAACTTCGCCACCGATGAGGCGACCGTCCGATACGATCCCGAGACGGTCTCGCTCGCGGAGCTCTACGACGCGATCGAGCGGTCGGGCTACGATCCCGAACGGGCCACGGCGTCGATCACGGTCACTGGAATGTCGTGTGCGACCTGCTCGGGGACGGTCGAGGAGGCCCTCGCCGACCTCGCGGGCGTGGTCGACGCGAGTGCGAACTTCGCGGCAGACGAGGCGACCGTGACGTACAATCCCGAAGACATTGATCTCGGGACGATCGCCGACGCCATCGACGCCGCCGGCTACGAACCGGTCCGCGACGACGGCGGTGACGACATGACCGATCGGCGCGAGCGAGCGGTCGAGCGCGAACTCGAAAAGCAACGACGGCTCGTGATCCTCGGCGGGATTCTCGCGGCCCCGTTCCTCCCGATGATGATCGAGATGATCACGCCGCTGTCGCTGCTACCCCACGAAATCGCGGGGATCGAGGTGGGCTGGTTCGAGTTCGTCCTCGCGACGCTCCTGATGGGAACGCTCGGGATGGAGTTCATCCGGGGGGCCTACCGCGCGGCGAAACACAGCGGTCGGGCGAACATGGACACCCTCGTCGCGGTCGGCACTTCGGCTGGGTACGTCTACAGCGTGGCAGTCCTTCTCGGAGTGCTCGCGGGCGAGGGCTACTACTTCGAGGCGGTCGCGTTCATCCTCTGGTTTATCACGGTCGGTAACTGGCTCGAAGCGCGGTCGAAGGCCCGCGCGAGCGATGCACTCCGCCGGCTGCTCGAACTCCAGGCCGACGAAGCGACCATCGTGCGTGACGGCGAGGAGGTTCAGGTGTCAGTCGAGGAGATCGCGGTCGGCGACGTGATGAAGGTCCGTCCCGGCGAGTCGATTCCGACCGACGGCGTGGTGGTCGGCGGCGAGAGCGCGGTCGACGAGTCGAACCTCACCGGGGAGTCGGTGCCGGTCGAGAAAGCCGACGGCGACGAGGTCATCGGGACGACGATCAACGAGAACGGCGTCCTTCTCGTGGAGGCGACAAAGGTGGGGTCGGACACCGCCCTCCGGCAGATCGTCGAACGAGTCAAGGAGGCCCAATCCCGACAGCCGGACATCCAGCGGCTCGTCGATCGGGTGAGCGCGTACTTCGTCCCCGCAGTAATCGTCAACGCGACCCTGTGGGCGCTGCTGTGGGCGGCGTTTCCCGAGCAGCTGGCGGCGTTCGTCGACTGGCTACCGGTGTGGACGCCCGTCGGCGGCGGACCGGAAGTCGCACCCGTCGGCGGGGAAGTCGGCGTCCCGATCCTCGAGTTCTCGATGGTCGTCTTCGCGAGCGCCCTGCTGATCGCCTGTCCCTGCGCGCTCGGACTGGCGACCCCCGCCGCGACGATGGTCGGCTCAACGATCTCCGCCACCAACGGCGTCCTGTTCAAGGGTGCGGACATCTTAGAGAAGGTCCGCGGGATCGACGCGGTCGTCTTCGATAAGACCGGCACCCTCACCCACGGCGAGATGCGTCTGACCGACGTGGTTCCGATCGACGATGCGCGATCGGATGGCGGTGAGGCGACGACCGACGGCGGAGCCGCGCTGGAGTACGAACCCGACGAGACGGTCGTTCTCGCCGCCGCCGCGAGCGCCGAGTCCGGCTCCGAACACCCGCTCGCCCGCGCGATCGTGGAGGGAGCCAGCGAGCGCGGAATCGAGACCGAAGCGCCCGACGCATTCGAGAACGTGCCGGGCCACGGCGTCCGTGCGGAGACGGTCCACGGCGAGGTGCTCGTCGGGAACCGGAAGCTCCTGTCCGATCACGGGATCGATCCCGAACCTGCCGAGGAGACGATGCTCGATCTCGAACGGGAGGGCAAGACCGCGATGCTCGTCGCGGTTGATGACAAACTGGTCGGCGTCGTCGCCACCGCCGATACGGTCCGCGAGAGCGCGAAGGAGACGGTCGCTGCGCTCCAGAAACGCGGGATCGAGGTCATGATGCTCACCGGCGACAACGAGCGGACGGCCCGTGCAGTCGGCCAGGAAGTCGGAATCGACGAGCGGAACGTCCGTGCGGAGGTGCTGCCGGAGGACAAGGCGGACGCGGTCGAGGCAATCCAGGCCGATGATCGGCGGGCGATGATGGTCGGCGACGGGGTCAACGACGCCCCGGCACTGACGACCGCCCACGTCGGCGTGGCGATCGGTTCGGGGACGGACGTGGCGATCGAGGCCGCCGACGTGACGCTGATGCGCGACGACCCGCTCGACGTGCTGAAGGCGCTTCGTGTCTCGGGGGCGACGATCTCGAAGGTCCGACAGAACCTGTTCTGGGCGTTCGTCTACAACACCACCCTGATTCCGATCGCCTCGCTCGGCCTGCTGAACCCGGCGCTGGCGGGACTGGCGATGGCCGGCTCCTCGGTGTCGGTGATGGCCAACAGCCTCGCGTTCTCCCGCTACGATCCCCACGAAGACTACCACCTCGCCGTGTTGCGGCCGTTCTACCGGAAGTGACGGCGACTCATCGATCGACGACGCCGTCTCAGTACGTCTCCACGTCCAGTACGGATCGTAGCTCGTCGTTCGTCAGGTCTCCATCGGACGTGACGAGCGTCGCCCCCAGTTCGCGGGCCGTCCCGGCGATCATCGCGTCCCGTGGTGTGAGCGCCCGTCCATCGGTCGCCAGTTCGTCGAGAAGAACGCCGGTTTCGAGGGCAGTGGTCGCGGTGAACGGGACCGGATCCGCCCACCCGAGACGGTGCTGCAGCCGCTCGAACTGGGGTGGGCCGCGACTGAACAGTTCGCCTTGATACAGTTCGAAGAGCACGACCGACGGGATGTATCTGGGCTCGTCGACGTGTGCTTCCAGATACTCGATCGCCGAACGGCTCCCGTCGAGGTAGTCGATCACGAACGAACTGTCGTAACACTTCATCGGTCCTTCCGGCGCGCGTACTTGGCGGCGGTTTCCTCGATCCCCTCGCTGAGCTTCTCGCTGGCGTCCTGGGCGCTTGCAGCACGATCAGTCCCCTCCCACGCACCGAATCCGGCGTAAATGTCGAGATCGTCGTCGGTGAGCCGCTCGATCACGTCGCTGAAACTCTCGTCCGCCCGTTTCCGTGCAGCGAGCCGTTCGTAGGCGGTCTCGGAGACACGGATTGTTTTCGTCCCCATGTGTAGACGTATGCGTCTACGTCTACTAATCGCTTCGGCCGGTCCGTCCACGGTCGGTTCGAACCCACGAAACTAAGCCGGTTCCCGCGCGGTCATCCGTCAAGTGATGCAAGGCGGAAACCGTGCCTTCAGGCATCCTCAGAACGCGGAGCGTTCTGATGTGCGAACGAGACGCAAAGCATCTCGTCAACGCGAGAGGAGCCGATAATGGAGAGCAGTAACTTTAGGCACCACAGCGCCAGAGGACGGGGAGGGACAGCGGGGGTGGGTTAGTCGGTGAGGGGTTGCTCAACGACGTTCATAACGAGCGTTCGGAGTTCGTCAGGAGAAGTCCAGCGGGCGAGATGATCGTTTTCTTCCATGAGGTCAAAGAGGGTAGCCATCATGGCATCGTATTTCTCGTATTCAAGGTCGGAGTCGATCGCCAGGGTGGCGTAGTCGCGTTTGAAGATGAATGTGGTTTCGAGCGGGACTTCGCCCAGCTCTAGCTCGTGGCCGCCGTCGTTGTCTTCGGCAATGACGAAGGTGTAGTCTGTACCGATGAGTGTATAGCGAAATTTGAGGTAGAAGTTCGACCAGTGCTCGTTGGTTTCGTCGAGGTCTTCGAGTAGAATTGCGCTAGCGGGGTGTGGACTGTCGTTGATGGCGTCGCGGGTGTCTTTGAGGCGATCTTTCGGGCCATCGCGGTCGCCTGCAGGCGTGTCGTAGTTGCCAAGGATGAAGTAAATGGTGTCAGAGACGGCTTTCAATTCGAGTTCCGTGAAGAGTTCGAGGGCGTTATCGTGGATGGCTTGGACATCGGAGCCAGTGAGACCACTATAGATGAAGTCAGCGTCTCCAAGACGCGGGGTGTCCTGAATATGTGGTGGGGCGTCTGCGGTAGACATGACTATGAGATGTTTGACCGGAGGCATATAGATTGAGAACATGATTGTCGATACCCGTCGCAAAACATATGGTGTTGAAGGTCGAACCGTAGCGTATGTCACAGGATGTTTCTTCGTCTACACCATCCCCTGGGTACGAGAGCCGGCCAGAGCAAGCGATAGAGCATGATGTCGATCCTGGCCGGCTCGCCGATCTACGGGCGATCCTGACCGTTCCCAAGGCCCGACTCCTCCAGCAAATCCTGGCTAGCCCGTCGGGTGCGTTGAGCGCCGTTGAGTTAGCAGCACGGAACGAGATTACTGAGAGTACGATCCGTGACCACTTGCGCGCTCTTCAAAGCCGAGACCCGGAAATTGTGACGGTTCTCGAGGCTGATGCCTCGCCAGTCCCCAATGGAATTCCGCGGAAATACTATGCGGTCACTGAGTACGGAATCGATCTGTTGAAACAGGTAACTCTCTATGAGCAGATCTGGATTCTCTATGATATGTACGAGGCCGCTGAGTTAGAGATCCCGGACAGCGACGAGCGTCCGGTCACGATAACCGATATCGAGGAGTACGAACACCGTCCGTCACCTGACTGGCTCTAATCGCTTCGGCCGGTCCCTCCACGGTCGGTTCGGAACCCACGAAACTAAGCCGGTCGCCGCGCCATGACCGGTCATGCGGCTGTCGGACTACTGGGGCGTCGGGCCGAAGACGCGGGCGGTACTGGAGGAGTCGATCGGAGCCGAGGCCGCGATCACGGCCATCGAGGGGGCGGACGTGGGGACCCTCGTTGACGCCGGCCTGTCGGCCGGACGGGCGACGCGAATCTGCCGGCGGGCCCGCCCGAACGCTGACCTCTCGGTGCTGGCGACCGGCGATGTCCGAACGGTGTATCGCGCAGTCCTCTCGCTGATCGTCGATCACGCGGTCACCGACGAGACCGCCGACCGGATTCGAGTTCTCGCACCCCTCACCTCGACCGACGCGATGCGCGAGCGCCTCGACCGAATCGACGCCATCCGCGAGGCGTGGGAGGCGCAGCCAGCGGCGACCCGCGAGGCCGCGCTCGCGTCGTTTGCGGAGTACGACGAGGCGGGTGGGGGCGAACTCGCCGCGGTCCGGACGGCGCTCGATCTCCGGGACATCGGACTGACCGACGGGCCGTTCGCCTCGCTCGCCGCGTTCGACGCCGACCGGTTGCGAGAGACCGAGGTCGCGCTCGCCGGACTGGACGAGGGGCGGGTCCGCGAGGGCGTCGACGAGCGCCTCGACGAGTATCGAGCCGAAGTCGCGGCCGTCGAGGATCTCGCGGCCGATCCGGCTGGGATCGTCGCCGACCTCCGCGAATCGGGCGTCAGAGACAGCGACGACTTTCGCGAGGCGCTGGTCGAACACGTCGTCGGCGAGACAGGTGTCGAGTACGTGGCCGTCCGGGAGGCGGCCCCGGCGGACGCGATCGACGCGACCTCATTCGTCGACGGCTTGCTCCGGACGCTCGTTTCCGAGCGACGGACGATCGCCGAGGAGCGTGCGGCGGATGTTGCGGACGGATTGCGAGCGACGGTAAACGAGGCCCGAAGCGATGTCGACGCCGCCGTCGAGGCCGTTCGTGACGTGGCGCTGTTCCTCTCGCTGGCGCGGTTCGCGACGGCGTACGACCTGACCCGCCCCCGGATCGTCGACGATCGGGACGCGGTCGCGGTCGCCGGGGCACGCAGCCTCTCGCTGTCGGCGGCCGGTGAGGATGTCCAGCCGGTCACCTACGCACTCGGCGAGCACGGACTCGACGACGACGGTACGTGGACGGTCGCACCGAGCGGCGACCGCGTGACCGTCCTCACGGGCGCGAACAGCGGCGGGAAGACGACGCTGTTGGAGACGCTCTGTGAGACGGTGCTGCTCGCACACATGGGTGTTCCCGTGCCGGCCGAGCGCGCGGAGGTCTCGCCGCTGGATGCGATCGTGTTCCACCGCCGGCACGCGAGTTTCAACGCTGGCGTGCTGGAGTCGACGCTGCGGACGATCGTCCCGCCGCTGGTCGAAGGGGGGCGGACGCTGATGCTCGTCGACGAGTTCGAGGCGATCACCGAACCGGGCAGCGCCGCCGACCTCCTCCACGGTCTCGTCACGCTGTCGGTCGACCGGGAGGCGCTCGGGGCGTTCGTCACCCACCTCGCCGAGGATCTCGAACCGCTGCCCGACGCCGCCCGCGTGGACGGCATCTTCGCGGAGGGACTGGACGAGAACCTCGAACTCGCCGTCGACTACCAGCCGCGGTTCGGCACGCTCGGCCGATCGACCCCCGAGTTCATCGTCTCCCGACTGGTTGCGGAGGCGGGCGATCGGGAGGTTCGCGTCGGCTTCGAGGCGCTCGCCGAGGCGGTCGGCGAGGAGGCCGTGCAGCGAACGCTCGCTGACGTGCCGGAGACGTAGGGGATCGACGCCTCAGGTCCAGGATCTCGACGCATCAGGCCCACGGAAGGAGGGTTCGACGCATCAGGCCCACGGAAGGTGAGTTCGACGCCTCAGGCCCACAGCAACACAGTTGCGAGCGCCAGTCCGGCGAGCAGAAAGAGGATCGCGGCCAACAACGCCAGCGACGGCGAGACGATTCCCAGGACGAACGATCCCACGATGGAACCGCCGGTCGCCACGACGATCGCCCCCGCCCCGACCGCGAGGCTGACGCCGGCGTGAACGCCCTGTGAGACGGTGGTCGTCCCGGCCCGCCCGACCTCCCGACCGACCGATTCGGCGTAGGAACCGAGATCCCACACGACGAGGGCGGCCGCGGTGGCGACGGCCAGTTCGAAGAATCCGGCGTGCGCGATCCCGGCGCTGACCGTCGCCAGGAGGAGGCACGCGGTCGTCATCGCCGGACCGCCGCCGTTCCGTGGGACGACGCGGACGGCGACACAGACGAAGAGCGTGGCCGCCACCGCCACTGCAACCACCGTGAGTACCGAAACGCCGACGAGAACCAGCACGGCGTCCGACAGCGCGTCCGGAATCGACGTGTGCGGGGCGAGCGCCGCGAGACCGGCGGCCAGCGGAGTCGCCACGATCCCGCCGGCGAACCGGGCGAGCGGGCGCGAGACGGTTCGCGGACCCGCTCGAACGAGCCGCCGTGAAACGGCCACGACGACGACGTACGCGGTGAGGACGCAAACGACGAACACCACGAGCGAGAACGGAAGCGACGGGACGGTGACGGCGGGCAGACTGCCATCGACGGCCACCCAGAGGACGGCGGCGCTCGGGAGACCCACGAACAGCCACAGGAGACCGCCGAGGGCGAGCCAGATCGCTGCGGTTCCGAGCCGATCGACCAACGAGTCAATCCGGCGGCGAGCGGTCGTCGGATCGTCCCCCGCGTAGGTGGCGACAGCCGCGACCGGCGTTCGGCGGAGTGCCGCCCGAACGGCCGTGGCCGTAAGCGCGCCCAGGAGCAGGACCGTCCCCACGAGCGTGACGACGTGGAGGGAGGCGAACCACGACAGGGCGCTTGCGAGCGCGGTGACGACGCGAACCGGGAGCGTGACGGCGGCCGTCCCGCCGGCGAGACCGACCGCCCCGATGGCGGCGGCGAGACAGGCACC
>SKSS01000089.1 GCA_007122875.1 Salinarchaeum sp. | reverse complement strand
CATCGGCATACTCACCGAGTTCCTGCACCGCCATTTCGGCGAGCGGAACGTCGGGATCGGCTTTCTCGCTCTCTTTTGATTCCGATTCCAGTGGCCTGTTCACATCGGGAATCTCCGCGAATGAGAGCCGGATCTCGACGATGGACGTACCCTCACAGAATCGGGAGGCGAATTCTCCATACTCGAGGGCCTCGCTCTCGCGGGTTACCTCGTGATGTTCGAAGTACTTCGTCCAGCCGTGAATGTCGGCGGCTACGCGCGCAGCCGCGACGATCCCGTCGACGACCTCCTCGTACACCGCCGAGTCGCCGAACTCGTCGGTCGTCAAGCCGTACGTCTCGGGAGTGAGGTGGACTTGCAGGCGAACGCCGTAGTCCATCAGCGCCGCTTCGAGCTGTTCGATGCCGCCGGTCTCGGGTGTGAATTCCTGGGTGCTTGTCGGCGTCTCCGGTCGTTTCCCGGCAATCTCATCTAGAAGGAGTACGAGGCGGGTAAGCGTCGCACGGTCCGCACTCGACAGCGTTGACCCGGGCATAGACAGAGAACGCATCTCTCGCACAAATTTATTCCGGAAGTGTATAGGCTATTAGATAGTGTGTGAAAAGCACGAATCGAAACCGATCAACGAGTTCAGTTTGCGTTGATTGCACATTCCCTCACCTGCCACACCCAACCGCCTAAGCCCCTTCCAACCCACGCTCGTGGTATGTCCACTCCCAACCCGCTCACGTGGGCCCGCGATCACGCACCGGTTCTCGCCGACCTCACCGACGAGTTCCGCGAGGAGCGCCCGTTCGAGGGCCTGACCGTGGCGATCTGCTCACACCTCGAAGCCTCGACGGGCGTGTTCGTCGAGACGATTCACGCAGGAGGCGCGGAGTGCCTCGTCGCCCCGAGCGAGCCAAAGAGCACCCACGCCGACGTGATCGACCACCTCGACTCCCGCGAGGGGATCCGCACCTTCGCCGAACCGGACATGAGCGATCGAGCGTTCGAGCGCGCCCAATCGGACCTCCTCGCCGAACGTCCGGACCTGATCGCCGACGACGCCTGCGAACTGATCGCCAGAGCGCACGCGAGCCATCCGGACGCGGTCGAGGAGGCTATCGGCGGCGTCGAGCAGACGACGGCGGGCGTCCGCCGACTGGAGGCGATCGACGCGGACGCCGGTCTCGGCTTTCCGGCCTACGGCGTGAACGACACCCCGATGAAACGCTGCTTCGACAACGTCCACGGAACCGGCGAGAGTTCGCTCGTGAACGTCGCCCAGATCACGAACACCGCGCTCTCGGGGAAGACCGTCGTCGTCGGCGGGTACGGCCACTGCGGACGGGGAATCGCCCGGAAGGCCCGCGGACTCGGCGCGCGGACGGTCGTGACCGAGGTCGATCCGCGGAAGGCGCTGGAGGCACACATGGACGGCCACCTCGCGCTGTCGATGGCCGAGGCCGCCGAGATCGGTGACCTGTTCGTCCCGAGTACGGGTTCGCGGGACGTCATCCGCCGGGCGCACTTCGAGCGGATGCGCGACGGCGCACAGCTCGCCAACGCCGGTCACTTCGACGTTGAGATCGCGGTTGACGACCTCGAAGCGATGGCCGAGCGGACGACCGAGCCGATCGCGGGGGTGACGCGATATCACCTGCCTGACGGACGCCGACTCGACCTGCTGACGGAGGGGCGGCTGGTGAACCTCACCGGCCCGAACAGCAAGGGACACCCGATCGAGGTGATGGACACGACGTTCGCGATGATGGCGGTCGCCCTCCGTGAACTGGCCGTCGGAGAGCGTCCGGAGCCGGGCGTTCACGCGGTCCCCGACCGGCTCGACCGCGAGGTGGCGGATCGAAAGCTGGCGGCCGTTGGTGGGTCACGGGATGACCTCACAGCGAAGCAAGAGGCGTATCTGAGCGACTGGGCGCTCGACGGGGAAGCGTTCTGACTCCCGGCCGGTCGTGTCGTCGGGTGGGACTGCCCGGCCGACCGTTCCCGACCACCGATACTAAAGGGTCCACTCCCCGTCTCTTCGCGACATGTTCGACGAGATTATGGAGAAGTTCGAGGGGAGCCCGAGTCAGCAGCGGGTGATCCGGCTGCTTCTCGAACGCGGCTTCTCGGTCAACGACGAGGGGCGAGTGGTTTCCGGTGGGATCGAGATCCCCAACACGGGGATCGCCCGCGAGATCGATGTCGACCGACGGGTCGTCGACTCGACGACGGGCGCGATCCTGGACGACGACGAACTCCGCCCCATCTTCCAGAACATCTCCGCGATCCCCAGCCTGCTCGATCTCGCGCCCGTCCTCGACCTCACCGCGCTGACGATCGCCGTCACCGACGCCGACCGCTCCGGCATCGTCGCCGAAGTGACCGATCGAATCGCCGCTCGCGACATCTCGATCCGGCAGACGATCAGCGACGATCCCGAGTTCAGCCACGAGCCACGCCTCTACGTCGTCACCGAGGAGGAGATCCCCGGCGACCTCGTCACCGAGTTGAAAGACCTGCCGTTCGTACGCTCGATCGAGATCAAGTGACCACACGCGGCGATCGATCATCATCCCGAACGACGGCCGCGCTGTTGCGATGCCGTTCGAGATTCGGCTCGCTTTGGTATCGTCGAGAGCGGCTGTAGGCCGCTTCGAGAACTGTTCGACCTCGTGAGCCACCGGTCACCCACCTTTTTCCCTGAGCGCTTCCGAGGATCACCGATGGAAGAGGAGCCCTACCGCACCGTCGCCGGTCGCGGGGAGGCGAGCTTCGAGGTCCGTGGCTCGGAGTTCATCGGCTACGTCGCCCCGGCACGGACGGTCGCGGAGGCCGAGGCCTTCGTCGCGGAGGTCGAGGAGAATCATCCCGACGCGACGCACAACGTGCCGGCGTACCGCGTGCGTGCGGACCCGTTACGGGAGTACGCGGACGACGACGGCGAGCCGACGGGATCGGCAGGAAAGCCCGCGCTGAACGTCCTGCAAGGCGAGGAGATCGAAAACGTCGTCGCCGTCGTGACCCGCTACTACGGCGGGACGAACCTCGGATACGGCGGGTTGGTGCGGTCGTACTCGCGCGGGGTCAAAGAGGCGCTGGAGGCGACCGAACTCGTCGAGGAGCGCCCGCACGAACGGTTTTCGGTGGCTGTCGAGTACGACGATTCGGGGACGGTACGCGGAATTCTAGAGAGTGCGGACGTGGAGTTCGACGCCGACTACGAGGAGGCGGTTCGGTTCGACGTGCGGGTTCCGGTGGTGGAGGCCGACCCGCTCCGCGATCGGCTCCGGAGCGCGACGAGCGGGCGGGCGGAGCTTACCCTGCTCGATCGACATCGGTGAACTCGAACCGCGCACCGCCCGCCTCGCTGCTGGTCACGCTGACCGTCCAGCCGTGGGCGTCGGCGACCTGTTCGACGATCGCGAGTCCGAACCCGGTACCGTTCGTTTCGCTCGTGTACCCGAACTCGAAGATCCGTTCGCGCTCGGCCACGGGGATTCCGGACCCGTCGTCCGCAACGTAGAACCCGGTTCCCCCGTCAAGGGTGCCCACGCGAACCGTGATCTCGTCACTGCCGTGCCGGACTGCATTCTGAAAGAGGTTCTCCAACAGGTATTTCAACCTCCCCTCGTCGGCGTAGATCTGGAGATCCTGTTCCACCACATAGCGGGCGTTCCGCGTCGCGACGGCCTCCCAGCAGTCCGTCACCAGGCTGGCCAGTGAGACCGGCGCGACATCGACGATCGGTTCCGAACTCCGAGAGAGCGTCAGGAGATCGTCTATCAGCTCGGACATCCGGTCGAGGGCGTGTTCGATCGCGTCCAGGTGTTCGCTTCCGCACTCCGTTCGAGCGAGTTCCACTCGCCCACTGGCGACGGTCAGCGGGTTTCGAAGGTCGTGAGAGACGACCTTGGTGAGCCGCTCCAGTCGCTCGTTCTGACGGGTCAGTTCCCGCTCCCGTTCTACTTGCTCGAGGGCCGCGACGACGGCTCTACTCAGAACCATCCCGGCCCCCACGTCTCGGTCGTCGAACGTCCCGGGCGTGTTCGAGCCGGCGATCAGCGCCCCGTGTTCGTCGAGGGGAACGGAGAGCTGACTTCGGATCGGCGTCTCCGGATTGTACACGTTGGGATCGTCCCGAACGTCGTCGATCGCCGATGCCACCCCTTCCTCGAACGTTCGCCAGGTGATGCTGTCGTCCCCACGGGTGTAGGTCGGCGGCCCACCGGCGAGGTCCATGGCCGCTGGGGCCGATGCCACCGGTTCGATCGCATCCGAATCCCCGTCGTAAAGGTAGACCGTGCTCGCTTCCAGCCCGAGGATCTCGGCCGCCGCTTCGACGGCCACGGTCGCGACCTCCTCGTTGGTGGCCGCGGCCATCAGCTCCGTGGCCGCGTCGGTGAGCGCAGCGAGCTGTCGTGCGTGTCGCCGTCGGTCGCTGATATCTACCGACACGCCACAGATTTCCTCTTGATCGTCGTTCGCACCGCTCAAGGGGGAGAGAACCGTTAGATACCTCCGGGTCCCGTCGTCGGTCGGGATCTCCTCCTCGAACCGGACCGGCTCCCCTTGCGCGACGACCCGATCGTCGTGTGCTCGCAACCGCCGCGCCGCGTCGTCCGACGGCAGTTCGTCGTCCGTGAGCCCGACGACGTCCCGATCGCCGAGTCCGAATAGCTTCCGACACTCTCGGTTCATGAGCCGGTAGCGCCCCTCCCCGTCTTTGATGTAGATGGCGGCGTCGACGGTGTCCACCACCGCCTGCAGTTGTCGGGTGGTAGCCACCGTTCGCTCACGCTCCCGTCGTTCGGTGACGTCACGGGCGATTCCAACGATTCTGTCGACGCAGCCGGTGTCGCCGACGATCGGATCGGCCTGGATCCACACCCAACGATCGTCACGCGAACCAGTGGTTCGGACCTCGAGTTCCGCCGACTGGCCCTCGGAGATGCGCTCTATCACCGCCTCGATACGCTCGCGGTCGTCAGGGTGAACTGCATCGAAGAGTGCCTTCGGGTGCTCTTCGAGCTCCTCCGGTGAGATTCCGAAGAGTTCTTCGACTCTCCCGTTCGCGAAGATCACCTCGCTCCAGTCGTGGGTGAACATCCAGAGGGCATCGGTGGACCGCGCTGTGAGTTCCCGAACCCGTCGTTCGGTTCGTGCCGCGT
The DNA here is from genome assembly GCA_007122875.1 of Salinarchaeum sp. GTDB lineage: Archaea > Halobacteriota > Halobacteria > Halobacteriales > QS-1-68-20 > QS-1-68-20. Next base: position 14,891 of record SKSS01000089.1, on the reverse strand, counting down.
TCTCCGTCGCTCGGGCCCGTTCGACGGCGTTGACGATCCGATTTGCTACCACCGCGTACTGGCCGTCTCCGGACGACTTCTGGCAGTAATCGGTAACGCCCGCGGAAATCGCCTCACGTGCGAGTTCCTCGGAGCCGTTGCCGGTGTAGAGGACGAAGGGAAGATCCGAGTGTGCGTTTCGAACGGCTCTGAGAAACTCGATACCGTTCTGGTCAGGCATATCGTAGTCGGAGAGGATACAGTCGACCTCGTGCTCGGCGAGGTAATTGAGCCCCTCTTCCACGCTGGTCACCGCGTCGACTTCGAGGCGGGCGTCGTTGCGTTCGAGAACGGTCCCCACCATTCCGGTGAACGCCGTATCGTCGTCGGCGTGGAGAACTCGGATGTGGTCCGAGGAGTGGGACATGTTCACCCCATGTGATTCATCCTTCATTAACATGTTCACGATTGATGAGACGCCATTGCGACCAGCCCACGATCCGCCGCTGGTCTGATTTATAATGCTGGGAGGTACCACTCCACACGAGTCACTACCATGGAACGGTACGAAGGACCAGCATATCGTCGATCCGCCCGCCCGACCGTCCGCGGACGGATGGGAATGGTTTCTGCAGGACACCACTTGGCGGCATCGGCGGGCCACGAGATGCTAGCGAATGGGGGAAACGCTATCGACGCGGGCGTCGCCGCGGGACTCGTCGTCAACGTCGTCCATCACGACATGACCAACTTCGGCGGCGTCGCCCCGATCATCATTCGATCCGCGGAGACGGATCGCGTCCACACGATCAGCGGCGTGGGACGATGGCCTCGGTCAGCGAGCCGGGAGTTCTTCGAAACGGAGTTCGACGGCGCTATTCCGCGAGGAATCACCCGATCCGTCGTGCCCGGTGCCCCGGACGCCTGGATAACGGCGTTGCGAGATCACGGCCGACTGTCGTTCGCCGAGGTCGCCGCTCCAGCCATCAGGTTCGCTCGTGAGGGGTACCCAGTATACGAGTTCCAGCGCTACAACATGAAGAAACAGTACGAGCGTGCGAACCTCCACTCGTCAACCCTCGATGCGGTGTTTCCTCACGGTCGTCCCCCGGCGGTGGGGGAGATTCTCACGCAACGAGCGCTCGCCGACACGTTGGAACGCATGGCTGAAGAAGAGCAGCGGTGCGGTGATCGGGAATCCGGTCTCGACGCGGCCAGAGACTATTTTTACGAGGGACCAATCGCTCGGAAGATCGACGAGTTCAGCAGGGAACGTGGTGGGCTCATCCGGAAGTCCGATTTGGCGGACTTTACCGTCCAAACTGAACCGCCCGTTCACGTCGAGTTTGGCGATTACGATGTCTTCACCTGTGGGCCGTGGTGTCAGGGTCCGGTTCTGGCACAGAGTTTGAACATCGCCGAGGAGCGTTCGATTCAGGAACTCGAGCACAACTCCCCGGAGTACCTCCACCTGCTGATCGAAGTGCTGAAACTCGCGTTTGCCGATCGGGAGTGGTATTACGGGGATCCGGACACCGTCGATGTCCCGATCGACGAACTGGTCTCGGAGCGCTACACACAGCAGCGCGCCGAAGAGGTTTCGATGGAGACGGCACACCCCGAACTGCCGCCCCCAGGGATCACCAACTCGGTCGCACCCGACCCGTTCGATCTCAGCGGCTTAGCGCGCGATCCCGAAGAGTTGGGAGGGCCCACACAGGATACGAGTTACGTCGCGGCGATCGACGACGAGGGGAACGTGTTCTCCGCCACTCCGAGCGACTCCTGGCACCAGTCGCCCATCGTTCCGGAGTTGGGGATCGTCGTTTCCGGGCGGGGCTCGCAATCCCGACTGGATCCACGCCACCCCAACAGTTTGGAGCCGTGGAAGCGGCCTCGGCTCACGCCGAATCCAGCGCTCGTGTTGAAGGACGGCGAACCGTACATGGCCCTCGGGACGCCCGGTGGCGACGTCCAACCACAGGCGATGGTGCAGGTGTTGTTGAACCACGTCGTGTTCGGGATGAGCGTACAGCAGGCGATCGAAGCGCCTCGGGTCGCCACGTACAGCCATCCGGCGTCGTTCACCCCGCATCAGTACTATCCGGGGACGGTGATGGCCGAGGCACGGCTCCCGGCGGAGACGTTCGCCGCCCTCGAAGAGAAGGGCCACCGACCGTTTTCGTGGCCATCCGTGGCGTACAGAGCGGGTGGCGTCAACGTGGTGACGCGGAACCCGGAGACCGGCGTGCTCGAAGCCGGTGCCGACTTTCGCCGTGGGAACTACGCCGTTGGAGAGTGACGCGGCAAAGAAGGGGCCCATTCCGGGAGTAGGGGCCATCTTGGGACCATCGGTCGGATCGACGACATGGCGAGCCCTCGGTTGATCTCGCCGACGGGCGGTCGCGTGGTAACCGACGATCGTCACGTCGAGCGCGTAGACGCTGAGAAACGGTCCCAGACCGAGGACGGCCGCACGACTCAAGTGGACGAACGCGACCCCCGCGTCACGCTCTCGATCGGCGTCGATATTTCGACCCGAAACCATATTGGACGCGCGGCTAAACCGGAAGGGCATGCAAACGGTCAGTGCCGGTGATTACCACGACATCGTGCAGGTGAGCGATCCGCAGCTCTCTCCGGACGGCGAACGGGTCGCGTTCGTCCGAACGGTTCCCGACGACGACGAGGCGTACGAAGCAACGGTGTACGTCGTCCCGCTCGGTGGCGACGAGCCCCGCCAGTTCACGGTCGCGGAGGGCGTCGATGCCGAGCCACGGTGGAGTCCCTCCGGCGACCGGTTGGCGTTCGTCAGCAGCCGGGGTGCGGACGACGACCGAACACAGCTCTGGATCCTCCCCACCGACGGCGGGGAGGCCCGACAGGTGACGAACGTCGTCGGTGGGGTCTCCGATATCGCCTGGAGCCCGGACGGGACCCGAATCGCGTTCACCCAGCGGGTCTCCCAGGAGGACCGTGAGGAGGGCCGCGACGTGGACGTACCGGAGGAGTACGAACCCGACGAACCCGATCCGCGGGTCGTCGACCGGATGATCTATCGGGCACACCAGCGGTACTTCGATGGGACGCGCTCGCACGTCTACTGTCTTGATCTCGACACCGAGGAGATCGAGGCGCTCACCGAGGGCGAGTACGACTTCGTCGCACCGGAGTGGGGCGACGAGCACACGCTCTACTACGCCGTCAAACGGGGAGACGAGCCTGACGACCACATCAGATTCGACATCGACGCCCTGGATCTCCCGTCCGGGGAGTCCGAGACGGTGACGGAAACGACGGGATACGTCGACTGGATCGCGGCCACCGAGGACGGCCGGATCGCCTACCCGTACACGCCGGAGGATCGCGCCTCACTCAGACAGTCCGAGATCCGGGTTCTTAACCGGGAGACCGACGAGGAGGTCACGCCGACGGAGCCGCTCGACCGGACGGTTCTCGGCGCGCCGGAATGGGGCCCAAACGACGAGTTGCTGTACGTTCTCGCCCCCGACGAGGGATCGTACACGATTCATCGGGTTCCGGCGGACGCAAGCGCCGAGCCGACGTTCGTGCTCGGTGACGCCGCGACGATTGACGGGTTCTCCGTGGGCGAGGACGCGATCGCGTACGTCGAGAGCGACTGGGATCACCGTGGAGACGTGTTCGCCGCCACGCTCGGCGGCGCGGAGACCTCGCGGTTGACTCGCGTCAACGACGAGTACCTCGATGGGCGGGCGATCGCTCAGCCGGAGGAGATCCGGTTCGAAAGCGAGTCGCCCGACGGCGAGGTCGCCGAGATCCAGGGCTGGGTGCTCACCCCGCCGGATTTCGACCCCGAGGAGACCTACCCGCTCGTCGTCGAGATCCACGGCGGTCCGCACGCGATGTGGACCACGAGCGGGACGATGTGGCACGAGTTCCAGACGCTCGCCGCCGAGGGGTACGTCGTGTTCTGGTCCAACCCCCGCGGATCGAGCGGCTACGGCGAGGACTTCATGAGCGCGATCGACGGCGAGTGGGGCGACGTGACGCTCGCGGACGTGCTCGCCGGCGCGGACGAGGTGTGTGCGCGCGAGTACGTCGACGAGGACGAACAGTACGTCACCGGCGGGAGCTTCGGCGGCTACATGACGGCGTGGACGGTCGGACAGACCGACCGATTTCGCGCCGCGGTCAGCCAGCGCGGCGTCTACGATCTGCTCTCCTTTTACGGCTCGACGGATGCCTTCAAGCTCATCGAGTGGGACTTCGGCGCGCTGCCGTGGGAGGAACCGGAGTTCCTCTGGGAGCGCTCGCCCGTCGCCTACGCGGCCGACGTCGAGACGCCGACGCTACTCATCCACAGCGAGCGCGACTTCCGAACGCCGATCAACACGGCCGAACAGCTCTATCTCTTTTTGCGGAAGAACGGCGTCGAGACCCGGCTCGTTCGCTATCCGCGGGAGGGCCACGAACTCTCCCGGAGCGGCGAACCGGGCCACGTCGTCGACCGGATCGAGCGCATCGTTCGCTGGTTCGACGGCTACTCGGCGTACGACGACGCACCCCCTGCCCTGGAGCGCGACCCCCACGAGGGGCTGACGATGGCCGAGGAGGACGACGAGGACTCGGAACCCGAGGAGTGACCGGATCCGCCATCTCGGAACCTACAAGCCGACACGTCGAACCTGGCAGCTAAGAACCGACGATCCGAACCCGCCGGGTATGGACGACCACCTCGAACGGGAACTCATCGAGGCGTATCCGATGCTGTACGACCACGACGCGGCTCCGAGCTACGGGACCACCGACTTCCCCATCGAGTGTGACGACGGCTGGTACCCGCTGGTCGACGGGGTCAGCGCGGCCGTGAGTGCGTACGCCGAGACGTGGGACGAGGAGATTCGATTCGTCCAGGTCAAACAGAAGTTCGGCGAGCTTCGGATCTACGCCAAACCGAGTCCAGCCTCCGTCACCGCGATGATAGCGCTTGCGACTGAACTCTCGACGCGGACGTGCGAACGGTGCAGCAGAATGGCGGGTGCGGCGGTCAGAGACGACGACGGGTGGTACCGGACGCTGTGTAACTCGTGTTGGGAGGAGTCGGAGTCCTGACTTAGCCGTGTTGAGACGGATCGGAGTCCTGACTCCTTCGGGCGTCACTCGACGACCCACTTCTCGGAGTACGCCGTTCCGCAGCCACAGGCGGCGTAGGCGTGGATCACGTCCCCGTCGGCGTAGATCCCTCCCACGCTCTCGTCGCGCTCCTCGGCGAACGCGAGCAGGAAGCGGACGGCGTGGTCGGATTCGTCGTCCGCGGCGTCCGGGCAGCGGCCGTCGGTCAGCGTCCGATCGATCTCCCCGTCACGGCCCATCGCCGCGCCAGCGAACTCCATTGCGCCGACGCCGGTCGCGGACTGGAACGCGGCCCGTCCACGGTCGCCGTCGACGACGATGACGACGCCATCGGGAACGCGCTCGCCGACGGTGACGAGTCGATCCGGGTCGGTCACGGCGTCGTCCGAGAGGTAGATCGCCACGTCGTCGGGGCGCTCGCCGGCCAGGAATTCGTCGAGAGCGGTCATCTGGCAGATGTTGGTGGACGGGCCGGTTAATCCTCACGGGTGACGAGCCACCGCAATCGCCGGTCCGTTGATCCCGAACAACCACACTCGTTCGGTTCCAGCCCTCCCACCCCCGCTCGTTCCGTCCCGACCATCCCATTGCGGTTGGCGCGCGCTGAGCCGCGTGCGCGAGCGTCCGCTCGCGCCGCGGCCGAACGTCGTGCGAGGTCTTCGTGAACGAGCGAGGCGAGTGAACGACGGCTCGGGAGAGCACGCTCTCCCGGTGGATGAACGAACCCGGACGGCGCGGCGTATCGCGCCGTCCGGGTTGGGTGAATCGGCTGGGGAGGGGTGTAGCCCTCCGTGCGCTCGTGATTTGAGGGGCGTAACCCTCACCGAACGTTACGATCGGCTGTCACACCCGCACCCCTGCCCCGGACTCACACAGCCGCAATCCACCTACTCTCGATTCTCGATCCGGTCGGCGATCGACGCGAGGGAGTCGTCGGGCATCCCAACGTCCCGGTAGACGGCGTCCTCGCCCGGTCCGCGGAGACCGTAGCGGTGGCCCGGTTCGACCACGTCCACGTGAACCGTCCGACCGAACCCGAGATCACGGTCGCCCGCCCACTCCTGAAGCCGGTCGTCTCCGGCACCCGGATCGCGGGCGAGCGCGGGTGAGTCGTAGATTCCGGGGATCGTGACCCCGCCCCCGGGATCCCGCTGGGGCCGAGCGAATCGCTCCGAGCCGTCGAGGACGATCCGGACAACGTCACCCGTCGGGAGGGCGTCCTCGGCGAGCCGAATCGCGAGGCGACTGGTCGCGCCACGGCGGGCGAGTTCGCCCCGGACGTTCTCGATCGAGGGATCGTCTGAGGAGATGCGATCGGTCATGGGGGCTGGTTGGGCGAGGACGGGCAAAAACGGGACGGTCAGTCACTTCCACTATTTTCGCTCCCTTCGCTCCGGATGATCTTCCGTCAACCGATCCTGTCCCGCGAACTCGGCGACCTCCCGGACGGTCCAGGGCCGGTCGGAATCGCACCGTGGCGGCGGTGATCGCGCCCTGAATCGCTCCGGTTTCGATGCGTGGTCGGGGAACTGAAGAATCACCCTCGAAACCGAAGGCGACCGGGAGTGGCAAGAACGGCCTGTGTCCGAGATGGACCCGTCACGCCCGAACGAGCAACCAGCCCACCAGCAACAGGCAGAGTCCGAGACAGCCGCCGAGTCCGACGTAGGCCGCCGTGTAGGTGAGTTGATCGCCGACGACGCCGACGTACGTCGGACCGATGCTCCCGACGCCCATGTAGACCGCGCCGAGCGCGCCGTAGTCGCCGCCCTTGCTCCCGGCGGGAACCGCACGCATCATGTACGAGGTCATCACCGGCCAGAACCCGGTGATGCCGACTGCGAAGGTGACGACGCCGAGGACGACCAGCGCCGGGGTCGGCGCGACGACGAGCAGGCCGACGCCCGCGATGCCGGCGATCACCGACCCGAACACGACCCGGAGGTTGCCGAAGCGGTCACCGATCGCCCCCGAGAGCGGGGTGACGACGACGCCGGTGAGAAACAGTGATCCGAACGCGACACCGGCAATCGTCGCGCTCAGCCCTCGCTCAACCTCCAGCAGCGTCGGGAGGAACGTGACCGCGCCGTTCCAGACGAACGAGAACAGCGCGGCGACGATCAGCAACGTTCGGATTCGGGGATCGAACACCAGCCGACGAACCGTCGGGACGAGGTTGAGTTCGACCCGCTCGACGACGTACTCCTCACGGCTCCACTGGTGGAGGAGGACGGCGAGCGCGAGCAGGATGACGATCACCGGCAGGAACGCCAGCCGCCACGCCCCGATCGCGAGGGCGGCGATCGCCAGTCCCGAGGCAGCGATGCCGCCGAGGTTGAACGCGGCGTTGTTCACGCCGAACGCCCGGCCCTGCTTGCTGAAGAACAGATCCGAGAGCTGGGCGAACGCCGCCGGGACGAACGCCCCGAGTCCGGTTCCGACGAGGACGACGCCGAGTAAGAACAGCGGATAGTTCGTGGCGATCGAGAGGACGGAGAAGCCAGCGAGCCACATGACGAGGCTGAACGCCAGCACCGTCTTCCGGTTGAGGCGGTCGGCCAGCCGTCCCCCCGGAGATCGCCACAGTGCGGAGAGACCGGTCAGTAGCGACATGGCGATCCCCGCCTGTATCGGCGTGATCCCGAGATCGGTGGTGATCGTCGGCAACAGCGGCGGAAGGGCGAGCCAACCGAGATTGGAGGTGAGCGAACAGAAGCCGATCAGGAGCAGAATGCGCCCCGAGTACCCCGAGGTGAGGTTGTCGACTTCGGGATCGTTTCGAGCGAACTCAGTCACGGCTCTGGGCTACGGTGCCGAGGCTCTTTATGGACGTGACTCGGGCAAGTCGTGCGGCAAATACTTTGTTGTGTTTGTGTATCCTCAAGGCTATCACAGCGTCTGTTCAGCGAACGGGATCGAAGAGGGCGCGCCGTTCAACGGCTGCCCGTCGAGTCATCGACGGTTCGCGCGGTCCACGCGTCTCCACGTCGTTCGGCAACGATTTCGATTCGCTCGGACGACGAGTCGTCTCGGTCGCGAAGGACCGTTCCGAACTCGGCTATCGAGAGCTCAAACGTGTCGAGTCCAGCTGCGAACGCCTTTGCACGGTCGGTCGGAACGAGCCCGTCGGAACTGGGTTCGATGAGAGTGTCGGACTCAAGCGCTTCGATGATCGTCCGCACGCGATCGGGTGACCGATCCGTCTCGCGAGCGAGCGCAAGGATGCCGATCGGACCATTGGTGACTATCAGTTCGAGCAGACTCGTACGCTCTGTCGGACTCACATCACATGATCGGTCATCAGACATACATAAAAGCACCCGTGAAGTACCGTGTTTGTTTCGATCCGGCAGAACCGAAGCGGGGCGAACGAGCACCCATCACGTCCCACCGATCCTAGGGATCGACTCGATGGGTTCGTTCGGTGACTCAGCACGCGCAATAGTACTCTTGATTGCCGAACTCGGTCTGAAGGAGCCGGTAGGTTGGGGTCGGATCGGACGGCCGGTAGACGCCGGTCGTGAGGTCGTCGCGGTTCTCGAACGCACCCGAGAAGAGGGCCTCCCACTCGGAGCGACCGAGGACATCCACGAACGAGTCGTCCTCGGAGAGCAACGAGAGGTAGTCGGCCAGAGACACCCATCGGGCGTCACGCACGCCGTCGGATTCGTAGGTCGCGTCGGTCACGGAGGCGTAGGCAGCCATTGGGAGGTTCGCGCCCGCGGTGACGGGCAGGTCGATCCATTTCCACGGACGGGTGTTCACGTCCAGTAAGACGTACTCCTCACGGCTTTCGTCGTAGACGAACTCGGCTTCACTGATTCCATGATAGCCCGTCTCCTCGATCACCGAGAGCGCACGGTCGCGGACCTCCCGCGAATCGACGATGTCGACGACACACGAGGTGCCGAACCCGCGGGGAGAGCGCACCCGAGCGTTGCCGACGACCGCGAGCGGGTCGCCCTCCGGCGGGACGTACGAGGCCAGCGAGCAGTCGTCCCCGATCGAGACGGGTATCTTCTCCTGGGCCATGATCCGGATGTTCTTCTCGCGGGCGGTTTCGATCACGTCGTGGTAGGCAGATCGGCTCTCGACTTCGATCACGTTCGTCCCAACCGCCTCCTCGAACTCGCGTTTGCGAGCGGGTTTGATCACGAGCGGGAATCCCAGACGATCGGCAGCTTCGTCGGGATCGCACAGCCGTGGCCTACCCTTTTGGTTCACCGAGCTCTTCTCGCCGATCCCGCGCAGTCGGCACGTCTCGGGATACGGCACGCCAAGGCGACCTGCGGTCGCGTACAGTGACTCCTTGTTCAAGACGGCCTCGACGGTCTCGTGGTCGGAAAACGGCAGTCGGACGCCCTCGGGTTCGGTCTCGGCGAACGCGAGCGCCCACTCGTCCATGCAGCCGAACGCGACGGGTTCGTGGCCCGTTTCGGCGGCGATCGATTCGATGTCCTCCCGGAAGCCATCGAGGTCGTCGAGCGGGAAGGTGACTTCTCCGGCGAGATCGACGGCGGTCGAGTACGGGGCGACACCGAGCCCGTTCCGGTCGACGGTGATCACCGGGACGTCGTGAGCGGCGAGCGCCCTGGCGACGCCGAGACCGGTGACGTGCGCGTTGCAGACGATCGCCGGGGGCCGGTCGAACGATCGGTCCGCGACCGCCGACCGGAGGTCGTCGGCCGTCCGAAACGTGGTTGCCATATGTCCCGTTGGGACGACGACCTCAAAAGCGATCCTTCAGCGGCAGGAACTGTGTGTTGTCACCGCCCGTGAATCGGTCAGCCGACGAACATCAGCTGTCGATAGGGTTACCTCGAAACAATCGCATAGCTTACCTGAAACTTCCACTGTAGCTATTACATACTACGTACATTACAGCGTACAAAGTGGCGCACGGCGAGAGACTGTTGGAGTATCAGTTGTCTCTCACGGATCGTCACGCCATATGAGGGGCAACAGATGACACACGATACCGGGGCTGATGAGACGAGCGGCGAATTCGACCGACGACGATTTCTGACGGCACTTGCGGCGGCGGCCGTTCCGTCGATCGCCGGTTGTTCTGAAGTGACCCAACAGGAGTTCGTCGCCGATCCGATCTACATCCCGGCGGCGGACGCCGACGCGCTCGGTTACGAGGAACTCGGCCGCGACGACGTCACCGTTGAGCGCGAGGAACCGATCGGCGGAACGGATGTGAGCGTCGTCGTCACGAACCACATCGCCACGTACCGGGAGATCGTCGGCGACGCGGGAGGAAACGGCGAGACTGAGGGCGTGTCGACCGTACACGCGCTGCACGGTTCCGGCCGCGGCGTCGCGGTGCCCGGAAACGCGCTCGGGATGTCGGCGGGACCGCCGGCGTTCGCGCCGCGTCAGGACGGCTGGGTGATCGACCCGAGCCGGACGGCGGTTCTCTTACCCGACGTAGGGGCGACGCGGTCGTCGTCGGACGACCCGTTCGGGTCGGTTCCGCTCGCCGTGAGCGCACGCCCCGAAGTGTCGTCGTCGATTCCGCTCTCGGATGACGGGACCGGCGTTGCCCTCCCGGACGAGCGAGTCGGTCGGCTGGAACTTCCGGACGGACGACGTCCGCTCGGTTCTCCAGAGGAACACGTCTGGCCGACGCGGTACGAGCCCACGCTCGACGGTGCGCTGTTCCCCGGCGATGCGTTCTTCCCGGGCGACGCCTTCGACGGCGTCGAGGTCGCGTTCTTCCCCGGTGACTCATTTTTCCCGAGCGACACGTTCTTCCCCGGTGACTCATTTTTCCCGAGCGACACGTTCTTCCCTGGTGATGCGTTCTTCCCGGGCGATGCGTACGAACCCGAGCAGTGGGGCGGAGAGCGGTTTTCCGCGGGGGACACGATTGCGGCTGACGTCGTCGCCGCCCCACCGCACGCGTTCTTCGGTCCCTCCGTCGAGGTGGACGAATCACGTGCCGAGTTACCCATCGAGGAGATCACGGGACGAGAACTCGCACAGCTCCCGCTCGGCGCGACGCTGATCATCGGCGATAACGGGGACGTGTCACCGATGGCGTCCTTCTCCGGGGAGACGTGGTACCCTGGCGACACGTGGACCCTCACCGAACCCGCCGTGCAGGTTCCGCTCGGCGAACTCTATCCCGGCGGTACATGGGACGAGCAGTACGGGCTGTTCTTCGTCGAGGAGGAGTCCGTCGGCCGACTCTACGACGGCGAGATCTTAGAGCAGGGAACGCGAGTTTCGGCGGATGAGACGACAGTGCTCTTCCCCGGGGACGCGTACTTTCCGGGTGATTCGTTCATACCCGGCGGTACGTGGTCCGAGGAGGTGTTTCCGGGCGACTCGTTCTTCCCTGGCGATGCGTTCTTCCCTGGCGATGCGTTCTTCCCGGGCGACTCGTTCTTCCCGGGTGATTCGTTCTTTCCGGGCGACTCGTTCCTCTCAGACAGCATGTGGTTCCCCGGCGACGCCTATGTCGAGTTCCAGTTCGGGGCCAGTCCGACGGGTGCCGCCAGGTTCTCCGAGGCGTTTCCGGGCGATTCGTTCTTCCCCGGAGATTCGTTCACGCCGGTCGGGGCGTTTCACTTCCCCTCGGCGCTGGAGCTGTCCCTGTTGCGTCCGGACGGGGACTACGATCCACCGGAACTCGAACCGAGCGCATTCTGGATGTCGGCGTACGTCGACGCCGCCGCCGGGACCTCCGGAACTCCGTGGCAGGCGATGGCCAGCACGAGCGGCGACGCTTCCGACATCGACGTCGAGGCGAGCGGCCTCATGAGCGTCGCCGGACTCGCCTCGCCGACGGCGAGCGTGATGGGACAGTCCCTGAACCCGATCGCGAGGATGTCGGTCGAGGAGCTACTGACCGATTCGCGGTCGGCTGGGATGCTCGGTGACGCTGGCATTGACGGCCTCGAACCACAGTGGCTCCGCGACCCGGAGCAGGTCGGATCGCTGGAGGGCCAGGTCGCCGGTCAGAACGTGACGATCGAGGCGCACGCGGGTCTGACCGGCACACAAGACGAACCGCTGGCCGTGTTCATGTACGTCGGACGCATCGAGAGCGGCGACGACGTGGTCATCTCGACGGCCGTTCGGGACCTGACGGTCGACGACCCCGACGCCGGGTTCGTCGGTGGGTACGTAACCCAGGACGAACTCGACGCCGAACTTGACGCTGTCGCCGAGGTCTTCGAAGCGTTCCAGCACGGCTGATCGTCTAGCGTGCGTCCCCCTTCGAAGAATCGCGAGAAATCCAGTTCCGCTACTCGTCGTCGCCGAGCAGGTCGTCCAGCGAGCCGTCGCCGTCGACGACCTTTGCGTTGATCTGGGCGACCTCGTCGCTGATCTCGCGGCCGCGAACGGTCACGCGCTTTCGCTCGCCCTCGCGGGAGGGCTTGTAGCCGACGCCACCCTCGAGCAGCAGTTCCTTGAGGTTCGGGCCGGCCACGTCGGCTCGCATCGGTCGGCCGGCGTCGTCGGAGCCGCCAGTGATCTCTACGGTGTGTCCGGAGAGTCCAATGGCGTCGCCGTCGACCTCGTCGCCGATCTCCCGCCCGGCGAAGCGATTTGCGTCCTGTCCATCAACGGTTACCTGTCGGGTCGTTCCGTCCTGGGGGTCGGAGACGACGACGGTGAACTCAGCCATACCCGTTCGGAATCGGTCGTGCCTCAAAAGGATATTGAAACGCGTGTGGCTTCGACTCCAGATCACGAGAGCCGTCTCGCGGGACCGACCCGACCCGATCCTCCCTCGTCCCGTGCCATCATGACACATTTCGATACCGGTACCCGTCGTTCGAAATCTAAAGCGTTAACCGTCTCCCTTTCGAATCGAAACTGAAAACCAGGTGGGTTCCATTCGTTCCGTTTCGATACGAAATCTCAATCCAATACGAGCAGCGATTCTGTATCTCGGCTTCGGTCTTGCCCGACTCGGTCTGATCGACCGTCACCGAGTCGTGCGGGCGACCGACCTCTCGTGGCCCCGGATCGTCACCGGTCTCGCCCGGATGTCGAAGTCCGCCGCGGACGTGGCGATGGTCGGGATCGCGATCGGGCCGGCCGCGATCGCGGGCGTCGGATTCGCCGCGCCGTTTCACAGCCTCGCGTTCGCGCTGGGCGGCGGCATCGCCGGCGGAACGATCGCGCTCGTCTCACAGCGGTACGGCGCTGGCGCTGACGAGCAACTCGCGATGGCGATCAAGGCGAGCGCGCTCGTCGCTGTCCTCGTCACGCTGCCGCTCGTCGTCGCGTTCTGGTTCCTCCCCGGGGCGCTCGTCGAACTCATCGGCGGGCAGAACGTCGACGCGATCGTCTACGGTGCGGCGTACCTGCAGGTCGTCGCGCTCGGCGTCCCGCTGGCCGCGCTCAACCTCGTCGGCAGCCGCGCGCTCGTCGGCTGTGACGACGCGTGGACGCCGATGATCGTCCGTGCAGGGGGTGCGATTGCCAACATCGTCCTCAGCGCGGTTTTCATCTTCGGGTTCGGAATGGGGGTCGTCGGGGCCGCGCTCGGGACCGTACTCGCCGATGCCGTCGTGACGGCGGCGTTCGGGATCGGTCTCGCGCGCGGCGGACTCCCGGGTGTCCCGTTTCCCACGCAGGTCCCGATCTCCGGGCCCCATTTCGACCGCGAGACGGTTCACCAGCTGGTCGAGATCGCCACGCCGCTCGTCTTGACCGACCTCGCGCGCAGCGGAGCCCAGTTCCCGAAGCTGTGGATCGTCGGGCTGTTCGGCGCGAACGTCGTCGCCGCGCTCGTCATCGCCGAGCGGATCCGCGGCCTGATGGGAACGCCCGGCTGGGGGTTCAGCCTCGCGTCGTCCAGTCTCGTCGGACAGGAACTCGGAACGGGAGCGGAGACCGAAGCCGAGGCGTGGGCGAACGACATTCTTCGATTTGCCGTCGCTACCTACGTCGTCGTCGCCGTGGTGACGGGGGTGTTCGCCGAACAGATCGCGCGGCTGTTCGTCGACGATCCGGCGGTCGTCCCGCTGGTGGTTCCGTTCATCTACGCGGCCTGTCTCGGGGTGATTTTCCAGGGTATCGAGGGTGGTGCAGTCGGAGCACTCCGTGCGAGCGGCGACACCAAGTGGCCGCTGTACGCGAAGCTCGCGGGACTGTACGTCGTCGGCATTCCGGTCGCCTACCTCGGAGTGATCACCCCACTCGGCGTCGTCGCGATCTACCTCGCGTTCGTCGCCGAGACGTTCGTCCCCGCGTCGATCACCTACTACCGGCTCCGAACCGGGGCGTGGAAAGTCGTCAGTCGGGCGTACCGCCCCGAGGTCTCTCCGGGGGATTGAGTGGGATTCGGTGCTGCTTTGGACACCACGACGGTTTTCCACAGCACGAGTCGTAGTCTGTGGGTACTGCCGTCTCGAAGCCGCTCAAGAAGTAATCCATCGATACATATCGATATCCTAAAATATTTACTCAATGCCTTCATCGATCTGGGATATGGGTACGCCCTGGCCCGAAGTCAATGGAACCGAGCAACGATTCGGAAGGCGGCGGCTCCTCCAGATCGTCGGCGGCGGGACGATCGCGGCCGTCGTTGGCATGACCGGCACTGGAACTACACGCGCGAGTGGTGGTAGTGGTGGTGACAAACAGTGGGCCTCCGAAACCGGTGATGATGGCGGCTCATCACCGACGGTGGCCGACGATACCGTCTTCATCGGGAGCTATGACGACCACGTGTACGCGCTGGCTGCCGACACTGGTGACGAACAGTGGGCCGTCGAAACCGGTGATGAGGTCCACTCGTCGCCGGCGGTGGCCGATGATACCGTCTTCGT
>SKSS01000085.1 GCA_007122875.1 Salinarchaeum sp. | reverse complement strand
GCGAGGACGCGATCGAGGGGATCGGATTTCCCGAGCACGAGCGGATCGGCCGGACGCTCGTCCGACCGGCCGTCCTCGCCGATCTCGCCGGCGATGTCGAACCGGGAATGGCGCTCTCGGAAGCCGAGGACGCCTTCGACGAGTTCGGGATCGACGACGCAAGCGCCGCGCTCGCCGCACTCGGCTACCGCGTGGAGTGGGAGGGGCTGAGTGGTGGGACCGTTCGGGAGCGGTGACCTGTCCACAGTCTCCCTGGAGGCGACAGGTCGTGAACTCGGGACCGAACCGTCCCACTGGGGCTCGTCACCGTTCTGCCGGTCAGATCTCCCGACGCCGGCCCTTCGGAATCTGTGACCGCAACTCGCCGTGGAGATACAGCCCGACGCCGAGCGGGGCACGACCGCCCGCGAACTCGTGAGCGACGATCAGATAGCCCCAGTCGCCGTCCCACTCGATCTCCTGGTCCTCGCCCGCGACGAACCGCCTCGCCCGCTCCCGGTCGAGGACGATCACGTTCCGCGTGGCTTCCTCCCCCCACCGCTGGGCGGCTTCGGTCGTCGGCTTCCAGTGTTCCTGGCGCGTTCTGAGCACGCTCATCCCGAGCGATTCGGCCTCGATCGGGGAGTCGAGATTCCCAGCGTACGCCCAGATTTTCCCGGCCCCCTTCTCCCAGAACGTGTGGCCCTCGAACGTCTCCGGCGGAATCCCGAACCGCTCCTGCCACCAATCGACGATTTCCTCGCGGGAGGGCCGTCCCTCGACCGTGCGCTCCGTGGCGGTGTTAGGAACCCGGTCGAGACGGTGACTGACGTTTTGATCGAGGTCGTTCCCTTCCACATCCTCGTCGCTCATCCGCCCACCTCCAGTTTCGCACAGAAGAAGCCGCCCGTGTCGTTGTGGTGCGGATAGATCCGGACGGCGTCGGCGACCTGCGGGTCGTACTCCTCGCCGTCCCACTCGGTGACGCCCGGACGCGTTTCGAGGTCGGTGTCGATCGGGAGGATGCGGCAGTCCTCCGCTTCCAACACGTGATCGAGGACGGCCTCGTTCTCCTCCGGGGCGAACGTGCACGTCGAGTAGACGACGACGCCGCCCTCTTTGGTGGCCTGAACCGCCCGGCGGAGGATACCCTTCTGAAGGCCCGCGACGTGTTCGACGTGGGACTGGGACCACTCGTCGATCACCTCCGGGTTCTTTCGGACGGTCCCCTCACAGGAGCAGGGAGCGTCCACGAGCGCGCGGTCGAACGGTTCGCTACCGAACGGGTCGAGCGAGAATCGACGGGCGTCCCGGTTCGTGACCGCGACGTTCGTCACGCCGAGGCGCTCGGCGTTCGACCGGAGCGCCGACAGCCGTCCGAGGTTGCTGTCGTTCGCCACCACCAGTCCCTCATCGTCCATCAGCGCGGCGAGTTGCGTCGTCTTCCCGCCCGGCGCGGCACAGGCGTCGAACACCCGTTCGCCGGGGCGAGGATCGACGACGACCGGTGGCAGCGCCGAGACCTCCTCCTGTCCGTGGATCCACCCGTGAAAGTTCGCCCACGTGTTGCCCGGAAAGTCGGTCTCGACCGTCATCACGTGTGGGTTCCACTCGCTGGCCGTCCACGCGACCCCCTCGTCGTCGAGCGCTCGCCGAACCCGCTCTACGGGTGCCTTGATCGGGTTCGCGCGCACGGTCGTCGGGAGCGGTCGTCGGCACGTCTCGTAGAACGCCTCCGGGTCGTCTACGAGCGGTTCGTACCGCTCTAACACGTCCATGGCCGAGAGTGGTGGTCGCGGCGTTTGTCGGTTTCGGACGCGATCGAAGACGCACGATCGCAGCGCGACCTGACCCCGCGTGCGGTCAACGGTTAAGGTTCAGGCGACGGTTGGGACGGCCATGGCACAGATCCTGGTCCGCGACGATGGCATCGAACTCGACAAGCCGATGCTGGTCGAGGGACTCCCCGGAATCGGGTTGGTTGGGAAGATCGCGACCGACCACCTCGTTGAGACGCTCGATATGACCTACTACGCGGCTGTCGAGTGCACTGGACTGCCACGACTCGCCGTCTACGAGGAGGGCGAGCGGGGCGTCTTGCCGCCGGTGCGGCTATATGCCGACGAGGAGACGAACCTGCTGGCGCTCCAAAGCGACGTACCGATCTCCGCGGAGGCGGCGAGCGAGTTCGCCGCCTGCGTCACCGGCTGGCTCGAATCGGAAGGTGTCACGCCCATCTTCCTCAGTGGTCTCCCGGCCGAAACGGAAGACGTGCCGACCCTCTCCGGCGTGGCCGTCGGTGATGCAACCACGTGGCTCGACGACGCCGATATTCCTACCCCGGAAGAACGCGGCGCGATCAGCGGTCCAACGGGGGCGTTGCTCGCACGGGCGAGCGAAACCGGTCTCACGAGCGTCGGGTTGATCGTCGAGAGTCACCCACAGTTTCCCGATCCTGCGGCGGCGAGACGGCTGATCGAGGGCGGAATCGAACCGATCGCCGACATCGACATCGGCGTTGAGACGCTCGTCGAACAGGCCGAACAGATCCGCACACAGCGCGAGCAACTCGCCCAGCGGATGGAGGAGGCGACCCAAGAGGAGAGCACGCAGGCCCAGCCACTTCGGATGTTTCAGTAAGGGCGGCGGACATCGACTGGCAACGATGGGTGCGGAGCGGACACGAACGACGGTCGAAGATCGCCACGAACGACGGCCGAACGTTCATATACCGGGACGAACCCACCGACCCCATGATCTGAGCGTCACCGCGGGTCGGAACGCGAGAGTGCGGCACACCGGCCCGCGGCAGAACCGTACCGCCTGTTCGCCAACAGTGAGTTGAGCGCACCGCGAGCGATTCATCAAGAGTTAACCGCTCTGCCCGCCCGATGTATCGTATGTCGCAGTTCTCCGACCGCGTAGAGCAGGTCTCGATCAGCGGCATCCGCGAAGTGTTCGAGGCAGCCGGTGAGGACGCCATCAATCTCGGGCTCGGCCAGCCCGACTTCCCGACGCCCGAACACGTTCAGGACGCCGCAACGAAGGCCATCAAGGACGGGGCGTGTGACGCCTACACCTCGAATAAGGGCACCCGAGAGCTCCGGGAGGCCATCGCCGAGAAACACTCCCGTGACAATGGGCTCGACGTCGACCCCGAACACGTGATCGCCACCGCCGGGGGAAGCGAGGCGCTTCACCTCGTCATGGAGGCGCACGTCAGCGCGGGAGACGAGGTGGTGATCCCCGATCCAGGGTTCGTCTCCTACGACGCGCTGACCCGTATCGCCGGGGGAACGCCGAAACCGGTCGCCCTGCGCGACGATCTCACCCTCGATCCTGCCGCAGTCGAGGACGCGATCACCGACGACACGGCGATGTTCGTCGTCAACAGCCCCTCGAACCCGACGGGAACGGTCGCGAGCGAGGCCGACGTTCGTGAGTTCGCTCGTATCGCCGACGAACACGACGTGGTCTGTCTCACGGACGAAGTGTACGAGCACTTCGTCTTCGAGGGGAGTCACCACTCGCCCGCGGAGTTCGCTGAGACGGACAACGTCGTCGTCGTGAACGCCTGCTCGAAGGCGTACTCGATGACGGGGTGGCGGCTCGGGTGGGTGACCGCAAGCGAGCGCCGCATCGAGCGGATGCTCAGGGTCCACCAGTACGCCCAGGCCTGTGCGACGGCGGTCGCCCAGCACGCCGCGGAAGCCGCCCTCACGGGACCGCAGGATCCTGTCACCGAGATGGCCGAGACGTTCGAAGCGCGCCGCGACCTCCTCCTCGATGGTCTCTCGGACGCGGGGCTCGAAACGCCGACGCCGACCGGGGCGTTCTACGCGATGCCGCGCGTCCCCGACGGGTGGGTCGAAGAGGTCATCGACCGCGGGGTCGTCGTCGTTCCCGGTGAGGCGTTCGGCGAGCACGGTGCAGGGCACGCACGGATCTCCTACGCGACCGGAACGGAGGAACTGAAAGCGGCCATCGAGATCATGACGGCGGCGGCTGACGCGGTTCGATAGCGTCGTCTCCCGCTTCTCGCCCCATTCGGGGCGTTTTTGCCGTGTCGGCGTCGATGTCGAGCGAATGCGCGTTCGGACCGATCCCCTCCTGCTTCGATGGGTGATGTGGGGGACGCTGGGTCTCGTCTTCTTGCTCGTCAACGTCTACCGACTCTCGTCGGCCGTGCTCGCCGAGGATCTCATGGCGACGTTTCGGACGACCGGCGCCCAACTTGGCACCCTTCACGCGGTCTTCTTCTACGTGTACGCCGTCATGCAGATCCCGACGGGGGTGCTCGCAGATCGGATCGGGCCACGGCGAACCGCGACCGGTGGAGCGATCACGATGAACGTGGGCGCGATCTGGTTCGCCGTCGCGGACTCGTACATCGCAGCGCTCGCCGCCCGTGGACTCGTCGGCCTTGGCGGAAGCGTGATCTTCGTCTGCCTCCTCCGCTTCGGGGCGAGTTGGTACCGTGCGGACGAGTTCGGAACGGTGAGCGGACTTTCGTTCGCCGTCTCCGGGATCGGCGGCGTGCTTTCGACGACACCGCTGGCGCTCGCAGCCGACGCCGGCGGCTGGCGGGCGACGGTCGGAGGACTCGGGGTCGCGGGGCTGGCAACCGCCGTGCTGGCGTTCGTCGTCGTGCGCGACTCGCCGGAGCGCGCCGGATTTAGCCCGATCGACGGCGTCCCCGGCCAGACCACGCTCACGACGGCCGATCTTCGAGTGGCCCTGGCGACGGTGCTTCGGGACCGGTGGACGTGGGTCGTGAGCGTGCTGCTCTTTTGCACCTCGGGGCTGAACCTCACCCTGTTCGGTTTGTGGGGCGTGCCCTACGTGGTCCAGACGTACGACGTGAGCGTGACCTACGCGTCCGTGTTCACGCTGCTCGGCAGCGTCGGCATGATGATCGGCCCACCAGCATTCGGCTGGGTGTCGGACCGACGGGGACGGCGAACCGACCTGATGGTCGCCGGTGGCGTCTGTTACGTCGTCGGCTTGGGGACGATCGCCGCCGTCGGCGCGCCACCCCTCGGGATCGTCGCCGTCGTCTACTTCCTCACGGGAGCGTTGCTCGGTGCGTTCGTCCTCAGCTACCCGGTCGTCAAGGAGCGGCATCCGAGCGACGCCAGCGGTATCTCGACCGGCACCATCAACGGCGCGGCCTTTCTCGGGGCGGCCATCCTCCCGACCCTGATGGGGTGGGCGCTCGACGCCTACTGGACCGGGGAGCTCGTCGGTGGTGTGCGGGTGTACACGCCGGCGGGCTACCGGGTGGCGTTCGTGATCGCGACCGGAACCGGACTCATCGCGCTCGTCTGTGCGGTCTGGCTGTACCGCCATGACACCGACGACGGTCGCAGGTAATCCGTGACGACCCAGGGCAGTCCTCCCCGAAAGCTATGGGCACGCCCCACGACGTACCGGATATGGCCATCGCCCGTCACGGGAGCGGTGTGCGTGCGGAGTTGGCTGCCGTCACCTCACAAGTCCATCCCGTGTTCATGCTCCCGCCGGTCGCGGTCTCGCTGTTCGGTGGGGTTCTCACCGGCGACTTCAGTCCCTCGATCGCCATCGTCCACGCGATTGCGATCTTCCTCGCGGTGTACACAGCCCACGTCAAGGACGGCTACGTCGACTTCTACGGTCGCGGAGAGGACGACGATCACCCGATGACCGAACGGGGCTGTCGGCTCGCGCTCGCAGGCTCATCGGTCGGATTCGGTCTCACCCTTGGCGTGCTGTGGTGGCTCGTCGACCTCGGTGCCGCCCTGATCACCCTCCCGGCGTGGCTGATCGCGTACCACCACGCGCCACAACTCGATCTCAACCCCGTGGGTGCGACCGCTGGCTATCCGGTCGGCGTTGGAATCGCGCTGCTCGGTGGGTACTACGTTCAGACGACCTCTGTCGGGACCGTTCCGCTCGCGTTCGCACTCGTCCTCGTCGTCCTCCTGTTGGGCGTGAAAATCATCGACGACGAGACCGACTACGCCTACGATCGTTCGATCGGCAAGCGGACGGTGGCGGTCGCACTCGGTCCCGAACGCGCCCGGCAAGTGGCCGTCGGATGCATGATCCTCGCCATGCTCGGCGTGATCTGGTTCGCCGCTCTCGACGTGTTCCCGCCGGGCAGCGTCCTCGCCGTGATCGTCTTTGGGGCCGTAGCGACGGTCGCCCACCGGGCGGAGGCAACGCTGGCGACGATGCTGCTCGTCCGTGGCTGTTACGTCTTTCTCGCCGTGTTGGTGGGGGCCGTCTGGTGGCAGCCGCTGTCGTGAGTCCCGTCCGCCGATCGATCACTCGTGTTCGATCGCGCGGCATCGCTCGACCCACGCCGACAGGTACGTCTCTCGGCTCACCAGCCGTCCAACGAGGTCGGACGGATCGGTGATACCAGCGTCGAGACACCAGCCGACGCACGTGTCGTAGGTGGCGAGCGGGAGGGTGTCGAGATCCGG
>SKSS01000016.1 GCA_007122875.1 Salinarchaeum sp. | reverse complement strand
TCGGTGACGCTCGGGACGGTCTGATCGAGCGCCTCCTCGAAGTGTTCGCGACTCACGCGGACGTTCTCGACGCTCGTCTCGATGTCGTCGGGATCGACGCTGTTGATGAACTCGCGGGTCGCCGTCATCGAGGCCTCCCGACAGAGCGCCTCGAGGTCAGCGCCGACGTAGCCGTCGGTCTGCTCGGCGAGCCAGTCGAGATCGACGTTCTCCGCGAGCGGTTTGTTGCGGGTGTGAACCGCGAGGATCGCCCGGCGCGCCTCCTCGTCGGGGATCGGCACGTGGACGTGACGGTCGAGCCGGCCCGGTCGGAGCAGGGCGTCGTCGATCAGATCCGGCCGGTTGGTCGTCGCGATCACGGCGACGTCTTCGAGTTCTTCCAGCCCGTCGAGTTCGGTGAGCAGTTGGGAGACCACCCGCTCGCCGACGCCGGAGTCGCCGCCGTGCCTGCCCCGTTCGACTGCGAGCGCGTCGATCTCGTCGAAGAAGATGACCGTCGGCGCGTTCTCGCGGGCTTTCGAGAACACCTCGCGGACGCCCCGTTCTGACTCCCCGACGTACTTGTTCAGCAACTCCGGGCCCTTGATCGAGATGAAGTTGCTCTCGGCCTCGTTTGCGACCGCCTTCGCGAGCAGCGTCTTCCCGGTGCCGGGCGGACCGTACAGCAGGACGCCGTTCGCGGCGTCGACGTCCATCGCCTTGAACACCTCGGGGAAGTCGAGCGGCCACTGGATCATCTCCTGGAGCCGATCCTTGGTGTCCTGTAATCCCCCGACATCCTCCCAGGTCACGTCGGGAACCTCGACGAACACCTCCCGGAGTGCGGACGGCTCGACGTCGCGCATCGCGGCCTCGAAGTCGTCGAGCGTGACGCGCAGCGATTCGAGCAGATCGGCGTCGATCTCGTCGGATTCGAGGTCGATCTCCGGACGGATCCGCCGGAGCGCGTTCATCGCGGCCTCCTTCGAGAGCGACTCGATGTCCGCACCGACGAAGCCGTGCGTCCGCTCGGCGTACTGCTCGATGTCGATGTCGTCCGCCAGGGGCATCCCGCGGGTGTGGACCTGCAGAATCTCCTCGCGGCCGTCCTTGTCCGGCACCGAGACCTCGATCTCGCGGTCGAAACGTCCTCCACGACGGAGCGCAGGATCGATGTCGTTGACCCGGTTGGTCGCGGCGATCACGGTGACCTGTCCGCGCTCTTCGAGCCCGTC
This sequence comes from Salinarchaeum sp., assembly GCA_007122875.1. Lineage (GTDB taxonomy): Archaea > Halobacteriota > Halobacteria > Halobacteriales > QS-1-68-20 > QS-1-68-20. The sequence continues at coordinate 19,062 of SKSS01000016.1, read as the reverse complement.
CATCAGGCTGAGCAGCTGTGCGACCACCCGACGCTCGACGTCGCCGCCGGCCTCTTGGCGCTTGGGCGCGATCGAGTCGATCTCGTCGATGAAGACGATGGCAGGCGCGTTCTCCTCGGCCTCCTCGAACACCTCACGGAGCTGCTCTTCGCTCTCGCCGTAGTACTTCGACATGATCTCCGGGCCGGAGATCGTATCGAAATACGCGTCGACCTCGTTGGCGATGGCGCGGGCCATCAGCGTCTTCCCGGTTCCAGGCGGGCCGTGGAGCAGCACGCCCTTCGGCGGCTCGATCCCGAGTTGCTTGAACAGCTCCGGGTGACGCATCGGCAGCTCGATCATCTCGCGGACCTTCTCTAACTCCTCGTCGAGGCCGCCGATGTCCTCGTAGGCGACGCTCGGTGAGTCGGGGCGCTCGTCCGTTGCCGTGATCTCCTCGGCGGGCGTCTCGCTGACGTGGATCTCGGTCGAGTCGGTGATGACGACCGTCCCGCCCGGATCCGTGTCGGCGACCTTCAGCGGGATGTGACGGCCGGACGCACCGGCCATCGGGCCGATACCGAACCGGACGTGGATCGTCTGTCCGTTCGTGATCGCCTGCCCCGAGAGTCGATCGCGCACCAGGGGACCGACGTTACCCTGGATACGGAGGCTCTGTGGGGTCGCGACGGTGACGCTCTTCGCCGGGTGGACCTCGGCAGGTTCGACCGTCACCGGGTCGTCGATCCCGACCCCAATCTCCTTGCGGAGCCGACCATCGATCCGCACCACGCCACGACCGTCGTCCTCCGGGTAGCCTGGCCACACCCGTGCGACCGAGCGCGCGCCGTCCGCCCCCTTGAGCACGATGTAATCGCCGTTTTCCAGGTCGAGTTCGCGCATCGCGGCCTGATCGATGGCGGCGAGTCCCCGACCGGCGTGTTCTTGCTTCAATCGCTTTACGGTGAGCTTCATGGTCTCACCTCGACAGTGACGACGGGATCGCGGTTAAACGCTTTTGCACGGAGTCCCGACATCGGATGGATCGTTATCGTCATGTACAGTAACTACGAGTTAGTTGTCCTAATATATAACTATTTCTCTACTACGGTGCTCACGTACTTCGGTTCTACATAATGATCGAATTGCGGTTCGGTTCATCCGAGTCATCTTCCAGCCGTGCCGGGGTTTATCCTTGGGGAGCGTCTATTCACGGTATGGAAACGGTCACCCATCACGGGCGGGCGATCACCTACATGGTTTCCGACCGTGGCGGATCGGGACCGACGTTGCTCTGTGTCCACGGCACCGGCGGCAACAGGGCCGTCTGGAAGTCACAGGCCCGGTTGAGCGATCGGGTTCCGGTCACCGCACTCGATTTGAGCGGCCACGGTGACGCAGACGACATCGATGCCGATCCCGGCTATTCGACGTTGTCGGCCTACGCCGACGACGTACTGGCGGTCGCGGACGCGGTCGATGCGGACGTGCTCGTCGGCAGTTCACTCGGTGGCGCGGTGGCGCTGCACGTCGCCATCGAACGCGAACACGGCCTCTCCGGTCTCGTGCTCGCCGGCACCGGACCACGCTTACCCGTCCTGTCGGACCTCCTCGACTGGCTCGACGACGATTTCGAGCGCGTCATCTCGTTTCTTCACGAACCCGGCCGGTTCTTCACCGACCCCGACGACCGCACGGTCGAGCGTTCGATGCAGGCGATGCGTGAGTGTGGACGCGATGTCGTCCGCCGTGATTTTCGGACGTGCCACCAGTTCGATGTCGAGGATCGACTCGACGAGGTGACGATTCCGACGCTCGCGATCGTCGGCGAGGACGATCGACTCACCCCGCCGTGGTACCACGAAGCGCTCGCGGAGGGGATTCCGGACTGCGACCTCGTCACGATCGACGACGCCGCCCACCTGGCGATGCTCGACCGACCCGAGGCGTTCAACGAGGCGATCACCTCGTTCGTCGACGAAATCGACTGACCGATCGGGGACTGGGCCGTCGCCGTGAACCTCAACTGGCGCGGGTGGTGACTGTGATCGTAGAACTTCGATCGTCAGGGATCGACCCGAGCGAGCCACATCTCGGGTCGATCGAGCTCCTGTCGCTTCGGAAGGTTCCACGGATCGTCCCAGACCGCCCCCGCCGCCTGCAACCCACGTTCGTCCGCGATCGACTCGAAGAACCGTCGGCCGCGTTCGTACTGTCGGCGCTTCAGACCGAGGCCCAGGAGCCGGCGCATGACGCGGGTCAACGGGCCGCCTCCCTGGCGACGACGATCGATCTTCTCGCGGAGGTCCGCGGAGTCCGTATCGAACGCGCGATCCATCACCAGTTCGGCGTACCCCTCGACGGCCGTCATGGTGACGTTGAGTTCGCGGAACGCCTCGATTGCGAGTGAGCCACCTGCGAGTGCGTCGACCCCTTCCTCGACGCGCTCTTCTAAATGCCCTGAGAGCCACGGAGCCGCGCCGAACTCCGCTGCGTGGGTCACCTCGTGAAAGGCGATCCACCGTCGGAACCGATCGTAGTCGATGTCCAGTTCGCCCGCCACCCGGCGGATGTTCGGCCGGACGAAGTAGAGCCCGTGGGTCGCGTTGGGTTCCTCGGCGAGCAACAGCGGATCGTACTGCCCGAGGACGTTTCGACCGAGAAACGAGAGCGTAATCGACATCGTCCCGGTGTTGATCGTCCGGGTCACCTCGGGAAGCGGCACCTGGCGGCGTTCGACGGGACGCATCACCCGCTGGAAGGTGGTCACGTTCGCGTCGATCCAGTGGTGGCGGTTCTGAATCTCGACCCGCTCGGGCATCGGGAAGGACAGGCCGGTGACCGCTCCCACCCGGTCGCGGGCGTCGCGGACGTCCCGTGCGTACCCCGCGTGCTCGCCGGGGTCGAGGTCGATCGACCCCGGCGAGGTGAGCCCTTTGGCGGCGTCGCCGACCCCTTGCCAGTCGACCTGCCCCTCCCCATCCGGGGCGTTCGAGACCGCACGGAGGCTCCGATAGAGGTCCATACTTCGACGTGGGTCCGAACGGACAAAACGCTGCCCCCGGACTGTCCGCCGTCCGATCGATCAGTCGGCCCGAGTCGCCACGAGGCGTCGAGCGGCCACGGTGACGACGACGAGCGCGACGAGCGTGAGAATCGGCGCGAACCGCGACTTCGGGCCGGTTGTCGTCGACGCGTCGTCCGCTTCGTCGTCCTCGCCACCACGGCCCAATCGTTCCTCGGCCGCCTTCTTGAGCCGTCGAGGGGTCCGCTCGTCGCCGCTCATCGATTCGGGCACGTCGAGTTCGGTCGGGCCGAACTGGATCGACGAGTCGTGCAGGTGGAGTTCGAACAGGGTGAACTTTCGATCGCTCATGCTACCGACGCCGACGCCCCGGCACTTATGATTGTGGGACGCCCAGCTATCCGGTTTCGTGGCGCTCATGTCCGATGAACGCACAGATGTTCCATGGACGAACACGAGCGCGATTTTCTGATCGACCTGCTCGAAGCCCCGAGTCCCGCCGGCTTCGAGGCGGCGGGACAGCGGGTGTGGGTCGACTACGTTTCGACGTTCGCCGACGAGGTACACACCGACGCGTACGGAAACGCGGTGGCGGTTCACCGCGGCGGTGATCCGGACGTAGCACTCACCGGTCACGCCGACGAGGTCGGGTTCATCGTCCGCGGAGTCGATGACGGCGGGTTTCTCCGCATCAGTCGGATCGGCAGTCCGGATCCGTCCACCGCTCGCGGACAACATGTCGAGGTCCACGCTGAGGACGGATCGGTACCCGGCGTGATCGGTCAGTCGCCGATCCACGTTCGCGACGGGAACGGCGAGGTCGACGACGTCGAGGAGTTACGGGTCGACGTGGGTGCGCCCGACGAGGAGACCGCCCGGGAACTCGTCTCCGTCGGCGATCCGGTCACGATCACCACGCAGGTCACCGAACTCGCGGACGGCCGGCTGGTCGGTCGGGGAATGGACAACCGAACGGGGACGTGGGCGGCTGCCGAGGGGCTTCGGCGGGCGGCCGAGCGTGACGCCGCCGCGACCGTGTACGCGGTCAGCACGGTACAGGAGGAACTCGGTATGAAGGGTGCGCGCATGGTCGGCCACGACCTTGACCCCGATGCGGTGGTGGCTGTCGACGTGACCCACGCCACGGATGCGCCGGACGTACCGGAGAAGAGATACGACGAGGTGGAACTCGGTGACGGACCGGTCGTCGGCCGGGGGAGCGCGAACCATCCCGTCCTGGGCCGCGCCGTACGGGAGGCAGCCGAAGCCGACGACATCGACGTACAGCTCCAGGCGGCGGGCCGGGGCACGGGAACGGACGCGGACGGCTTTTACACCCGCCGTGGTGGGATTCCGTCGGTGAACGTCAGCGTCCCGAACCGCTATATGCACACGCCGGTCGAGCTGATCGACCTCGACGACCTCGATGCGACCGCGGACCTGCTCGCGGCGTTCGCCGTCCGCGCACACGAACACGACCAGTTCGCTGTCGACATTTGAATCGGCTCGCTGCATAGCCGACAGCTGAATCGAGTCGCCGACGTGTCGAGTGATCAATATTATATCCTCGGAGGATACGATAGTTTTAAGACAAATACTGTTGGGCTGTACCCTATGGGTGGACGACCACTCGACGTGCTCGAAGCGTCGCTCGACGAGGACGTGACCGTTCGGCTGAAGGACGACCGCGAGTTCATCGGTACGCTCGAGGGATACGACCAGCACATGAACATCGTGTTGTCGGACGTGGCGGTCGTGGGGATGGACGAGACGCGAGACACAACCGTTATACGCGGCGACAACGTCGTCTCGATCACTCCATGACCGACGGAACCCCCGCCCAGGGTAAGAAGAACAAGACGACGCACGTGAAGTGTCGCCGCTGCGGAGAGGCGTCCTACCACTCCCGAAAGGGCGTCTGCTCGGCCTGCGGCTTCGGCAAGTCGAGCAAGCGCCGCGAGTACGCCTGGCAGAGCAAGTCCGGCGAGTGAGACCGTTTCTCCCGCTTCGAACCGACACCGTTTGCGAGCCGCTGGCTCGTCAGTCACCGTCTTCGATACACGATCGTGGATATACTTCCCGTAGAGGCCGATCGGAAGAACCACGATCACGAGGTTTTTGGTGGTGGCTCCCCGAGTGCCGTCCATGCACAGTCGCGACGTCGATGGCCCGACCGAGAAGTGCGGGGTCGTCGGCATCTCGCTGTCGGACCGGCAGGCCGCCCGACCGCTGTACTACTCGTTGTACGCGCTCCAGCACCGCGGACAGGAGGCCGCCGGGATCGTCACCCACGACGGGTTCCAGCAACACAGCCACGTCGAACTCGGTCTCGTCGGCGACGCGTTCGATCCCGAAGACCTGTCGGGCCTGAACGGCACGACCGGGATCGGTCACGTTCGCTACCCGACCGCGGGCGGACTCGACGAGGGGTGTGCACAGCCCTTTACGGTCTCGTTCAAAAGCGGTGCGCTCGGTCTCGCACACAACGGCACACTGGTGAACGCCGACGAGGTTCGTGACGAACTCGCCGCCGTCGGGCACGCGTTCACTACCGACAGCGACACCGAGGTGATCGCACACGACCTCGCGCGGAACCTCCTTGACGCCGACGTGATCGAGGCCGTCCGCCGGACGATGGAGCGGATCCACGGCTCGTACTCGCTGACGATCGCTCACGACGACCGGGTGATGGCCGTACGCGACCCCGGCGGCAACCGGCCGCTGTGTATCGGCGAACTCGACGACGGCTACGTGATCGCCAGCGAAAGCGCGGTCGTCGATACCCTCGATGGCGACCTCGTCCGTGACGTCCATCCCGGCGAACTCGTGATCCTCGATCGGGACGGAGCGGGCTTCGAGAGCCACCAACTCCTCGAACGCGACCGGACAGCCCACTGTTTTTTCGAACACGTCTACTTCGCTCGCCCGGACAGCATGATCGACGGGACGCTCGTCTACGAGACCCGCCGCGACCTCGGTGCCCGTCTGTGGGCGGATCACGGCATCGACACCGACGTGGTGATGCCCGTCCCCGACTCCGGGCGGGCGTTCGCCAGCGGCTACGCCGAGGCGGCCGCCGAGGACGGGTCGGAGGTCGATTTCGCGGAGGGACTGATGAAAAACCGCTACGTCGGTCGGACGTTCATCATGCCGACCCAAGACGAGCGCGAGCGTGCGGTTCGACTGAAGCTCAATCCGATCAAGAGCACCGTCGAGGGAAGGACGGTGACGCTGATCGACGACTCGGTCGTCCGCGGGACGACCTCCACTCAACTCATCTCGTTACTGCGCGACGTGGGGGCCGCTGAGGTCCACCTTCGGATCGGCTCCCCCCCGATCGCCGCCCCCTGCTATCTCGGGATCGACATGGCAACCCGAGAGGAACTCATCGCGGCCGGTCGATCGGTCGAGGGGATCCGTGAGGTGATCGGCGCAGACAGCCTCGCGTATCTCTCGCCGGATGCCGTCGCCGACGCCATCGGAACCGGGCGTGAGAACCTCTGTATGGGTTGTGTGACCGGCGAGTATCCCTACGACGTGTCCGGCGAGGCGACCGACCGCGACGTGACCCGTCCGGAGATCGACGTTCCGGCCGACGACTGAGACGCCGGATTCGCTGCGTTCGGCGTCGTCGGACGACGGCCACGTCGCTTCCAACCCGGAGCGTTTTCATCCGGTCCCACACAATCGGGGGGTAATGGACGACGAACTCCGGAGCGAGATCGAGGCGGAGGCGGAAAAGCACGCCCTCTACAACGCCCTCAAGCACGATGCCGACGCGAACGTCGGCGCGGTGATGGGACCGTTGATGGGCGAAAATCCCGCCTTCCGCGAACACGGCGACGAAATCGCAGGCGTCGTCGCCCCGGTCGTCGAACGCGTCAACGACCTCGACCCGGGAGCACGCGCCGATCGGCTGGCCGACCTCGACCCGTCTCTCGTGACGGCGCTCGAATCGGAAGACGAAGACGAAGAGCAGCATCCGCTTCCCGATCTCCCGAACGCCGACGAGTACGAGGAAATCCGAATGCGGTGTGCTCCGAACCCGAACACGTCGTGGCATCTCGGCCACGCCCGGATGGGCGCGGTCATCGGGACGTACAAGGAGCGCTACGACGGCTGGTTCGTCTGCCGATTCGACGACACGGATCCCGAGACGAAGCGCCCCGATCTCGACGCCTACGACGCCATCGTCGAGGACATCAGGTATCTCGGCTTCGAACCGGACCGGGTGGCGAAGGCGAGCGACCGGTTGGAGACCTACTACGACGCTGCCCGGCGACTGATCGACGCGGACGGGGCGTACACCTGCACCTGTCCGGGCGAGGAGTTCTCCGAGTTGAAAAACGCGGGCGAACCCTGTCCTCACCGCGAGAAGGGTCCCGAGACGAGTCGTGAGGAGTTCGAGGCGATGGTCGCCGGGGAGTACGACGCTGGTGAGATCGTCCTCCGGGTGAAAACGGAGATCGAACACAAGAACCCGGCGCTGCGCGATTGGGTGGCGTTTCGGATCGTCGACACGCCGCATCCCCGCGAGGAGGCTGCGGAGTACCGATGCTGGCCGATGCTCGACTTCCAGAGCGGGATCGACGACCACGAGATGGGCGTGACCCACATCATCCGCGGGATCGATCTGCAGGACTCGGCGAAACGCCAGCAGTTCGTCTACGACTACTTCGGCTGGGAGTATCCCGAGGTGATCCACTGGGGCCACGTGACCCTCGACGAGTACGACGTGCCGATGTCCGCCTCGAAACTCGTCGAGTTGATCGATGCCGGGAAGTTCGACGGGTGGGACGATCCACGGCTCCCGACGCTCACCAGCCTGCGACGCCGGGGAATCCGCGGGGAGGCGGTCACTGCGGCGATGATCGAACTCGGCACGTCGACGAGCAACGTCGACCTCGCCATGTCGAGCGTCTACGCGAACAACCGCGAGCTGATCGACGACGACGCCGACCGGAACTTCCTCGTCCGAGACGGCGTCGAGAAGCCATTGCTCGGTGGGCCGGACACCGCGAAGCCGCCCGTCCACCCGGAACACGAGGAGCGAGGCGTTCGAGAGATTCCAGTCGGCGGTGGGGTGCTGGTCGAACCCGACGACGTGCCGCCGAACGGCTCGCGAGTCTGGCTCAAGGGCCTCGGCTGCGTCCGACACACCCGCGACGCGTTCGAGTACGTCGACGACGACATCGATGTCGTCCGCGAGGAGGATGTCCCGGTCGTCCACTGGGTGTCGGCCGACGAGAACCGAGCGCTGACCCTCCGGACGATGGACGGCGACGTGTCGGGGGTGGCTGAACCCGGCGTCGCGGATATCCCCGTCGACGAGGTCGTGCAGTTCGAACGCGTCGGCTTCGCTCGAATCGACGGCCAGGACGGGAAAACGGTGGCGTACTTCGCACACGAGTAACGTGACGACCGATACGGGTTCGCCCGCCGGAACGCCTCAAACGCCGATCAGGTCGTCGCCGTCACCGATCGGGTCGGCGACGACCCCGTCCTGGCGACCGAGCACGCGGGCGTGAGGCGCACAGACGAACCGGTTGTCGTCCCACGGAACGTGGAGTTCGACGGTCGCCGTCCGGTCGCACTCGTCCTCCCAGCACTCCATGCGACGGGCTACGAGACCACCGGTACTGTGGCTTTCGCCTCGGCGTTCACGAAGGGATCGAGCTCGACGGTGCCCACTACTCGCTACTCGTATCGGTCCCGAATCGCTTGCGCATCCTCGTCCCCGAACCGATCGACCAGCGGCTGGACGGCCTCTCCGAGCGCACGCATACACTGCCCCGGGGAGACGTAGTCGAGGCGATCGGCGACCTCGTCCCACGGGTGGGCCTGCAGGACGCGCATCACGAGGAGGCGTTCCTCGCGGGCCGAAAGCGACTCCTGCGGATCGAGGAGGTGGGCGATCGTGAGCCGTCGGAACGGCTCGGGGGAGACGTCAATGCTCCCAGGGCCGTACGCCGAGGCGACGACGAGCGTCCACTCACGGACCGAGAGGTCGGTATCGCTCGTCGCGTCGATCGATCCGATGACGGCCCGAACGATGTCGGGATCAACGTCACTGAGAGTGTCGGTGAGCATCCCGGCGATCCGGTCGGCAAACCAGCGAGCGTGTCGATCGTGGAGATTGCGGCCGGCGTCCGTGAGCGGATCGAGGACGAGAACGGAGTGTTCACCGCTGGTCTCGTTTCTCGTCGTCGAGAGGTGGATCGCCCCGTACCCGTTGTCCCGCCAGAACTCGACGAGTCCGGGGGTTGCCCCGAACCCGGCTCCGATCCAGTCCAGTCCCTCGGCCGCAGCCTCCTCGCGGACCGCGTCGAGGAGGTGGGAGCCGAGTCCGCGAGACCGCACGGCGTGATGGGTTGCGATCCGAACGACGCGCCAGCCGACCGGAATCCCGGCCTCGTCGTCGCGCAGTTGGCTGACGAGCACGTCCGGGAGCATGTGTCCCCGGATCCGACCGCCCCGCTGGAGGTGGCGACGCGTCGCCTCCGACAGCCCTCCTTCCTGCGCCAGCAGCGCGACGCACACCACGTGGCCGTCGGCGAGGAGTGCCCGCACGGAGACGTTCGGACCGTCGAGCAGACGGGCGAGATCCGCCGGTTCGGTGCGATAGTGTGCGAGGACGAGCAGGCCAAACGCCTCCCCCAACAGGCGCTCGTCGTTGAGGAGGTCGTCAGGGGTGAGCGAGTGGACGGTGACGCTCGCCGGGTCGGCATCCTCGATCGATGGGGCGACCGGCGGTCGAGCGTCCAGCAACAGGGCACGAAACGCCCACACTTCCACCGGATCACCGGGAGCGTAGCGAATGGGTTCGGTGAGCGTGACCTCGGACACCTCGTGGGGGGCGTCGGCGAGCCGATCGCGGAACCGCACCGAGAACCCCCGTCCGGTCCCCTCGTACCCGTAGACGGTGGTGGCGAACGCGATCCGATCGGCGGCGAGCAGTTCGGAGAGCAGCCCAACGGGAAGCGCCGCGGCCTCGTCGACGACGACCACATCGGGGCAGGAGGGTGCCGTCGATCTCCCACGGTCGGGATCGCCCGCCGATGTCGAGACGAGTTCGGCGGCCTCCGTCGGCGGGACGAATCTGATCAGTCCGCCACCGTCAGCCTCGATTCGTCGGGGACTCCCCTCCCGATCGCGGTCGACGACCGCGTCGAGTGTTATGAGTAGTTCGTGTGCGCGGGCGAACGCCTCTGCGACGTTTCGGTAGCCCGGAGCCGTCACGAGCACGTTCTCACCCGATGCTGCGAGCGCTCCGGCCGCGAGACCGGCCGCGCTCGATTTCCCGCGTCCGCGGTCGGCCTCGACGACGATCGCGGACGGTCCCGACCGAAGGGATTCGAGCGCGGAGAGGGCGTCGGCCTGATCGGCCGTGAGACAGGCCTCGTAGGCCGCTCGTGGAAAGGCGTGATCGGCGGGAACGGTCGGCCGATCCCGCGTCGATTCGAGTCGGGGGGCAGGGTCGATCAGCCCGTCCCGCTCGACCGTCGTCCGATCGACGTCGACGATGGCGATTCCCGGATGAGCACGCAGGGTCCGAACGAGCCGCGCTCTGAAGCGGCCGGTCACTGCCTCCGGTTCGGTCGGGGGAACCGCCAGTCGCTCGTCGAAGCCGTCGGTCCGGTCCGGCCAGTCGTCGAGCGGTGGGGTGAGCAGGACGAACAGTCCGCCGCCGTCGACGGTCCCGACGACGCGACCGATCGCGTTTGGATCGGTCGCGTCGTGGCAGTCGAGGACGACGCAGTCTCGGGTGTCGCCGAGCAGCCGCCCGGCGTGAACCACGTCGTGTCGTTCGCAGGGAAGGAACTCGCGGTCGCTTACGAGGGTCGTCCCGGTTCGCGGGAGGTTGATTCCGCCGAGCACCGTTCTCGCGGCGGAGTAGCAGGACTCGCGCTCGCCGGACAGAACGAGCAGTCGGCGCTCGTTCGTCCGTCGGGCTTCCGCGAGGAGGGCGGTGGCGACCTCAACCGCATCGGTCATGGAATCGCTTGTGTTGGCGGATGCATGCCTCTTGCGGGACTCACATCGAAAATCCATCGTGACGGAAACGACCACGAACAGCCCTTGTGACGGAGACGGCCACGAACGGTCCCGATGGGGAGCTACGGTGCGATGACGAGCCACTCGTCGTCTTCGTAGGTCAGAACGAACCGGAAGTTGCCCTCCTGCTCGTCACCGTCCTCGGTGACGGTTCCGCTGGCCAGGACGAAGATTTCGGTGGCGATGAGCTCGTCGTCAACTCGTTCTACCGACTCGATACCCGGCACCTCGGGCATCGCTTCGATGTCGATCTCTACGTCGTCATCGAAGTAGCCCTCCGGCATCTCACCTGCATCCTCGTGACGGAGCGCCTCCATCGTGTCGAAGTCGCCATCGTCGAGCGCTGTAATGTACTCCTCGGCGACGGGCATCGGATCTCCCGGAATCTCGACGTAATCATCCACGGGCCCGCCATCGTATGGCTCGGTGGCGACGTTTTCGGCGTGAAATTCGTAGTCATCGAAGTCGCGGTCGGTCGTGGCCACGAACCGGCCGGTTCGGTCGGGTGTAGTCATCGTGAGTTCGCCGTCTGCCCGACCGAGTTCCCGACCGTGTTCGTCCAACAGTCGGACCGTCCCATCGAAGACGAGAAACTCGTGACCGACGTTCGTAAACGAGACGGAAAATCGTGTCTCGCCATTGACCTGCTCGACATTGATGTCGTCCAACTCGATTACGAAGTCGGTCTCGGCCGGCTCCTCGCGCATCCACACGTCGAGTTCCATCCATCCTTCCCGAATCACCTCGGGAACCTCTCCGTCCCAGCGATCGGCCGAGAACGCGGTGTAAAACGCGTTCGGTCCTGGTGGGACGGTGATGTCAGTAGACTCGATCTTGTACGGCCCGTTCGGTTCGGCCAACTCGACCGCGAGTTCGATCGGCACCATCGCGTCCGCTTCGTTCTCGACGCCCACGCCGATCACGATGGCTTCCTCTCCACCGGCTTCGACGATATCGATTCGGTAATAGTCCTCGTACAATCCGTGGCTATCCGTCTGCCCGATCGTGAGTCCGGGCTCGAGATCAGTTCGGGTTATCCGCTGATCTTCGTCTTTCCGATCGGGTGCGGGTCGATCGATGCCATCCTCCCTGGACGGGAATAGGTATCGACTGTAGAGGAAGTCGGAGTAGTTGACGATCTCTGTTCGACGCCTCTCGCTGTCGTTCCAGTGATCGACGACGACGCTGAACAACCCTTCTACGCCCACGATCCCGTTTTCGTATCGGTGAACCTCCGTCGCGACCGCTTCGACGTCTTCGTCCTCGGGATACCGATAGATCGAGACCGTGTAGTCGTGGTCCGCACCGGGATGCGAGTAGTCCGCAAATGCGGCTGCTTCGTACGCTTTGTCCGCAACATCGTCGGCATCGAGGGACTTTGGCTCACTCGCTTTTTCCCATGAAGTGTTCTCGTCGGGTTGTGGGAGGAGGTCCTCGGGTTCGGTTTCGGGGTCTTTCAGCGCGGCACGTTCAGCTTCGCTCGGTGTGTCGGGTACGATATCGTCCTCATCCTCGTCCACGAGCGCCGAGCCGTCTGGGGCAGCTTCCGGATCGGCGTCCTCGATCAGGTCGTCGGCACAGCCTGCGAGCGCCCCGATCCCCGATCCGGCCAGCAACAGTGCGGTTCTCCGGTTCACGTGTTTTCTGATATATCAAGTATTGTTAACCGTTGTTGTTCCGGATAGCCGTGGATGGGCGTTCCGAATCATCAACTCCCTCACTTGATACCTTCTCAGCCCGACCGTCGAACCGCGTCGATCACACTCGTGATCCAGTCGACGACAGTCGACACCCACCGCTCGGCTCGGTGTACGAATCCATCGGCAGCATCACCGGACCGGCTGTCGTTTCTACGGTCTGGGTCACTCCCGGTTCGGTCCCCCTCGCTTTCGTCGTCATCGTCCCGTGTACTGCCATCATCGTCCTCACCGTTCTCACCATCGTCGTCCTCGTCGTCCCCGTTCTCTGGATCATCGTCACCGTTCCCTTCTCCATCATCGCCGTTTTCTGCCCGGTCGCCGTCGACAGCCGCCGCGGCATCCACGAGCCCGTATCCCTCCTCACACGTCTCGAGGACCGTCTCCGCAGTCTCTCGGAGGCTCTCGCGAACCTCCTCGTTCGGTCCGGGACCGCCTCGCTCGTGCTCGGCCCACACGAGCGCTGCGACACCGGTCACGAACGGACAGGCCATGCTCGTCCCACTGCTCTGCCGGTACTCGTTGTCGACGTAGGTCGAGTCGATGTCGGTCCCCGGAGCCAGCACCTCGACGTCGGATCCCACGCTGCTGTAGGAGGCCAGCGAGTCGTCCTCGTCCATCGCCGAGACGGCGATCACGTCGTCGTGTGTCGCGGGATACGTCATCGTCTCCTCGTCACACGAACCGTCGCCGTCGTTGCCCTCGTTGCCGGCCGAGCACAGCAACAGGTGTCCAGCCTCGTACGCGTCCTCGATCGCCTGGTCCAGGGTCGCACTTTCCGACTCGCCGCCGAGACTCATCGAGATCAGCTCGATCTCGTTGGACAGACACCAGTCGATGCCCGCCACGATCCAGCTGTAGCGTCCCGCTCCGTCGTCGCCGAGAACCTTCACTGCGTGTAGGTTCGCGTCGGGGGCGACCCCGACGACGCCGACATCGTTCTCGAGCGCGCTCGCGATCCCGGCGACGTGCGTGCCGTGGCCGTGGCGGTCCTCGTAGTCGCCGGGACTGCCGCTGTCGGTGAAATTCCGCCCGCCAGCGACTGCCAGGTCGCAGTGGTCCGACTCGATTCCCGTGTCGAGAACGCCGACGTCGACGTCAGACGCCTCGACGGAAAGACCGTCAGCGCCGATTCGCTCCCACCCCCACGACGGCGTCTGTTCCGGGTGCGCGTCGCAGTCGGTGTCGCCGCCGCCTGGGTCGAGAACGTCCGGAATCGACGGCGACCAGCCGGACGGAATCTCCGCGACATCGTCGTCCTCGACGAGCGCGACCCGAACGTCATCAGTGAGCGCGGCGCGGTCCTCCGTCGGCACTTCGGCGACGACGAACGGGAAGTTGTCGTACTCGAGAACGGTCGTCCCGTCAACGGTCTCGACAGCGTCGACGACGGCGCTCACAGTCTCGTCGACCGGGTGGACGAACACGCGATCAGTCTCGTGAGCCGTCGAAGGGACCCCGAGCACACCCAGAGCCGCGCCGACGCTCACCCCCCTGAGAACGCGTCGGCGCGTGGAATCCATCGTTCTAAGTTCTCGCCGAACCCGAATCAAAAGCGTTCCGGCTAACTTCGTTGATTGATCAAGTGATTTCGAGTACGTCTGGTTGCGTTCATCCGCACCGTCGACCGTTCACTGCCGAACGCGAACTCCGGTGGAACGAACCGGACGAAGCCATCCGAGGGGGCGAGTGGACCCGGCCACTGGACGTATCCAGGCCGTGCGTACCGGTGTCACTCGCCCGGCGCTTTGAAAGCGCTTTTATGGGGTGAAGCCGCTACTGGATTGTACGACCTGCACGGGGTTGATGAAGCTCCTAGCCACACAGGATCTCGCTGGCCACCGGGGCCCGCGGGCGAACGCCCGCGATGGCAGGGGAGCCTGAGCCCACGTGCGGGAGGTGATCCAACATGGCAGTATACGTAGACTTCGACGTTCCGGCGGATCTTCAAGACGACGCCATCGAGGCGCTTGAGGTCGCACGGGATACGGGAACGGTAAAGAAAGGAACGAACGAGACGACCAAGGCCATCGAGCGAGGCAACGCGTCGCTGGTGCTCGTCGCCGAGGACGTTCAGCCCGAGGAGATCGTGATGCATATTCCCGAACTGGCCGACGAGAAGGGCATTCCGTTCGTCTTCGTCGAGACCCAGGACGAGGTCGGTCACGCCGCCGGACTGGAAGTCGGCAGCGCCGCCGCCGCGATCGTCGACGCCGGTGAGGCCGACGGCGACGTCGACGACATCGCCGGAAAGCTCGAGGATCTCCGGTAAGGAGCAACGATGAGCGCAGAAGAGTCAGCCGACGGATCCACGCCCGCGGAAGTGATCGAGATCGTCGGCAAGACCGGCATGCACGGCGAAGCCATGCAGGTCAAGTGCCGCATCCGCGAGGGCGACAGCAAAGGACGAATCATCACCAGGAACGTTCTGGGACCGGTTCGCGAGGGCGACGTGCTACAGCTCCGCGAGACCGCCCGGGACGCCGACTCGATCGGAGGACAGTGACGATGGTCGAGAAGCGAACCTGTGACTACAGCGGAAAGGAGATCGAACCGGGGACGGGCATCATGTACGTCCGGACGGACGGGACCGTGATGCACTTCGCCGACTCGAAAGCGGAGAAGAACTACTTCCTCGGCCGCGAAGCCCGCGACCTCGAATGGACCGAAGCTGGTCGGGCCGAGCGGGCAGCCGGCAAGACGGTCGACGAACAGCCGGACGAGGACGATGAGCCGGTCGTCGAGGACGAGGAACCCGACGAGGACGAGGCGGCCGACGAGGAAACCGAGTCCGTTGACGCGGACGAGGAAGCCGAGAGCGACGATGTCGACGAGGAGGCGGCGAGTGAGGACGAAGCTGACGACTCGGAGGACGAAGCTGACGACTCGGAGGACGAGAACGCATGAGCAAGCGCGAGCGAACCTTCGTGATGGTCAAGCCCGATGGCGTCCAGCGTGGGCTGATCGGCGAGGTCATCTCCCGACTGGAGGATCGCGGACTCAAGCTCGTCGGCGCGAAGTTCATGCAGATCGACGACGAACTCGCCCGAGAGCACTACGCCGAACACGTCGAGAAGGACTTCTTCCCCGGTCTCAAGGAGTTCATCACCTCCGGACCCGTCATGGCGATGGTCTGGGAGGGACAAGACGCCACCCGGCAGGTCCGTCGCATGATGGGCGAGACCGATCCCGCCGACTCCGCGCCCGGAACGATCCGCGGCGACCTCGGACTTGACCTCGGTCGGAACGTCATCCACGGCTCCGATCACGAGGACGAGGGCGCGAACGAGCGGGAGATCGACCTGTTCTTCGACGACGACGAACTCGTCGACTACGATCGGGTCGACGACGAGTGGCTCTACGAGTAATTCGGCGGGCCTTCTTTTTCGTTCGCTGTTGGACGGCCAATTGCCCACCGGCCGGTCCGCTACCATTATGTGTTCGTGGTAAGTTCACACCGACGTGCCAACGGATCGAACACGGCGGGCGTTGCTCGCGGCCGCGTTCGGGGTCGGAACCGGTGCGACCCTGTTCCCTCCGGTGCGGAGCCACCTTGACCGATTTTCCCCACTGTCAGGCCACGTCTGGGAACGTCCGGATCGCCCCTCACCCGGAACCGTCTCCAGTCCCCACGGTGACGCTGAGGTTCGCTACGACGACGACGGCGTCCCACACGTCTCCGCAGACAACGAGCGGGCGCTGTACCACGCTGTTGGGTACTGTCACGGTGCGGATCGGCTCTTCGGGATGGACGCACAGCGGCGGCTCATGCGTGGCGAGACCGCGGCGGTTTTCGGCGAAATCACGGCCGATTCCGACGAGTTCCACGTCCGGATGGACTTCGTGTCGGCCGCGGAGGCGACCGTCGACGCCCTCGACACCGAGACGGGTGAGATCGTCGAGGCCTACTGCGACGGCGTGAATGCGGCGATCGAGAGAGAATCGCTCCCCGTCGAGTTCCACCTGCTGGAGTACGACCCCGACCCGTGGACGCCGACGGACGCGATGCTAATGGAAAAGCAGATCGCGTGGACGCTCACAGGGAGTTTCCGGACGCTCAGGCGGGCACGGCTCGCGGACGCGCTAGGCGAGGAGGTCGCAACGGAGTTCTTCCCCGACCGGATGGATCACGACGCACCGATCCTCCGCGAGCGGGAGCGTGAGTCCGGACGGCCGCTCGACGAAGCGGCTTCGGATGCGGTCGACTCGACCGCGTCCCGGCCGGTTCGCCCCGAACTGATCGACTGGCTCTCGCGGTTTGAGTCCCCCGCAGGGGTCGGCTCGAACAGCTGGGTGGTCTCCGGCGAACACACCGACGACGGCCGGCCGATCGTCGCCAACGATCCCCACCTCGTCCTGACCGCGCCGCCGATCTGGTACGAGATGAACCTGCACACGGACGCGTTCGCCGTCCGGGGTGTCGGCTTTCCGGGCCAACCGTTCGTCATCATCGGCGAGAACCACGCCGGCGCGTGGGGCGTGACCAACGTCGGTGCGGACGTGACCGACTTCTACACCTACGAGACCGACGGCGACGAGTACCGCTACGGCGACGAGTGGCGTGCGTTCGAAACCGACGAGCGAACGATCGAGGTCGCAGGCGGCGACGATCGAACCATCACCGTTCGGAAATCGGTTCACGGACCGGTGATCGAGCGAGCGGGAAGCGAGGTCGCCGTCGCCTGGACCGGATTGACCGCCACCGAGACGGTCGTCGCCGTCCGAGAGTACGCCCGAAGCGACGGTATCGAGGAGTTCGTCGACGCCACCCGACGGTTCGATCTTCCCACACAGAACCTCGTCTACGCCGACGACGAGGGACGCACGTTCTACTGTGTGACCGGTCGGCTGCCGATCCGACGAACCGACGACGAACCCGTTCGCGGCGATCGGATCTTCGACGGCTCCGCCCGAGAGGGCGAGTGGGACGGCTTCGAACCGTACGGCGTCTCCTCGTGGGAGGGGTTCGTCCCGTTCGAAGAGCAGCCGGCCGTCGTCGATCCCGACTACCTCGGGACGGCCAACCAGCGGGTGATCGACGATCCTGACCACTATCTCGCGGACGGCTACGCCGCGCCGTTCCGTGGCGAACGGCTGTACGAGCGGCTTGACGCCCTCGTCGAGGACGGAGACATCGACGCAGACGCGATGGCCGAACTCCAACTCGACACGTACGACCCGCGGGCAGACCTGCTCGTCCCTGCGTTGCTCGACGTGGCCGACGCGCTCTCAGCGGACGCCCAGGAAGCTGTCGAATTGCTCGGAGAGTGGGATCATCGGATGGACCGTGAGTCCGACGACGCGCTGTTCTTCGCACTGGTCTTCGATCGGTTCCGCGAAGTCGCGTTCGAGGAGCCGCTCGCACAGGCCGATATCGACGGGAGCGACGCCCCCAACGATTGGGTGATGCTCACGCTCGACGAGGACGCCCGGTGGTTCGAGAACGTCGGGGTGCCAGCGCGTGAGGACGCCCTGATCGAGGCCGTCGAGCGCGCAGCCGACGATCGGGTCTCCTACGACGACTACGGCGACTACAACCGACTCGGGATCGCTCACCACTTCGATCGGGACGTGCTCAACTATCCCGACTGGCCGACCGACGGCTCGTCGGCGACACTCCGGAACTACCGACGAGACTCCGCCGTCGGTGCCAGTTGGCGGATGGTAGCCGTTCCGGGCGGGGAGTCGCGGGCGATCCTGCCGGGCGGCAACGCCGGCGATCACCGCTCCGATCACTACGACGATCAGCTTCAGGCGTGGAATGAGGGCGAGTTCAAGTCGATGAACCGGGAGATCGAGGGCGAGGTCGTGGTGACGTTCGAGGAGGGAGTGGAATGAGCGGGACGGATTCGGAAGATCGGTTCTCGCTGTCGTCGATCCGGGACGACGAATTTCAAAGCTGGCTGGCAACGATCGGCGGAATCGTTATCGGGGTGGCGCTCGCGTCGGTTCACTGGTTCGGGTTGTTGGTGGGGGGAGCACTCGTCTCACTTCCCGCGGACACCCCCGGTCGTGGGTTCCTCGCGGGAATCGGGTTCGGCGTGTTCGCGTGGCTGGTGTTTCTCGTCATGCTGGCGGTCGACGGCGTGCTGGGACCGGCCGTGGCGATGGGCGAACCGTTCTACCTGAGTCTGGCGATCGCGGTCGGGTTGGGTGGGCTGGGTGGGCTGGTTCGCTGTGTGATATGAGACGAAATAACAGCGGAACCCCACCCGTTCACGGGTGGGTCCAAGCGATAGGCCCGGGTAGCCAACCGACGACGGCTGCCCGGCCGGGGTCTCAATGGATACGATGCACTTATCGGTG
>SKSS01000084.1 GCA_007122875.1 Salinarchaeum sp. | reverse complement strand
GCGTCGTGTGGAAGCTGGCGCGGGACGAGGAGTGGTCCATCGAGTGACAACTCGTCGAGCAGCGCTGCAGCGCGCTGGCCGGCCGTCGGCGGCGTCCCCTGTCCGGGCGTTCGAACGTGGTCGCCGGGGAACTCCCGTCGGGCCTGCTCGCCGAACAGCGACGGCGCGAGCAGCCACGACTCCTCGCCGTCGTGGACGAACGCGTACGGCCGGTCGGGACCGGAAAACCGGGTCAGATACCGGAGGTCATCGTCGAAACGGTCGCCGACGTGGACGAACGCGTCGGCATCTGACGACGCGAGAGACTTCGCGATCGGGCCGTGGTCGGTCGTCGGATCGACGCCGAACGCGACCATCCGCTATGGAGCCTCGGCTTCGAGCTCGACGCCATCCTGGACGGCCTCGACGGCCTCGTCGGCGTCCATCTCCGTGGGACGACCGTAGAGCAGGACGTCCACCGGAAGGGTGGGTGCGCCGTCGACGAGATTTTCGAGCAGGACGAGCCGCTCACGGGCACGGCTCATCCCCACGTAGAACACACGGCGCTCGTTGTCGGTCAGCGTCGGCACCGGATTCGTCGTCTTCGTGAACTCGTCAACGCCCACGACGGCGGTCGGATCCTCGACGGTGGCCGCCATCTGCTCGACGACCTTCTCGGTGAGGTCCGTCGCGACGAACACGTGATCGGCCTCGCGCCCCTTCGCGCTGTGGATGGTGCCGATCCGGACGCGGTCTCTCGGAACGTCATCGTACTCACCGGACGCGAAGTAGGCGTCCATGCTCCGGCTCTGAAAGGACGTGATCTTCCGGGACATGTCCGCAGCGGAGGGTGGTCCCGGCATGAACGGGACGTGGTCGTCGATCAATTCGGGTTCGATCGTCAGATCGACGAGATCATCGACGCCGGCCTCCTCCTGTCTGGCGTCGATCTCGTCGAAGAGGTCGTCGCGTTCCCCGGTTCCGAACGCCGACTCGGCGAGCATATCGGCCAGCCGACGGGTCTGGAGCCCGTTGATGGGCTCGCCCTCGTCGAGGTTCTCGACGGCGGTGACGAAGTCGTTGAGCCGGTCAGTCCACATCCGTTGGTCGGTCAGCACGCGGAACGGGATGCCCTCGTCGATGAACTCATCGATGAACTGGAACATCTGGTAGCGTGCCCGAAACAGGATCATCATCGAGCCGTCGTCGTTCTCGACGGTCTGGCGCACGTTCCCGACGAGATCGAACATCGAGGGGCTCTCGACGGCCTCGACGACGCCACCTTGCTTTCGGGGTTTGAGATCTTTGTCCTGACGCTTTTCGATGTGGCTAATCTCCTGGTTGACGACGTCGAGAACCTTCGACGGCAACCGATAGGAGTTCGGCAACACGGTGTCGTCGTCGACGGGTTCGTCGAGGAGGAGGTTCGGATCGGCACCCTGCCAGGAGTAGACCACCTGGTCGTCGTCGCCGGCGATCAGCACCGCGTCCATGTGCGGTTTCCACTCCTGATAGACCTCGTACTGGAGCGTGGTAATGTCCTGGAACTCGTCGATCACCAGGTAGTCCACGGAGGGGACGAGCGCCCGACCCCGAACCTGCTCTAACATGTCCGCGAACCCGACGAGATCGTTGTCGCCCTTATACGCCCGCCAGGCGCGGATCGTCTCGGGGACATCGATCCGGTCGTCGTCGCTCGACCAGGTCGGGGTGTACTTGTTGCCCTCCATCGCGTTCGGATCGATCTCCGGCGGGAGACGGACCGTCTCTACGTTCCACTGGAACGGAACGTCGTACCAGTCGGCGACGTCGCGGCTCGTTCGCTGGAGCCACTGGCTGGTGGCGATGATCTTGTTCCCGATCGTCGTCGAACGCGCGGTTCGTCGGCCCGAACCGCCGTGTTCGTCCTCGTAATCGATCCCGAAGTCGTCACAGAACTCCTCCTTGTCGGACTCGCTCACGACATCGCCGCGCGAGAGATCGAGCAGGTTGTACGCCTTCGCGTGCATCGTACAGACGTTTCCCTGAAGCGATCGGGGGGAGACGTCGAGACGCTCGGCGAGGCGTTCACGCACCTCGGCGGCTGCCGCACGGGTGTAGGAGACGACGAGGATATCGCGAACATCGACACCGGAGTCGAGGATCTCCTCGACGTGGTCCAGCAGGGCTGTCGTCTTCCCGCTTCCAGGTCCACCAAACAGGCGCGTGGCCTGCACGTCGGAACTCATTTGAGAAGGTTCACGCTCCCACCCCCCATAAGCGCCCCGGCTTCCATGCTGGGGGCGGTCTCAATTGTTTCTGGGGGAGCGAGCCTCTCTTACGTCACTTCCGTCGCGAATTTTATCTTCGCACTCTGGACAGACCCGTGGATTGTCGACACCACGAGGAGTGAACACCCGTGCGTACGCACGGGTCACGAAAGACCCACAGTTTTGACATTCCGGCATTTCGAATCGCCAGCGAGAACTGATGAATAATAGGATATAGTTCTATCGCAATAATTTAGCCGTCAGTGGAAGGACGGATCGGTCAAAAAAAGGACCGGTGGAAGGGAAAAGAACACCGAGTGACGGGAAACCACCCGAACACTCCGTCGCCGATCGATCGGTTCAGGCAACGGGCGACCAGCTACAGACCGAACACTCCGTCGCCGATCGATCGTGAAGCGCGCAACACTCCGGACACTGTTTTTTGTTATAGGACTCGTCCCACCGCGGAAGCTCGACCTCGTGGCCACGCTGTGCGAGGAACTCGTCGAACACGTCGTCTTCGCGGGGTGCTGACGCCATACACGATACTCTTTACCATGCTACTACATAACAGTAATGGTTGAACACGAACGATCGGGTCACTCGATGAGGGCCCGGACATCGGCCCGGATGCGATCGATGGCGGCCTCCTCGGCTCCGTTAGGTACCGATAGGTGCTGGAAGTCATTCATGATCCGCACCATCGCCACCACCTCGTAGAGCGGTTCGGGGGACGAAACCGCCTCTACACGGTCCGGTGCTGTCGTTCGATACCCCTCGAGCATCGCCTCGCGGACGAGCGAACGCCGGTCCGAGACAGCGGGAACACCCGCCAGGAAGGCCCCGCTGTAGAGATAGACGGCAAACTCGAAATCGAAGGCGGCCGGCACGGCGAGCGTATAGCCCCAGTCGAGCATCCCAGTGATTGCACCGGTGTCGGGATCGATGAGGAGGTTGTGCAGGCCGTGGTCGTTCCGTCCCAGTACTGGCTCGAACGGCCCCACCACGTCGCTGATTCCGTCCGAAAACCACTCACGCAACTCGGACGTGAGCACGGCAAACGGGGAGTCGGCGTGACGGTCGAGTTCCCGATCGAGGTACGCACGTAGAGAGACCGGCCAGGTTTCGTAGGGATCGCCAACGGTCAGTGTCGTCGGATCCCCGTCAGGTGCCCCACCGCACCGGTCGGAGTCGTCATGGCGGACGTGTCCAAATCGATCGACCGCCGGAACCGAATGCAGTTCGCCGAGGTACTCCCCCGTCTCGCGAGCAAGTCGTCGGAGTACGTCGTCGTCGAATCGGGACACACACTCGTAGGCGAGTTCCTCGCCGGGAAGCGCCTGCATGAGATAGAACGGTGACGGGAGATCGTTGTGGTCGTCGACGACACCGTACACTTCGGGAACCGGAATCGACGTGTGGGCGTCGAGAACCGCCTGTACCCGTGCCTCGTCCGGGATCCCCCACCGCCCTCCATCGGGCGAGACTTTCAGATAGCGATCCTGTGGCACCCCATCACTGGCCAGGACGACCCGATAGACCGAGCAAAAGCCCCGTTCGGCCGGATCCGTCCGTTCGAGTTCCCATTCCGGATCGACCAGTCGGCACAGCTCTTCGACCGTGGAATCGGGGATGTCCTGTGCTTCCGGAACGTCCATCGTACAGATACAACATCACTGATCGTATCCGTTTGTCGGTGCGCCCTGTTCCCAAAACGGCGTCGGCGCTCAGACGAACCGATCGGCCGTTTCCCGATAGATCCGCTCACAGCGTTCCAGCACGTCGATGCCGACGCTCTCGTCTTCGGTGTGTGCCTCGCCCGGTTCGGAGGCCCCACAGACCAGACAGCTCACGCCGGCTTCCGCGAGCCGTCCTGCGTCGGTCGCGTGGGGTTTGAGTACGTGTTCGGGGTCGCCGTCCTGTACCTCGGTCGCGGCCTCCAACACGAGGTTCGCGAAGTCGGAATCGTCACACCGCATCGGCGGCGCGTCCCCCTCGACGATCCACTCGACGCCGGGTACGTCCTCGACGCGCTCCAGCGCGGCGCGTTCGCCGGGCACCGTCCGCTCGTCGATCGTGAACGAACACTCGTCGGGAATGACGTTGCCCCGGTCGCCGGCGTCGATCGTCGTCACCGCGAGGCTGCCACCGAACTCCCGGCCGAACACCTCGGTCGAGGGTCGCTCCACTTCGCGGACGATGTCGACGGCGTCACAGGCCCGGTAGATGGCGTTCTCGGCGGCTTCCGGCTCGCTGGCGTGAGCCGCCGATCCGCGGGCGACGACCCGGCTTCCCCGCCGACCGCGGTGGGCGATCGCCACGTCGGTGACGCCCTCCTTCGAGTAGTTCGTCGACCCCTCGGCGACGATCGCACAGTCGGGGACGAATCCCGACTCGGCGGCGTGACGCGCGCCCCGTCCGCCGACCTCCTCGTCGACGAACGACGCGAACGCGAGTTCGCAGTCGGGGTCCGCGTCCCGGAAGGCAATCATTGCCGCCGCGACCGCCCCCTTCATGTCCGCGGCTCCGCGACCGTAGAGCCGGCCGTCCTCCTCGTAGACGACGTACTCGCCGTCCTCGACCTGTGCGTCGGTGGGCGGTACCACGTCGTGGTGGCCGACGAGAGCGAGCGACCGCTCGCCATCGCCCTTCCACGCGATCACGTTACCGACCTCGTCGCGCGTTACGTCGGCGTCGGTTTCGGCGCGCAGCCACTCTTCAATGGCGTCGCCAGCCGCGGTTTCGTCCTCGTGGCTCGGAATCGAGACGAGTTCACGGGTCAACTCGGTGACTTCTGACATGAGAGTGTCGTGGTCGCGGACCGGGATAAACGTCCGCCAGCCGGTGAATCGTCGCGCCTGTTAGGGATGCTCCGACAAATCGGATGGCAGACGGTCAGGTAGTCTCTTCGAGCCGACGTGGGAGTCGATCAAGGCACGTTTCGAGGAACGCCAGCGGTGCCGCCGTTTCTATGTGTCCTGGTTCATGAACGGTCTGTCCGTCTCGTTCGATCTGGAAGTGTGTCGTCCCAAGTGTCGGGTGATCGCCGTCTTTGTGCCATCCGAGGCTAACGCTCTCGTCGATCCACTGTATCCGTTGCAGATCGGTTCCCTCTCGTGGTCGCCACGACACTTCGACGGTCGCTGTTCTGCGGGGAAACGAGGCTCCAAGGAACACCTCGACATCGACATCGGCGACGACGCTCCGTGGACGGATCCTGGACGGGGCATACCGGACGGCCTCGAAGCCAGGTTCCTTGTCGAGCCGCTCTTTGAGCCGTCGAAGCCCCTCCCGGCGAGTGAAGCCTCGGCCTCCGATGAGAAGCACGACCATCAATCCTATCCTTCCTGCGGTAGCGTCCCCGATCCCGCGAGGTCGACACCGCCTTCGGCATCGAGCGCCGTCAACGACTGTTTGAGCGCGAGAGCCAGTTGTATCGCCTCGCGCATCTCGATATCGTACTCCCACTCTTCGGCAGCGTCGATTCGCGCTCGACGCTCCTCCGCCGTGAGTTCCTCGTCACCGACGCTTCGGCGGAGTTCCGTGGGAGACTCGACGCCGTACGTCGATTTTCGTGTATCGATCTCGTCTGCAACCGCCCGCAGTTCCTTCGTGAGATCGTCCGCCGTGTGTTCCTCTGTGAGGTGTCGAATCTCGCGGAGAAACTGTGTGACGCCGTCCGATCGATAGCAGACTCCATCGGTGGTCTCCACGGCGACGAGTTCGCCGCGATCGACCATCCGGGTGAGATACTTCACGGCCGTGTCCCGCGAGACATCCGCCTCCTCGGCGATCCATCCCGCGTTTCGGGCCGTCGTCCGCGTAAGAGCGACGTGCCGAATCCGTGCTTCGGCATCCATCCCGTTCGGCCACGACGAGCGAGAATCGGCCATATCCAATCGTTTGACCTCCCAACGCAAATAATTTGGCATTCAGACTATTATCCTGGGTCGAGAGCACCGCCGCCAAAACGCTTTGTTTCGCCCCGCTCTCAACACTACCGTATGGTCACCACCACGACACCCGAAGCCGTCGCGGAGCTGCTCGATACGGATGATCCGGTCACGATCGTCGACACCCGCGACGAGGAGAGCTTCGACGCGTGGCGAATGCCGGGCGCACACCGGGTTCGGTTCGTCCCCGGCGACGAACTCACCGAGGACGAACGCGAACGGGTCGCCGAACTCGCTGACGGCGGGCCGATCGTCACCGTCTGCGGGAAGGGGATTGCGTCGGCGGCATTCGGCGCAGCGCTCTCGGACGCCGGCTTCGAGGACGTTCGCGTCATGCTCGGCGGGATGGAGGGCTGGGCCGAAGTACACGAACGCGTTCCGATCCCGATCGACGGAGCCGAGG
>SKSS01000075.1 GCA_007122875.1 Salinarchaeum sp. | reverse complement strand
CTCGTCGGCATGACTCGCCCCGCTGGTGACGATCTGGAACACGAGGTAGGCGTCACCCACGTCGAGGTCGTCGACGGCACGGTCGTGGCGGACGCTCCGGATGTTTGCGCCGTGGTCTGCGATCAGTCCCGATAGCTCCGCCATCTTCCCCGGTCGATCGTCGATCCGAACCCGAAGCCTGAGCAGTTGGCTTCGGTCGGCGAGCGCGTGGGTCAACACCGTCTGGAGCATCGACATGTCGATGTTACCGCCGCCTAAGACGGCGACGATGCGCTCACCCCGTACGTCGAGGTCGGGCGAAGACAACGCCGCGACCGACGCCGCACCTGCACCCTCGACGAGCTGTTTCGTCCGCTCTAACAGTACGAGGACCGCGTGTGCGATCTCCTGGTCGGTCACCGTCACCACCTCGTCGACGTGGTCACGGATCAGCCCGAAGGTGAGCTCTGAGATCCCACCTGTAGCGATGCCGTCGGCGATCGTATCGGGGTCGCCGATCCCACACGGAAGCCCCTTATCGAGACTCTCGGGTACTGTCGCTGCGTCCTCGGCCTGGACACCGATCACGCGAACGTCCGGTGCGACGCCCGCGAGCGCCGTTGCGATTCCGCCGATCAGTCCGCCGCCCCCGATCGGGACGATCACCGCATCGACATCTGGAACCTGCTCTGCGATTTCCAGGCCGATCGTTCCCTGTCCGGCGACGATGTCGGGATCGTCGTATGCGTGGACGAACTCGACATCGTCGCCCTCAGCGAGGGTTTCCGCGTGAGCGAGTGCCTCCTGGAAGCTCCGGCCGGAAAGGACGACGTCGGCTCCGTACCCGCGCGTGGCGTCGACTTTCGTCTGTGGAGCGGCCGTGGGCATCACGACCGTCGAATCGATTCCGGACTTCGTGGCCGCGAGCGCGACCCCCTGTGCGTGGTTGCCCGCACTCGCGGCCACGACCCGATCGACGTCACTACGTTCGGCGAGCCGCTGAAGCTTGTTGTACGCCCCACGGGTCTTGAACGACCCCGTTCGCTGGAGGTGTTCCATCTTCAAGAACACGTCCGCACCCGAGCGGTCACTGAGCAGCCGGCTGCTCTCGATCGCCGTCGTTCGGACGACCGACTCGTCGTCGAATCGGGCACGAGCAGCACGCACGTCTTCGATCGTCACCGACTCCATGTACGCCGGATTGGGAACGGAAACCGAAAACGGTTCCCCAAACGGAACTCGCCGCGGAGCCGACTCGGACGCCGTTGAGATCGTCGACTCAGATCCCTTTGAGACCATCATCTCGGCGGTCTCGGAGCGGGATCTGAGCCAAAAAAGCGTCGGATATCTCAGTTCACCGGGAGGCGGTGAATCGAGTCAGTTCACTCTGCGGGGTAGTGAACGCCGTCGTCAGTGATGACGAAGCCGGCGTCCTCCAAGGTCTCCTGAGCGGATTCGAGCGACTGATCGTACTGCTTGACGTCCGGGTTGTGCAGGTCGCCGTACGACGGGTTGATCAGCGAGTGGGCGGACGGGTAGAAGTCGTAGTAGACCTCCTCACTGAGCGTGTCCTTCGGCACGGCGTGAGCGATCGCCTGGCGGACGGCCTGCTCGTCGAGCGGCGGATCGCGCATGTTGATGTTCAGGTGTGTCCAGCCGCTGCCCTCGACGGTCTGTATCTCGAGGTTGTCGACGTCCTGTTCGCCCTCGTAGAGTTCGCGGGAGGGCTGTGCGAACGGGTGGTAGTTGATCTCGCCGCGCTCGGTCATCTCCCAGATCGTGGCGGTCTCCGGGATGATCTCCCAGTAGATCCCCTCGATGTCGAAGTCAAGGCGGTGGTCGTCGCGAGCGACGAGCTGGATCTCCTGACCGACGTCCCAGTACTCGACTTCCATCATTCCGCCACAGACCGGGTCCTCAACGAGTTCGTCTTCGACCGGATCGACGCCCTCCCAGACGTGCTTGGGCGCGACGTAGATGCCCTCCAGAACCTGAGCTTCGGCCGCGATCCCGAGTGGCTGGCTGAGACCGAGTTCGACGGTGTCATCGTCGATGAGTTCAACGGATTCGAGCAGGCTGGCCGCGGTGCTCCACTGCGACGGGGACTGGTCGATGATCGTCTGGTACGTGAACTCGACGTCCGCTGCGGTCATCGGCTCGCCGTCGCTCCAGCTGCCGTCGTCGCGAATCTCGAGGACGATGGTCTCCTCGTCCGGGCGCTCGATACCGGTGGCGACGGAGAGCTCGACATCGTGCTCGAGATCCCCGTCCATCACCATGACCCGTTCTTGGAGCGCGTCCTGCAGGTGTGTGTGTTTGCTCAGGCTTGCGTGGTCCCAGAGGTTCAGGTTCTCGAGCGCTTCCGTCCAGAACCCACGCAGCTGGTTGTCCTCGTTTTCGTCGAGGGGCTGGACGTTGGCGTAGCTGTTGATCTCACTGTAGCCCGAGATGTGATCGACGAAGCCGGTGAGCTGGTCGTCGAGATGTGGAACCATCTCCAGTTCCATGAGGAACGGGTGGAACGGAACGTCCTCGGCGACCTTTTCTTGAATCTCGTGGAGGGCGTCGATTCGCTCCTGTTCGTCGGTGGTTTCGTTCTGGATGTCGATGAGTTCGTCCATCCGGTCGTCCTGATAGCCGTGGTAATTCCCGAGTCCGGGTTCCTCGGCGTGATCGGACGTAAAGCGGTCGGTGATCGTCGGCGCAGGGTCGACACCGGGGAACTGACTCCAGGTGGACATGCCGAAGTCGTACTCGTCGAGAACCGCCGACAGGAGCGTCGCCCACTCGAGGACTTCGACCTCAACGTCGAGGCCGACTTCCTGGAGGTTCTCGGCGACGATGTTGATCAGGTCGTGACGGGCCGGGTTGTAATCTTCCGGGTTGTTGTAGTACTCAAACGACGGGAGCGGATCGCCGGCATCGTCGACCTCGTCATCGCCGTCGTCGATACAGCCGGCGGTGGCTGCGAGGGCGGCTGCGCTTCCCGCGACTGTTGCCTGCTTTAGAAACGAGCGTCGGCCGGTCGTTCCGCTTCCTGTCACCGTGGAAGATTCACTATTCTGTGACATACACACGATAAAACATCGGCCTATTATAAAAAGTTGCGATATAATTATATGATGAGCTATGAAAATAGTAGAGATAGATGAGGTAGATTCGAATTTTGTTCAATACATAGTGGCTTATGTCTTTTTGTATAATGCGGCAACAGGAGATGCTTGACTGGATCCAATTACTTTCGTGAACCACCCGAACGTTCGATAGCTGATTCGTGAACTACCAGAGTATTCGGTATCTGATGAATATGTGTCCGATCGTCCGTCCGACGACGGCCGGGTGGGTCGGATGTGGGTTTGACTCACTCCAACAGGAGCAGTCGCGGCTCCGAGAGATACGTCGCGAGCCGACCGGCGAACTGCGCGACATCCGCACCGTCTACCACCCGGTGATCGATCGAAATCGAGATCGGAAGCGAGTATCGAGCCTCGACCTCGCCATCGACGACCATCGGCCGCTGTTTCAGCTCTCCCATCCCGAGAATGGCCACCTCGGGATAGTTGATGACCGGCGTGGCGTAGTCGCCGCCGAACGCCCCGAAGTTCGTGATCGTGAACGTACTTCCCTGCAGTTCGTCCGGGCTGATCGTGCGGTCGCGGGCTTTCTGTGCCAACTCGTGCGTTTCGGACGCGAGTTGGAGCATCCCCTTCCGGTCGACGTCCTCGACGACCGGCACCATCAACCCGGCCTCGGTCGCGACCGCGACACCGATGTGGCGGTCACCTCGAAGAACGATCTCGCCGGCGTCCTCGTCGAGGGTCGCGTTGAGCACGGGATGGTCGTCGAGGGCGGCGATGACCGCCTTCATCACGAACGGCATGTACGTCAGCTTGATGCCGCGCTCCTCGGCGACCGGCTTCAGTTCCTCGCGCGTCTCGACGAGTTCGGTCACGTCCACCATCTCCTGGTGAGTGACGTGCGGGGCGGTGTACTTCGAGCGCTCCATCGCCTCGCCGATCGTCCGGCGAACGCCACGATAGGGGATTCGTTCGTCCTCGCGAGAGGGTTCGAATTCCTGGGCGGCCGCCGCGTCGGCCTCCTGTGCGGCCCGCTGGGCCGTCGCGTACTCGCGGACGGCTTCGGGCGTAACGAACGCCTCGCCGTCGCGCTCGTCGACGGCCGGGACCTCGTTCAGATCGACACCCTCCTCCTCGGCGAGCCGTCGCGTGGCCGGTGCGGCGAGCGTCCGGTCGCGGCTCGCTGCCTCGGGTGCTTCCGTCGTGGGGGCGGCCTCGGTCGCCGTCCCCATCTCGGCGTCGTCCGGTTCGCCGATCGGCTCCTCGGCCTCTGCGACCGCCGCCTCGGCCTCGGACGGCGTCTCGCCGTCTTCCGCAGCCGCACGCACGTCGGCGTCAGTGACACGGCCACCGGGACCGGATCCCTCCACGGACGCGATGTCGACGCCCAATTCGCGCGCCAGCCGGCGGGCCGTCGGCGCGGCGAACACCCGACCGTCAGGTGCGCCCACGTCGGCGGTGGCTCCATCAGCGTCTCCCTCGCTCTCGCCGGTTTCGGCGTCGGTGTCACCGGCGGCTGGCTCCTCGCCGTCGAGTGCGAACGTAATGAACACGCTTCCGACGTCCACCATCTCGCCTTCCGTCGCGCGCCGTTCGTGGACGGTCCCGTCCACCGGCGAGGGCACGTCCACGACGGCTTTGTCGGTCTCGACCTCGGCGACGGGCTGATCCTCCGAGACTGGATCGCCCTCCTCGACGAGCCACTCCAACAGTTCGCCCTCGGCGACCCCTTCGCCTACGTCCGGCAGTTTGAACTCGTGTACCATGGCTCTAGAAGTCGACGGCGTCGCGAATACCCTCCGTTATCCGGGCGGGTTCGGGCAGGTAGTAGTCCTCTAGCGCATACAGCGGGAACGGCGTGTCGAAGCCGGTGATCCGCTCGACCGGCGCTTCCTGATAGAGCAGCGCCTCCTCCTGGAGGATCGACGTGATCTCGCCGCCGAGTCCGCCGGTTCGGGGGGCCTCGTGGACGACCGCCGCACGGCCGGTCTTCTTGAACGATTCGACGATCGCGTCACGGTCGAGCGGCGACACCGTCCGAAGGTCAACGACCTCCACGTCGATCTCTCCCTCCAGGTCGTCGGCCGCTTCGAGCGTCTGGCGAACCATCGCCCCCCACGTGAACACCGAAATGTCCTCGCCCTCTCGCCGCACCGCGGCCTCCCCGATCGGCACCTCGTAGGGCTCGTCCGGAACGGGTTCGCGGAACGCCCGGTAGATGAGCTTCGGTTCGAGGAAGATCACCGGGTCGGGATCCCGAATCGCGCTGATGAGCAGTCCCTTGGTGTCGTACGGCGAACTCGGCATCACGACCTTCAGGCCGGGGTTGTGTGCGAAGAAGGCCTCCGTCGATTCGGAGTGGTGTTCCGGCGCGCGGATGCCACCGCCGTAGGGTGCACGCACGACCATCGGACAGGTGAACCGGCCGCGCGAGCGGGTTCGCAGACGGGCGGCGTGGGAGACGATCTGATCGAACGCCGGATAGATGAAGCCCATGAACTGGATCTCCGGCACGGGTTTGAGACCGTACGCGGCCATCCCGATCGCCGTCCCGACGATGCCCGATTCCGCGAGCGGCGTGTCGATCACGCGATCCTCGCCGAACTCGTCGTAGAGTCCTTCGGTCGCGCGGAACACGCCGCCGTTCTTGCCGATGTCCTCGCCGAGCAAGACGACGTCGTCGTCGAGTTCCATCTCGTCGCGCAGGCCGTCGCGGACCGCCTGCACGAGGGTGAGATTCTCCGTCGCCACTGCCTCTGGATCTGGGGGTTGCGTCGTTGCCATTCCGATCAGTCCTCCAGGAGTGCGTCGTCACCGTACGTCTCCCGGACTCGTTCGAACCACTCGCGCTGATTACGTAGCGCTTCCGGAACGTCCTCGTAGACGTACTCGAATATCTCCTCCGGATCGGGCCGTTCGACCGACTCGGCTTCCTCGATCGCCTCAGCGACTTCCTCCTGTACCTCGGTTTCGATCGCGTCAACCCGCTCGTCGTCGAGAACACCCCGCCGCCGCAGGAACGCCTCCAGTCGCGGGATCGGGTCCTTTCGCTTCCAGCGTTCGACCTCCTCGTCGTCGCGGTAGACCGATGGATCGTCGGCGGTCGTGTGTGCGCCGAAGCGATACTGGACCGCCTCGATCAGCGTCGGTCGAAGTTCGTCATCGTCCGGATCTTTGGCTTTCTCGACTGCACGCCGGGTTACCTGATACACCGCCAGCGGGTCCATTCCATCGACCTGCACGCCCTCGAAGCCGTAGGCGGTCGCCTTCTGGGCGATCGTCGCGCTGGCCGTCTGGCGTTCTCGTGGGACCGAGATCGCCCACTGGTTGTTGTTACAGAAGAATATCGCGGGCACGTCGAAGACCCCCGCGAAGTTCAGCCCCTCGTGGAAATCGCCCTCGCTGGTCGCGCCGTCGCCGAAGTAACAGAGGAACGCCTTGCTCTCGCCTTTGAGCTTCGAGGCCCACGCCGTGCCGGTTGCGTGGGGAACCTGTGTGGCGATCGGAACCGCGATCGTGAAGATGTTCGCGTCCTCGGGGATCGCGTTGCCGTCCTCGTAGCCCATCCAGTACAGGAG
>SKSS01000123.1 GCA_007122875.1 Salinarchaeum sp. | reverse complement strand
TGACTTGCTGGATGTTCTCCACGGTCACGTCCGGTCGCGTCTCGTACTCACAGAGGATGAAGTCCGAGCGGTGGGTCTTCAGGTTGAAGCCCTTGCTCAGTCGGAGTTGGCTGTGCTTGGAATCGTGTTTAATGCCTTTCTGCTTCCACGTCACGGTGGAGCGTGGGTGTTCGTCGCCGTGTTTGCGATAGCCGGGTGGGTTGGCGTCCTCGTCTCCGTGTTGGCGTGCATTGTACCAACTGGTGAACGACTCAGCAAGCTCTTCGAGAACTCGCTGTGCTCAATGAGCTTCGCTCATTGGCATCACGAAAGGCTTCGCCTTTCGAACGAACTTGACTGAGAATGGAGGTCACTGTATCGTTCGTGTTCCTTGAGTTCGGATTTGAGTTCGCCGTCGTCGGGGATTTCCCCGTCGTCATCCCATCGGCCTTGCGTGTAGTATCGGGCGACGTTCCACAGTTTCGACCCTGCGAACCCGCACTGGTCGAGGTCGTCGCTCACCTGTGAGTGGTTGACGATTTTCGCTCGATAGGTGCGGGTTGTCTCCAGCATCGGACTGTGTCCATAACTAGTTATAGGTGATTGTGTATTAAAAGTAACGACTGGGCGTGGAATATCCAGCAGTGCCATCGAGTGTGGTTAGTGGAGGCGTTGTCGGCCGTATCCCCGCCCTGAAGGGCGGGGTTTTAGCCTTGCAACTTCCATAACGACCATGATCGGTCGGATGAAGATGACGACCGAGATCAATCAGACGAAGACGACGACCGCGATCCGCTGGACGAAGACGACGAAATCGAGACGAGGTACTTTCGCGGCTTCGACGACGACGAGATCGGCGACGCTCCATCGGACCTCAAGGCGGTGTACGCGGACTCCGGTGACGGGCTTCAGGTGGAAGTCGGCGAGCGTACGCGACGACGCATCACCGGACCCGAAGGGTGTCTCCACCTCCGGAAAGACGGGGAGGGTACAGACGGCGTCCTGTGGACCGACGTACCAGCCACGGAGGACTGTGAGTTGTTCTGCGTCTGGCAGACAGAGGATCGTTCGGCGACGGCGAATCGGCTCGACCTCCTCGCTCGTGCGTCGGAGGAGGAAGGCGTCGGCGTCGTCGGTGGGAGTTCGGAGTCCGCGCTGGCTCGAATCGCACAGTTCGACCCCGATCACGCCGAGCTCGACCGAAACGACGACGACACCATCACCGTGAACACCACGATCGCCCAGCGGCTTCGAGTCGTCGACGACGAGGCGTGGGTTCGCGTCTGGCCGTGGGGCGATCGTGAACCCCGTGGGTGGGCGGTCGGGCCGGTCTCGGTCGACGTCGCGCTCGCGGGTGGCGTCGGCCTGTTCACCAGGGGATCCTCCGAGGCAGCGACTGATCTGGCGGTCTGGGTGATCGGTGCGGATCTCACCACGGAATCGGAGTCGTGGGCCCCCCAGCGCGATCCGAATCTCGACTTCGCGTCGTTCCCCGAGGAGATCACGTTCCCGCTGGCCGCGGATCGTCGCGACATCTGGTATCCCGACGGGTGGGACGAGGACCGCGACGGCGGCGATCGCGTCCACCGCGGCGTGGACATCTACGAGGAGTGGGGAGACGACGGAACGGTTCAGTCGCTCCCCCGCGACGAGGAGGAAGAGGGGTATCCCGTGGCGGGAGCGAAGGTGTACGCCGTTCGAGGGGGGACCATCCGTGACTGGATGCAGGGCCACCCCGACTCGCACTCGATCACGCCGGGCAGCGGAGGCGGCTACACCATCCACGTCGACTCACACGACGACGCGTACATGTACGGCTACCTGCATCTGGGACCCGACGAACCCGACCGACACGAGGATGCGTTCGCCCCGCACCCGGACGAGGATCGAACGCTCGGTCCCGGTGACACCGTCGAGCGCGGTCAGCACATCGGCTGGCTCGGCAACTCCGGCGTCACCGGCTCCGGTCCCCACCTCCACTTCGAGATTCGGGACAACGACGGGTCGTTGAGCGACGACCAGCCCTCCGATTTCGACGAGGTCGGTGCGGCGGCTGGCCCACGGTACGATCCGTATCCGGTGTTGCGAGACGCAGAACGGCGCGAGGACTACCCGAGCGACGAGTAGGTGGTTGGCGTGTCTGGTGGCCCGTGAGACGGAATGGTATTGTGCGGCCTCGGCACTGGACGGGCTTGGAGACCCGAATTTGAGGGGCTACGGTTCGGCGATATATGTTCTGAACTTCGAGACGGCTTGCGTCACGATTTCGGGACTGAGCGTTCCCTGCCAATGATCGATGTCTGTCTGATCGAGCGTTTCGACGCTCCACGGGATCACGCTACTTTGTCGAGGCGTTCCGCCTTCGGTCCAGTCGTCGTTGTGTACCTCCAATAGACCGTCATGCCACGTTTTGCTCGTCAACGCGAGGACGACGTACTGTTCACCATGAAACGGGTGTGATCCGTTGTTGATCACCAGCCACGGACGGGAGTAATCGGCTCCTTTGAACGGATCCGCCCCATAGACGACATCACCACGGTGAAAACTCATTCGTTAGTTCGGTCACGCTTCGACTGGTCCGGAGCGTGTGCTCGCCACTCCGCTTTGTCCTCGGAGCCGTATCGCTCGTTTAGCCGCTCGGTCGCTCGACGATAGCGCTCGAACGACCGAATGCGCTCGACCTCACCGATCGCCCAGTATTCGCCCTTGTGCCGGACGAGATCCCGGTCTTCGAGTCGGCCCAGTACCGTACTGATCGAGTTCTCGTTCACGTCCGCTCCCGCCGCAATCTCCGTGGCTTTGAACGCCTTGTCGTCGTTGGCGATCAAAAACTGAAGAACCTTCTCCGGGTTGCTCAACTCCCGGAGATCCTCCGGCGGCGTGTTTTCGAAGGTCTCGATGTCGATCGCCATGAGATGTGATTGGTGATGGGGCGTCGTAAGTGTTCCCTCTGTAGGTGCTGTATGTGACGTACTGTTGATCGAGAATCCCCTGTCGTACAGCAACCCCAAGCTCTGTTTGCGTTCGTGTTTCGCCACCCGAGTCAACACGATGATAGAATGGCCTCCGCACTCACGACTCAGGATCTATCCATCGTGAATGTGTTTAGCGCGGCTTTAGAGCCCGTTCGGTCCGTTACTGTTCGTCCAGCATCTGGATACCGCGCTCCACGACCGCCTCGGGCACGAAGAGACTCGTCTCACGCTGAGGTGAATGAGCGGTCCTGCGTCCGAGACAGCCGCAAGCGTCACGCGTTCAGGCCCCAGTCAACGTCCTCCATGACGACCTCTTGCTCTCGGTCGAGACGTTCGACCTTCGTCCGACCGATACGCTCGATAGCCTCCTCACGCTCGAGCTCCCCCTCGAGGTACTGCGCGAGTACAAGATCCTCCCAGAGGTCTTCGAGACCCCGTTCGAGGGCCCGCTCGAAAACCTCGGACTCCGGAAGGCCGCGAACCTCTGCGATCTCTCGAACCCGGTCGGAAAGTTCTGCGGCCATATCGTGTGATACGTCGGCAACGTTCTTAAATCCGTGTCTGGCTGCTCGATGTAGTGCTTGACCGGGGGGTGTGGCTACTGTGGTTACCCCAGAGACGGGGTCTACCGTCAAAGATCGGTGGTCTCGGCACTCAAAGCACGCGAAACTGATGTCAATATTGTATTTTTTCTTGCTTGGTACGGTGGCGGCAGTACGTACCATCCGTGGCGGCCTTCCACGGGTGTATACCCGTGCGCTGGTCGTAGCGATCGGGCTCATCGGATTGCTGTACTCGTTTCGATAGTAAGACAAGAATTCCAGTTGGCTCGCAGTCTGTGTATCCCACTGAGTGACTAGCTGACCGGATTTCGTACACGGGCCAGGTATCCGTCGGAGATCGCAGCCGTTGCACAGCAAAAGAGCAGGGTTAACGCCTGTTCAGGGTTGCCGTTCGCGCACCCGAACAGTCGAGTCGGATCGATCGAGAGAACGCATCGGACGATCGAGTAGAGAGGATGCCCCCGCTGATCCAGCGCTCACGTACGCACGCGGTCGTTATCGGTGGCTCTGGGGGCGACTGGAGAACGGAGACGATGCGTCATCGCGGTCACTCGTTCGAACGGACGAGCGACCGGATCAGCTTCGACTCCACCGCGTTGAGCCGCTGGGAGACCGCGGACTTCGAGACACCGAGTTCGGTCGCGAGTGCGTCGAGGTCCGTCCGACGGGGCGTCTCGTAGTACCCCTCCTCGACCGCGATCTCGACCGCCTCTCGCTGTTTCTCGGTGAGTTCGGATACCTCGAGTTCGAGTGAACGTTCGTTACCGCCGTCGGTTCGCGTGAGCCGACGGAGATGGACGCGTGCACCGGTTTCGCGCAGATCGGCGACGATGGGGCGGAGTTCGGTCCGGTCGGGGACGTCGAGCGTGACGATCATCGATCCCTCCCTGACGTCCTCGATGTCGGGAATGCAGTCGTAGCGGGCGAAGACTGGGCAGATACAGTACTCTCCAGTCGGTCGCGTCTTATACGTTCGGGACGCACCTGATCCGTCGTAGGTCACCGTGGAGTGACACTCGCAGTCCTCCTCCGGACACCCGGCGTCCCCTTTGAGCTGCTGCGAGACGTCGGCGACGAACGGACCAGCGTCGGCCACGACGCAGCCGGCGTCATCGTGAGGCTCCACCTCCAGGCAGACCCGGAGCGGACCCTCGGTCGTTGCTGCGTCGGCGGCCGCCGAGAGGGTGACGGGTGGCATAGTCGAGAATTGGTTCGACCGTCTAAAGAGGTGAACATCAGTTCCCAGAACGCGGGAATCGGGCAGGTTCCGGTCAGGCCGACGCTCCGTTCGTGGATGCTGGACAGGAAACGGAGGTCCGGATCCGTCACCCGTGCCGGTAGGTGACGCCCGCGCCGTTCTCGGGGTACTCCCAGACGACGTTGTTGAGCGGACAGGCGAACCGGCAGCTACCACACTCCAGGCAGTTCTCGTAGGCGATCTGTGGAACGCCGTCGTCGGTTTGCTGCCAGACGCCGGCCGGACAGACGTCGATGCAGTCGTCGGTGTCACATCGCTCCGCACAGAAGCCGGGGACCTTCACGTCGAGGTGGGAGTCTCCCGGATCCTCGTACTTCACCGTGTAGAGTCGATCCTCCAGGGTCGCGTTGTCGACGTCGGGTACGCTGGGTTGGGCGCTCATGATACCACCTTCCGGTACCGCCAGGCGAGCTTCGCCGCACCGGTCCACCCGCCGACGGTCTCTAAGACCCGCTCTTTCGCGTTCTCGGCGTGGACGGCCTTCGGATCGCGATCGATTCGGAAGTACTCCTCGCCGGCGTCAGCGATCGCACGCGGCAGGTCCGCGAACAGCAGGTCGCGGTCCTCGATCGCACGCTCCATCAGCCAGCCGTAGCGTTCGAGGTTCCGCACCACGAACGACCCCTCCAGGTGCTCGGGGTACGAACTGAGGGCTGCGGCGTCGACGCGACCGGCCTCGATCGCCTCGGCGACCGCACGACCGGCGTGGTAGCCGCTCTCGATCGCCATGTTGGTCCCCTCCAGATGGACGCCGTTGTTGAGCACGAGTCCCGCCGCGTCCCCGACGACGACCGCCCCGTCGTGGACGAGGTCGGGAATCGCGTCGGGACCACCCTCCGGGATCGTCTTGGCGGTGTACTCCACCGTCCGGCCGTTCCGGACCAGCGGTGCGACCGCCGGGTGGGACTTGAACGCGTTCAGCGTCTCCTCGGGCTTCGGCTGCCGGTCGACCGCGTCGGAGATGCGGTAGGCGATCCCGACGCTCACGGTATCCTCGTTGGTGTAGAGGAACCCGCCGCCGAACGCGTCTCCGACGGCCCCCTCGCCGAAGTAGTGGTAGGAGACGCCGGCCTCGTCGGTGAGGCGGAAGCGCTGTTCGATCGCTCCCTCCGTGTCCGGGAACTCGAGCACCTCCTTCACCGCGACCGCGACATCGCTGCGGTCTGCGGTCTCCTTCAGATCGGCGCGTTCCGTGACCAGCGAGTTCGCGCCCTCCGCGAGGACGACGATCGGCGCGCGGAGTTCGCCGTTCGGGCGGTCGGTGTCGACGCCGACGATCGTGCCGCGCTCATCGCGAAGGAGGTCGGTGACGGTCGTCTCCGTGACCAGCACCGTCCCGTCCTCGACCGCCTGCTCGGCGAGCCACTCGTCGAACTCGCCGCGCAGAACGGTGTAAGAGTCGTTGTGTGGCTCCTCGTGCCACGCGCCGGGCCGCATCGAGACCGCCGTTTCGTCCTCGGGAGTGAGCATCGAGAAGCGTTTCTCGGCGACGTACCGCTCCAGCGGCGCATCGTCGACGTCGACCAGTTCGCGCAACGTCGGTGTGTAGAGGACGCCGCCGAAGACGTTCTTCGCACCCGGCGAGGAGCCCCGCTCGATGGCGATCACGTCGAGGCCCTCGCGGGCCATCGTGATCGCCGCGGCACTCCCGGCCAGGCCAGCACCCACGACGATCGCGTCGAACGCGCCGTCGTAGTTCGGGTCGGTCGTCTCGGTGGGTTCGGTCATGCAATCACCTCCTTCGAGCCGCCCTCACGGGCGAGTCGGGCGAGTTCAGGACAGACCTCGAAGAGGTCGCCCACGACGCCGTAGTCGGCGTGGTCGAAGATCGGTGCGTTCGGGTCGTCGTTGATCGCCACGACGACATCGCTGTCGTTCATCCCCTCGATGTGCTGGACGGCACCGCTGATGCCGACGGCGACGTACAGCTCCGGTCG
>SKSS01000034.1 GCA_007122875.1 Salinarchaeum sp. | reverse complement strand
CTCGGCGGCGCGCTCGTCACGGCGATCGACTGGCCGAGCCGACTGCTGGCGATCGTGCTCCTGTTCGCCTATCCGGCCGGGATCATCTTCCAGGTGGCGATCGACCAGTACGTCGGCCGCGAACCCCAGCCGAAAAAGCGGGTGAAGGCGGCGGCGAAGGCCTCCGTCATGCTCCTGTCAGCGACCGGCGCGGTCATCGTTATCCTCTTTCTCGCGTTTCTCCCCCTGACGGCGTTTCCCCCGCTGGTCTCGTTCGCCATCGGTGGCCCGATCGTCGCCTACCTCGCGTGCCGAACGACGCTCGCGATCCCGGCCGCCGGGATCGACTACTGCTTCCCGATCGAGGCGCTCAGACGAGCGTGGCACGGGTCGTCCCCGATCGTTGCGGACGTGGGAACCGTCCTGCTAGTGGCCGTAATCGCCATCGGGCCTGCGTTCTACGGCGTTGCTTCCGTCGAGTCGACGCTCGGACTGGCGCTCATCGGCATGGGAGCGGGAATCGCGGGGGCGGTCGTCCTCGTCGCGCTCGCGCATCTCTACATCGAGACCGCTGGCGACAGGGAGTGAACGCTATCGAGATCGTAAGCAACAGGAAATGAACGCTACTCGCCGGCGGTCTCGTGACAGAGCGGGTTCCGAATCGGACACTCACCGGATGTCTTGAAAAAGGAGATCCCGACTTCGTGGATGTCACACAGCAGCGACAGGCATCCCTCCCGATCCGCCGTCTCGTAGCTGGCCCACTCGTCGTCACCCGCTCTCCGGGCCATCACGGCCAACGGTTCGTCCGGCCACTCACAGTCGGGAACTGTTCCGTCGAGTCCAGCCGAAATCTCGTACTCACCCTCGTGAACGACCGTCTCCTCGGTTTCGATCCGGAGATCGATCGTGACCGGCTCGTCAATGCTGTTGACGAGCACGAGCCGCTGTAAGGTGGCGTACTCCTCCTCGCCACCTTCGAGACAGCCAGCGGTAGCGGGGATGGCCGTGACGGCGAGGGCTTTGAGAAGTTGTCGCCGCTTCATACAGTGTCGTTCATACGAACCGGTAAAAAACCGTATGGAACGCCTCACTCAACCGCGTCGGCCGCGTCCCGAAACAGTCCGTCGAGGATCTCCGGCGTCGTCGGGTGGTATGCCCGGTCGGGGAGGTCGCGTACGTCGAGACCGAGTTCGACGACGATCTGCATCGTCTTGGCCATCACGTCGGCGTGATAGTGCATCCCTTGATAGCCGAGCACGGTGCCGTCGGTTGCGTCCACGACGAGCGTCGCAAGCCCTTCAGGGGCGTCTTTCGTCTTGAACACGCCGTCGTCGCTCGCGTCGCGGGTGGCGGCCACGTAGTCCAATCCGGCAGCCTCCGCGCTCTCGACGGAGTGGCCGACCCGCGCGTAGGGGTAGACGCCCAGCCCGGAGAAGATCACGTGGTGGTGGACGTTCTCGTAGATCGCGAGGTCGTCGCCGCGATCGTGAGCGAGGATGTTCTCCGCCGCCGTGAACCCCTGTTCCTTGGCGACGTGGAGGATCGGCTCCTTGCCGTTCACGTCGCCAACGACGAACACGCGCTCGTCGTCGGTGGCCTGCATCGTGTCCTCGACCCATCCGGGACCGACCGAGAGACCACCCGCTTCCAGATCCAGTCCGTCAACGTTGGGCCGACGGCCGGTAAACAGGAAGAGTTCGTCGGCTTCGATGACATCCGTTTCGGCAATGGGGACTTCACCGCTCCCGTCGGCGGCCATCTCCCGTTCGACGTGGAGTCGAACGCCGCCGTCGTCGGTTGGTTCGAGTCGCTTCTCGTACGTGTGGGTAAGAATCTCGACGTCGAACTTCTCCTCGTAGAGGTCGAGGAGCCGGTCGCCGTACTCGGGGTCGGCCTCGTCGATCGGGCGTGCGTCGTGTTCGATCACGGTGAGATCCATCCCGCCGGCCTCGGCGAGGTAGGGAACGAGTTCGAGACCGACGTATCCGAAGCCCATCACGATGCCGGAGTCGGGGAAGTCAGTTGCGTCGAATACGTCCGCGCTCGTCGTGAAGTCAACCTCGTCGATGCCGGGGAGTTCCGGCACGTTGAGCGAAGAACCGGTGGCGATCACGACGTAGTCGGGTTCGATCGTCCGGTCGCCGACTTCGAGGGTCCGTTCGTCGACGAAGCGCGCAGTACCGTGGATGAACTCGACGTTCTCGCGTTCGGCCATGCTGTGGACGGCCGACCGACGGTGTTCGGCGAACGAACCGATGTGTTCCTCTTTGATCTCGTAGACGGCCTCCAGATCGACCTCGGGGACGCCTTCGAGGCGGGGGTCGTCACGCGGTGCAAACCGGTGTTCGGCCGCCGAGAGGACCTCCTTCGACGGCATACAGCCCTTGAGAATACAGAGACCACCGCCGGGGTCGCCGTCGTCGATTACCGTCAACTCTACACCCGGTTCGTCAACGAGGTCGCCTGCGACTGCCGTGCCGGCGCTCCCGTACGCGCCGACGATGGCAACGTGTACCATGTTCGATCCGTGGGGCGGGAACCCGATAGGGGTTTGGCTTCGGGTCGTTCGCGCGCACGACCGCGAAACCCGGACCGAAAGTCGCCCCGCATCGTCACTCGTCGAACGTCGTCTCGTACGGATCGATTCGCATGCGCTCTTCGAATCCGGTGAGTCCCGAGACGTTGACGTAGCCGTCGATGTGAATCGCGTCCGGTTCCTCGTCAAGTACTGCCGCGATCGAGCCGACGGCGACTGACAGTTCGAGTGAGGATTCGCTCGGGATGGTCTTCTCCGGCAGGCTGCTGGTCGATTCCCGCTCGTAGCCTCCGGCGACCTGGACGAGAACCGACTCGACGAGCACCTCGTCGGGGAGGTCGTTCGGAATCGACACCGTGACGTCGAGCTCCTCCCCTCGAAGCTGCGTGTCGGTGACGGTTGCTCGCCGTCCCCGGTATTCGAGTGCTGCGGCGTAGTTGGTCGCGACACGAGTACCCCAGACGGGAATCGGGAGGGTTGCTGCGCCCGTGGCAGCGACGAGCATGCGACGACGGCGTCTCATCACCTCGTCATCGGCCGGTCGGCCGAGGACTTCGTTCCGGAGGATAACCCCGACGATCAACCCACAGCCCAGCAAGACCGCACTGAGCGAGACCCCCCCGACGAATCGACTGAACGCCTGCGTCGTGAGCATGTGTCGTTGAGTGTCGATCATGCCGTCCTGAACGAACAGCGGCGTGAGATACGCGATGGCCGCGACCGTTCCACAGACGAGCGCGGTCAGCGACGAGAGGGCGAGCACCTCGTCGACCGTCCGCGTCCAGAAGTACAGGAGCATGCCGACGGTGGGAATGATCACGAAGTTCGGCAGCGGAAACTCGAACGGGCTGTACTCGTAGAACTCCGAGACGAAAAACAGGCTTCCGATGCCGGTGCCGGCGATCGCGCCGACGAACCCGAGCAGAAGCCACCGCCTCCAGGGATGATCGGTCAGGGGACCCATTACTGCCAGGATAGCGACCCTCTGTATAAAAATAGTTCCATGATGATTTATTCAAAGCATCTCGGGCCGATCACTGGAACAGTCGGTGTCCGCTCCAACAGCCCCCTCCACAATACGGGCCCGTCGGTCGCCCCGCTGCCGACAGGTCCGATCCACAGCGGGCTGAACCGGGTCCGTCCCGGCGGAATCACGATTCGCCCCCACCGCTCAGGATCGATCCACGAGCGAACCCGGCACACTGGCGGTCTCGCGCCGAAGCATCGCGGAGGATCGCACACGCGAGTACTCCGCAGTCGCGACGAACGCGATCGCCCAGAGGATCGCCAGCGCACCCCACGTCGCACCCACCGAACCCGATTGGGCGGGGAACGAGATGGCCATCAGGCCGTAGTACCCCATCGGAAGGGCCGCGAGCCACGACGCGAGCCGCCAGCCTTTGAACCCGAGCGCGGCGAAGATGCCGTACGCGAGCGGTGCGATCGCTAGCCCGGCCATCATCACGTAGTGACCGTCGACGGCGTGGGGGTCGGTCAGGCTCGACGAGAGGCTCAACTGGGTCGCGGCGAACGCGAGCAACGGAACCGCAGCGACGGCGACTAAGGCCAGCAGCGCGGGGCTGTAGGAGTCACCACGTCGGAACAGCCGTCGTCCTGCCGGGTGGGCGACGAGCGCGATACCCGTCACCTGCAGGAACGGGAGGACCTCCTCCGGACGTCCGACGCCGAACCAGACGGTGCCGACGCTGACGCTGAGAATGACGATGAACGCCCCCCACATCGACGCGACGCGCGTTTTCGGCCGGTACGCCTGCGCGAACAGGCCGAGCAGGAACACCGCTACGACGGCGGCGATTCCCATCACGTGGAGTCGGTGGATCCCGAGTTCCGCGCCACCGCCAGCGGTCCAGCCCACCACGAGCAGCGCGAGCAGCCCCGGCAGGAACAACACCGTCATCGCAGCGGCCAAGACGAGTGCGAGAGAGAAGAGAGCTAGCCGAATTGTCGAGCGCACAGAACGGCGTTCATTCCTCCGTCGAGTCCCCACTCTCTCGCCGATACCGTGTACTGTGTCGATGTATCTACCCATGATTCCTCACCAATGGGTACGACTCGACAGGCCATAAATGTATCTAAATTGTTATGAAATCAGGTATATCTAATTATTAATCATTATATTTCCCTCGCTGTCGATCGTCGAAGCGCCCGTCCACCGACCACTGCGAGCAGACTCCCACCGGCGAGAACCATCGCGACACCCGGTCCAGGAACGAACGTCCAGTGAAACTCCGCGTAACTGGCGACATGGACGACGACGATCGGAACCGCGAGTACGCCAACGCCCACCGACAACGCGCTCGCCCACCGCTCCGGCCGGAGGGCGACCGCGACGAGAACGGCGATTGCCGCCGGCAACAGGACGATCCCGACCGTCTCCGTACCGGACGACATCCCCTGGAGATAGATCATC
This sequence comes from Salinarchaeum sp., assembly GCA_007122875.1. Taxonomy (GTDB): domain Archaea; phylum Halobacteriota; class Halobacteria; order Halobacteriales; family QS-1-68-20; genus QS-1-68-20. The sequence goes on along the minus strand of SKSS01000034.1, from coordinate 15,861 downwards.
GGGACGGCCCCGTCGTGAAACGGGTTGACGACGATCCACTCGAGGACCGTTCCGAGAGCGATCATGCCCGACCCGATGGCCGCAAGCACCCGCTCCGTTGCCGTCATCGTGGTTCCGTCGTTCCCGGTCGTCATCGTTCGTCGATCTCACCCTGACGATATGGGTGTACCGAACGGTCAAAGAACCGTTTGATCCATCCGGAGCGTCTCTTCCAATCCCGTCCGTGCTACCGCGAAATCGTCGTCGTCCCTTCGTCGACGACACGTTCGACCTCGTCCCGACGAATCGTAGCGACATCGCCGCGGATCGTCCGTTTGATCGACGCGGTCGCCGCGCCGTAGGCCAGTGCGTCGGCCACGTCATGGCCGGCCACGCGACGGGCGAGAAACGCCCCGGTGAACGCATCGCCCGTCCCGATCGGATCGATCGTTTCGGCCTCGAACGCCGGCTGTTCGTAGATCACCCCGTCGTGGAGTCCAACGGCACCGTTCGCCCCTCGGGTGACGACGACCGTATCGAACTCGAATTGAGAAGCGAGACCGTGGGCCACCTCGGGGGCCTCCGATTGCTCGAAGCCGAACAGTTCACGGGCGTCCCGGAGCGGGACCACCAGCACGTCGACCGGTGAGAACATCGAAGAGAGCGTCTCACGGGCACGTTCCGGCGACCACAGCTTCGACCGGTAGTTCACGTCCATCGCCGTTTCGACACCCTGCTCGCTGGCGAACTGGAGCAGCCCCGCCGTCGTCTTCGCCAGTCGATCCGAGAGCGCGGGAGTGATCCCGGACGTAAAGAAGCAGTCGGCCTCCGCAATCCGTCGCGTCGGTAGTTCGTCGGGCGTCACCGTCGTTAGCGCCGAGCGCTCGCGGTCGTACAGCACGTCGATACCACGAGGTTTCCCCCCCAGTTCCGTCACGTACAGTCCCTGACGACCGTCGCCACGGACGACGTCGACCTCTACGCCTACCTCACGAAGTCCGTTCACCACGCGGTCACCGAGCGGGGAGTCGGGAAGCTTCGAGATCCAGCAGGTCTCGACGCCGAGACGGCTGGCTGCCACCGCGACGTTGCTCTCGGCACCGCCGACGTGAATCGAAAGCTCGTCCGTCGTATCGACGCGCTCGCCGTCTGGGGGTGAGAGCCGAAGCATCGTCTCACCGAACGTCACGAGATCGGTCACGAATCCCCACCATCCCGAATCGTCAACTCGATCATTGACGGCGTCTTCGCTCCCGTCACCCAAAGGTCCGACGGCCCAAACGGTTCGGTTACGTTCGACGGCGGCCGTCGTGACCGGGATAATCGCGCTCGAAGCGGTCGGCGATCTCCGAATGATCTATCTCGACGATCACCGGACGGCCGTGCGGGCAGGCGTACGGGTTCTCACAGTCGTCGAGTGCCGACAGTAACGCCTCGATCGATCCCTCGGTGAGCGACGTGTTTCCGGTCAGCGCCGGATGACACGCCATGTCCGCGAGCAGGTCGTCCGCGACGATGTCGACCGGACCATCGCCGGGATCGTCGGCTGCCGCCACGAACGACGAGAGCGCGTCGCAGAGGAGGTCGGGATCGAGCGTTTCGTCGAACACCGACGGAACGGCTCGGACGGCCACCCGTCGATCGTCGACCTGCGAGCCACGAAAGCCCAGTCGGGCGAGCGCGTCCTCGTGTGCGTCGAACGCGGCTGCCTCACCCGCGGTCAGTTCAATCGTGGTCGGCTCCGCGAGCATCTGCGACGTCGTCTCGTTCGCGAACGCCGCTCGCAACCGCTCGTAGTGGATCCGCTCGTCGGCAGCGTGCTGATCGATCAACACCAGTCCGTCGTCGGTTTCACCGACGAGATAGGTGTCGTCGAACTGGCCCATCACCCGCATCTGCGGAAGTCGATCGAACTCCGGGGAGTCGAGCGCCTCCCCGGAGAGCGTTCGCTGTTCGGTCGGACCGCTGATCCGTGAGGCGTCGTCGCTCGCCGTCGACGGCTCCCCGCTCCGGGACGGGGAGTCGCCCCTCGAGACGGAAGACGAGGAGTCCCCGGACTCGTCGGACGGCGAATCGGGTTCGATGGCCGCCGAGGATTCCGTCTCCTGGGAACGTGCCGTCCGTGCGGAAGCCGGCGAACGAGGTCGACGGAACGACTCGTTCGCGGTGGGAGACGCGTCGTCGGCTGTGGTTTCGGACGCACACTGAGCGTTCCCGCCGGATCGACGGGAAGCCGGGCTCGCGTCTGCCTCCGCATCCGGGTCCGCGTCTGCCTTCCGATCCCAGGTTACGTCTGCGTCCAGGTCCTCTCCCTCGTCCCCATCGTCCGCCTCGTCGCGGGATCGCTCAGGCGTGATCTCCGTCTGCTCAGGGGCCGACCGCCCTCGTGGCGCGCTCGTTCGGGTCAGGCCCTCCGCGAGGAGCGTCTCCCGCACGACGTCTTTTAGCTGGCCGTAGATGCCGTCGGCGTTCCCGAATCGAACTTCCATCTTTCTCGGGTGAACGTTCACGTCGACCTCGCTGGGCGGAACGTCGAGAAAGAGGACGGCGAACGGATACCGATCGGCCGCCAACTGATCGCCGTAGGCGTCGAGGACGGCCCCACGGAGTGTGCTGTCGGAGACGTACCGCCCATTGACGTACGTCGAGACGACCTCGCGGGCGCTGCGAGTGGTCTCCGGATCGCTGATGAACCCCCGTACCGCGGACAGCGGTCCCTCCGACGGCTCCCCCGACAGCTCACACATCGAGGTCGCGACCTCCCGGCCGTACACCGCGAGGATCGCCTCCTGAAGGTCACCGCGACCGGTCGTCGAGAACGTCTCCCGGCCGTCGTGTTCGAGCGAAATCGCGACGTCCGGGTTCGCGAGCGCGTATCGGGTCGCCACGCGGTTGACGTGAGCGAACTCCGTCGACTGTCGACCCAGGTACTTCCGTCGGGCGGGCGTGTTGAAAAAGAGGTCCCGAATCTCGACGGCCGTCCCCTCCGGGGTACCAGCGGGATCGACCGAAACGACCTCCCCACCCTCGTAGCGGAGTTTCGTTCCGGTCTCGCCGCCCCGTGGCTTCGTCGTGATCGTCATCCGGGAGACCGCCCCGATCGTGTGCAGCGCCTCGCCCCGGAAGCCGAGCGTCGTCACGCCCGCGTCGAGGTCGTCGGCGTGTTCGATCTTGCTCGTCGTGTGCTGGCGGACGGCCTTCCGGACCGCTTGCTCCGTCATCCCGACGCCGTCGTCGACCACGCGGATTCGATCGACGCCGCCCGATTCGGCCTCGATCGTGATCCGGGAAGCGTCCGCGTCGAGGCTGTTCTCGATCAGTTCCTTCACCGCAGAGGCCGGGCGCTCGACGACCTCGCCGGCCGCGATTCGCTCGACCGTGGTCGCGTCGAGTTCGTTGATGTCGCCAGCGTCGGTCACAGCTGTCCCTCCTTCCACTGTGGTGTCGCCCGAGCAATGGTGGGGCGATAACACCGTTCCCGCACGGCATCACGGACGGTCATCTCTATCGACCCGTGGGGCCCCGACACCCAAAACCTCATTGGAGCCAATTCGGTGACCGTTTCGTGGACCGGAGCGCATACTACGCTCCCGTTCGTTCCTGCGAACAATCCGACAATGGTCGTGGAACAACTGGATACGCTCGTGTCTGGCGTCGGCGGGCTTGCCCCCTATGCGGTCGCCTGGATTGTCGGTCTGTTGACAAAGCCCGGATACGACCTCGTCGCCTACTACGGGAAGCGACTGGTCGATCGGCGGGACGAACGGGAAGACACGGTCGAAGACTGGTACGTCGAAAGCCACCGTGTGGCAGCGGATCTCCGAAGCACGATCCATGGAGAGGCGTTCTATTCGGACGGTGATATCACGGACCGGGCGGAAGAGGCGTTTTACGAACTCCGAAGCAATCTCGACACTCCCCCACCGGGAATCGACGACCAGGTCCTCGACAGCGGCCGACGGATCCGGGGTTCGTTCCGAGATGCGAGAGAGGCCTCACCGCAGGAGGGTCTGGAAGAGGAACTTCTCGTTCACCTCTCAGAGTTTCTCAACGCCATCCGAGAACGTTCTCAGGCGGTCGGACGGGACCCAAACCCGGAGACGTTCTAACTGTTCTTGTCCGATGGGTCGTCCTGCAGAAGTCCCAGAAGCGACCCCGGTGGGTCGGCGATCTCTTCGCCCCCGTCGAGAAACGCCGTAATGTCCCGACCCGCCTTCTTCACGAGTTCGTCCCGAGTTCGGAACGTCGGGTGGGTGGTGCCGAGTGGGGCGGTCATATCGTCAGTCGGGAGTTCAGCAACGTCACCGTGGACGTAGATTTTCAGGCGACGATCGGTCGGTGGATCGGATGGTGACGTTGGAAAGAGATCGTTCACGATTTCGCGGCAGATGTTCGAGGGTCCCGATTCCGAACCTTCGACGGTGCAGATCAGGGCAACGGCATTCGAGGTGCGTGCGACGTTCCGAATTGTGATCTGCCGGTTCGATGCCCTGGCGAGCAGTTCGTCGAGATCCGAGACGACGTAGGCGTTGAGGTGGTGATTTCGAAACTGTTCTCGGACGTGGCGACAGAGTTGGTGGGCACGGTCGGGATCGAGATCCCACTCCATCACGAGAACGTGATCTTTTCGGGTCCGTCGGCCTTCCGGTTCGATCGCCGGAAGCTGACGCTCCCTGAGGGCTCGGCGTACCTTTCGGCGGAACGTACGTGCTGGGTCGTGGTGGGGAACGGATGCCATCGACAATAATCCGGTACACAATGGTAGCCGATGGGCAAATATAAACTCTTGGGTGAAGAAATAATCTAACATTAGTATATCGGAAGTCGGCAGCAGAATTGTTCTACGTACGGAAAACGGGCGCATTTTTAATCTCATCAAACTTTGTGGGTCAATTACCCACATATTTAAGTAGCACAATGGTGTTTCTCAAACTACCAACGCACCGATGCCCCGAGTGAAGTGTATCTGCGGACATACGGTGTCGAGCAATCGGTACTGTAGCGCATTACACGCTCCGCGCCGTTGGCTTCCGGAGTACTACGAACGAGCCCCATCCGAACGTCACACATGACTACCAATCCAACAACCGTCGTCCCGGAGAACAGTTTCCTCGACCTCGAAGACCACCTTCAGCTGTTCAATCTCGTCAGCTCCGAGTTTCGGTTCGAGCTGATCGGGCGGCTTGTCGCGGAGGGTGAAACAAGTATCAGCGATCTCGCCTCGGAGGTGGAACGCGACGAGAGTACGGTCCATTATCACCTGAAAAAGTTGGTCGAGGCAGGCCTTGTCCGGAACCGACGCCAGAAACGAACCGGATCCAAGGAGTCATATTCCCATTACGAGGCCACCGCGCTCGGGAAGCGGCTATTTACCGCAATCACGGACTTCATTGTGGGTGATGGGTCTTCGGAATCGCTGTCGATGGACGACTCAGAGATGGATCACGAGTCGAGTCGTGAGTCAGCAACTGTTGCGACATCCAGCGACCAACCGGCCACCGATGACGGTCCGACACCGGATGCACCGACACCGGACGCTCTGACGCTGGAGACGCCGACAGCAGTGACTTCGACGCCGGGTGCCCAGTCACATTCAGCAGAACGTAGCGCTACTGCTGCTACCGACGACAGCGGTGAACCGTCGTCAGCTGCGGTCTCTGCTGCCCGGACGCCGTGCGACCAGCGGGTGGAGACACATTTCGCGGAACACCGACGTCAACACTCGATCCTTCAGAAAAAACGAGAAGAGCAGGTCACGTCCGCGTTCCGCGCACAGCCGGGCTTGGAAATAGTCAAACCGCAGTCGCAGTCTGACCGATGACCGCTAACGAATCAACGCCACGTACGTTCGAACACGATGACCCTGGAACGATCGTAAACTTCATCGATCCCGATGGTGACACGATCGCCCGATGGAGCGCCACGACGTTGCCAATCCCATCAGTCGGTGATACGGTTTCGTTCGGTGAACTTCGCGCCCCGTCCGCCGATTCACTCGACGGCGACGACGCAACGTACCAGCTCGGAGATACACTCTACGACGTTATCGAAGTTGAGTACAACTACTCGGAGGTGCGAACGGAGGCCGACGAAACGCCACCGTTTTCGGGACTCGTCGTGGTCAGCGTCTACCTATCGCCCGCGAATCCAGAGCCGGATACAACGTCGTAATAGTGCCCTCAGCCCTCGCTACTCGGCCGTGATTCCGTCGGTCGTATCGTCACTCACGCCGCCGTTGCCACTCCTGGACCGTCGCCAGCAACTCAATCGGTGGCGTCTCGTTCACGTCAAGATCGTCGAGTTCCGCTAGTATCGACTCGGTCTTCGGATCAACGCCGTTCACCTCCGCCCCGTCGTCGTCAGCCCGCATCCGACCCGCCTCCAGATCGAACACCACCTGCCGGCTCCCGGCGTCGTCCGTCCCCCCTCGGGCCTCGATCGCCTTGTCCTCGCGGAGCCGATCCAGTACCTCGTCGGCCCGATCGACCACCGGCTCCGGAACGCCGGCCAACTCGGCGACGTGAACGCCGTAACTTCGGTTCGTCGGCCCGTCGCGAACGGTCCGAAGGAACGTCACGTCCCCGTCGCGCTCGTCCACCGCGACGTGAACGTTCGCCACCCGCGGAAGATGGTCCGCAAGGGCCGTCAACTCGTGGTAGTGGGTGGCGAACAGCGTGTTTGCGCGCACCTCGTTGTGAAGGTACTCCGTCGCCGCCCACGCGATCGAGATACCGTCGTACGTCGCCGTTCCCCGCCCGACCTCGTCGAGGATCACCAGCGACTCCTCGGTCGCCGAGTGAAGGATGTTCGATAGCTCCGCCATCTCGACCATGAACGTCGAGCGACCCTGCGCGAGTTCGTCGAGTGCGCCGACACGGGTGTAGATGCCGTCCACCACCCCGATCTCCGCGCGCTCGGCGGGGACGAAGCTCCCGACCTGCGCGAGCAACGTGATCAGCGCGACCTGTCGCATGTACGTCGACTTCCCGCTCATGTTCGGTCCCGTCACCAGCAGGACGCCCCGGTCGTCGCCGAGGTCGGCGTCGTTGGGGACGAACTCGGTCGTCCGTTCGACCACCGGGTGTCGACCCGCGTCGATTTCGATTCGGCCGGGATCAGCGAGCGTCGGTCGCGTCCAGTCGGCTTCGACGGCGTGGTTCGCGAGCGATGCGACCACGTCCAGTTCCGCGAGCGCCCGTCCCACGTCCTGAAGCGTCTCGGATCGGTCGGCCACCTCGGTCCGAAGCTCACGGAATAGCTCGCGCTCCATCTCGCCACGCCGCTCCTCCAATCGGAGGATCTCCCGCTCGCGCTCGTCCAGTTCGCGGGTCGTGAACCGCTCTGCGTTCTTCAGCGACTTCACCCGCTCGTACTCGTCCGGAACACGGTCGGCCTGTGAGTTTCCGACCTGGATGTAGTAGCCGTCCGTTCGATTGCGATCCACCCGCAGACGGGAGAGACCGGTTCGACGTTTCTCGCGGTCGGCCAGCCCGTCGATCCACTCACGGGCCTCCTCGTACTCAGCGATTACCCCATCGAGATCGGAATCGTACCCCTTCCTGAACGTGCCACCATCGCCGATCGACGCCGGTGGATCGTCTACCAGCGCCTCGGCGAGGCGCTCGTGAACCGCGTCGGCGGCCGCGCGATCCACCTCATCGAGCACCGCCGGGAGCGGCGACGACGACAGATCGGGAGCGCCGTCGAGCACCTCGCTCACCGTCGGCAGCAACGCCAGCGTCTCGCGCACCGCGAGCAGATCCTGCGGGCCCGCACTCCCGTGAGCCGCCTTGCTCGTCAGTCGCTCCAGATCGTACGCCGACCCCAGCACCTCACGCAACTCCTCGCGGGCGAGCGCGCCGGCGGCGAGCGCCTCCACGCAGTCGAGCCGACGATCGAGTTCCCGGCGGTCCCGGCGGGGACGACAGAGCCATTCGCGAAGGAGCCGTCCACCCGGGCTCGTGACGGTGTGATCGACCGTCTCGAACAGCGACCCGTCCGAATCGCCCCGCATTGTTTCGGTCAGTTCGAGATTCCGTCGCGTGGTCGCATCGAGCGCAACGTGGTCGTCGGGACCGTATGGCTGGAGCCGAGTCATCGACCGGAGCACGCCCGCTCCAGTCGCCTCGACGTACGACAGCACCGCCCCGACCGCCCGAACCGTCACGTCCCGGAGATCGAGCGCCGCGAGTGCCCCCTCACCGAACTGTTCGCGCGCCCGGTGTCGAGCGTGACCCGGGGCGAACGCCTCCGGATCGTAGAGCGTCGGATCCGCGTCCAGCCGCTCTTGGAGCCGATCGAGCAGTCCCTCATCGTTTCTCGCGTCGGGTCCCGGAAGCACCTCGACCGGATCGAACCGGCACAGTTCCGACACCGCACGCTCGTCCGCCTCCCGACCGCCCACGCTCGTCGCGTGGAACTGCCCGGTCGTCGCGTCCGCGAACGCCAGCCCGTAGGCGTCCCCGTCGCCGACGACCCCAGCGATGTAGCGGGCCTCCGACCGCGTCGTTTCGAGCAGCGTTCCCGGCGTGACGACCCGCGTTACCTCGCGGATGTGTCCGTCGCCCTCCTCGCGCTGGTCGGCGACGGCAACCCGGTAGCCACGTTCGACGAGCGCCGTGAGATACGGGGTCAGTTCGTCAACGGGCACCCCGGCCATCGGATACTTCTCCCCGCCCGAAGACTTCTTCGAGACCTTCAGATCCAGCTCCTCGCCGACGAGCATCGCGTCATCGTCGAAAAACTCGTAGAAATCCCCGACCTGCATCGCCAGCACGTCGGCGTCGGCCTCCGCCTTCAACGTGAGGAACTCGCCGACGATCCCCGTCGCCTCGGTCATGTACGACCCCTGTCGCGCGACCGTCAAAACCCCTGCGGGTTCATATTCCATCCCGTGCAACGTTCAGGGCACTGTTGAATTCGAGGAGTTCACGAATCACCTCGCTCTCGGCAACCTGATATCGGCGCGGGGAGGTATCCGGAACTTCTTCAATCAGCTCGAGGTCGAGAAGAAGATCGACGTGATTTCCGACAGTCTGGCGAGTGACTCCTGCATGATCTGCCAGTTCGGTCTTGTTGAATTCCCGTCCCGGCGGTAAATCGAGCAGTGCATCAACGATGATTGGAACACTCTCGTGCCGAGTGAGTGCCAGAAAGCCGCTCGGATGCTGGAGTCGAGCCTCTTTCGTGTCTCGGTCTTCGGCCGGATGGGTTCGAGTCGACTCACTCATATTAAGCAATTTAACTCCTGTGTGTATAAGAGTTCCCATCAGCGTAAACCAGTGTTAACTCCATTTATATAATAGCCATGTGTATCGCAGATCATGCAGAAGCCGACGGTCAAGTGCGCCCTACTTGCCGCTATGATTGCGAAACACAGGTGGGGAACGCCGATTGACGAGGAGAACCTTCTTGCAATCGCTGCCATCGGCCCGAACGACTATCCGAAAGCGAGTGCCACCTTTGATATCCTCCGTAGCGAGCCGTACATCACGAACCGAGGAAATCAGGGAATTGAACTCAACAACAGTGAGTTCGGCGGACTAGCTGACGTGCTCTTCTCTGAATGTGAGTGGGAACCGTTCGAGATCAAGAGCCGGCTGAAACATTATGAAGGGTGGGACGAACACGACTGGGCGTAGCTCACTCCCCCATCTCGTCGTGGATCACCGTCATCCGCTCGACTAGCTCGTCCGCACTCGACGCCAGCAGGCGCGTCATCGGCTCCGTGCCCACGTCGCCACGGTCGAAGACGGCCGCGGGCGTCCCCTCCGCGAGTTCGAACGTCCGGCGCGCATCCCAGTTCATCGTCCGGTCGGTCTCCGACTCGGCTCCGCGGTCGGACTCCACGACGATCCCGTCGATCGCTTCGAGTGCGACCTCGACTTGGTCGTCGAATCGGCAGTTCGCGGCGAATCGCAGCGACGGGTCGAATTCGCGGGCCGACAGCAGGAACCGGGCGACGTGACTGGACGCGCCGAATCGAACCCCGCGGTTCGGATGGATTCCGTCGAGCGTGCGGGCGATTCGCCCCTCGACGGCGGCGGTTTCGTCGGCCCGCTCTGCGTACGGGGTCGCACCGACGACGTTCAGCCCGACCTCGGGAACAAGCAGCCGGACGTTTGCGTCGACAAGCCGGTCGACGATTCGGTGGACAGCCTCGGCCGTTGGCTCCCGAGCCGCACGCTCCCGAAGATCGACGAGGTGGTGGACTGCCCCCGGTCCGTGCCCAACGTCGTGGTGATAGCGGACGGCCCGCTCCAGCAGCGCCGACCCCGACCGCACGGCGGTGGTGAGGTCGTCGCCACGAGCCAGCCGAGCGACGATCGCGGCGGCGAGCGTACAGCCGGTTCCGTGGGTCGCGTCGGTGTCGACGCGCGGGTGCTCGAACGTCTCGCTTCCGTCCGGGGTCACCAGCACGTCCTGAACCACGTCGACGCCGAAGTGACCGCCGGTGACGAGCGCGGCGTCCGCCCCCATCCCGACCAGCCGCTCGCCGGCCTCGCGAGCGCTCACGGTATCGTCGACGGCGACTCCAGTCAGCACCTCGGTCTCGTCGGCGTTCGGCGTCACCAGCGTCGACTCGGCGATCAGGTCTTCGTAGGCCGTCTCGGCGTCGGGTTCGAGCAACCGGTCGCCGGACTCGGCGATCATGACGGGATCGACGACCAGCGGGAAGTCGAAGTCAGGGGCGCGTTCGGCGACGAGCGAGACGACGGGAGTGGCGGCCAACATCCCCGTCTTCGCCGCCCGGACATCGAAGTCGTCGAGAACGGCGTCGAGTTGCGCTTCGATCTCCTCGATCGGGAGGAGGTGGCTTCCGGTGACGCCGCGGGTGTTCTGGGCGGTGACGGCCGTGATGGCGCTCGTGGCGAAGACACCCGAAGCCTCCATCGTCTTCAGGTCGGCCTGAATGCCCGCGCCGCCGCCGCTGTCACTGCCCGCGATCGTCAGGGCGACTGGACGGTCGACCGGTGCCGGAATGCGAGCCATACCGGGTTCTATAACTCGGTAGTACTAAGCCGTGATGATCCGGATGGCAAACAGGCGATACGGAGTTGAAGACGCTTGGCGGATCACGAAGTGCCGTACCGCACTTTCGCAGTCCACTTCGTGGCGGCTGATCGGGTCACGAGAGGGGGTGGGTTCGTCCCGGTAGTTGAACGTTCGGGAGTCGAGTCGGGGGTTAGTCCGTTTCGGAGGTCGGCTCCGAGTCGGACGTCAACAGCGGCGGCTTCGGATGCTCGAACTCCGAGAGCGCCGCCTGTCGGGGTTCCGGTGGGCCGGGGATCTCGTCGGAAAGGTCGCCGGAGAGGACGTACGGAAGGACTACCCTGACGAACTGGATTCCCAGGACGAGTAGAATCGGGCCGAGGAAGACGCCGTAGAAGCCGAAGACGATCGGGCCGATCACGTACGCGAGCATCAGGAGACCGATGTGGGTGTCCTTTCCGCTGACGAACGGCCGAATGAACAGGTCCGGGATCGTATCTACGAGCACGAACGTGATCGCGACGAACACGACGACGTAGAGGAGTAATCCACCCTCGCCTGTGAGGATAGCCACCGCGCCGAGTGCGAGCGCGATCGGAACGTAGACGAGTTTCATCCCGACGACCGGGATGAGGCTTCCGATGCCGGTCAGCGCACCGACCAACGCTGGAAACGGGACACTAACCGCGGGCGGGGCGACGAGGTTGTACGCGTGGAAGACGACGATGCCGACGATCGCGGTCAGGAACGCGTTGATGATGTTGCCGAACAGCACGGCGGACAGTTCTCCATCCACTCGTCGGCTGTAGACGGTCAGGACGCCGCTCCCGTCGAACGTTTCGAGCGTCCACTCGCGGAGCCGAGCCCCGTCGATCAGCAGATAGTACAGAAGGACGAACACCAAAAAGAGTTGGACGGCGACGCTGGCGACGATTCCCGCACCCTCGGTGAGCAGCGCCAGCGCCAGCTGGACGGTTGCCTCCAGATCAAGCCCGGATAGCTGGGTTCCGATCTCGTCGACCTCGACCGCGTCGACGTCGAGTTGCTCTTCGATCCAGTCTGTGACCTCGGTTTCGAGGTCGTACCGCTCGATCGCCAGTCGAGCCTCGATCAGCACGATCACCACGAGATATGCGAGCAGGGCGACGAACGGCACCGAGAAGATGGTGATCGCCAACACGGCCCGAATCCGGCGCGGAAGACCGAAGCGGCGGAGATACCGATAGATCGGTCTCGTCGAGTAGTAGAGAAACACGGCGAACGTGAGCGCGCCGAGGAATTCGAGCGCGATTCCGGCAAGAACCACCAACAGAAGCGCTCCGGCGGCCCCGAGCAGTAGCCGTCGACGGCGTTCCGTCTCCCCTCCCGTGACCATTGCACCCGGGTTGTGCCGGACGACGCATAAATCTCCGGACGGCCCTGTCGGGAGCCAGGGAGTTCGAGACGACGCTTATCCGTCTTCCTCGAACTCCAATGCGGCCGAGTTGATGCAGTAGCGCTTGCCCGTCGGTTCGGGACCGTCGTCGAACACGTGGCCGAGGTGACCGCCACAGCGGGCACACACGACCTCGGTTCGCACCATGCCGTGGCTGTGGTCGGGACGGGTCTCAAGGTGTTCGTGGTCGGCCGGATCCCAGAACGCAGGCCACCCGCAGCCGGAGTCGTACTTTTCCTCAGAGGTGAACAGGTCCAGTCCGCATCCGGCACAGGCGTACCGCCCCTCGCCGTCGTGTTTTAGATACGTTCCGCTGCCAGGTGGCTCGGTTCCCGCTTCTCTGAGGACGTAGTACTCGTCGTCGTCGAGGCGCTCGCGCCACTCGGCATCCGTCTCCGGAAGACCCTCTTGGGTGGGTTCGTGAGCCATCGTGAGGATGCAGGTAGTGGCGGCTCGGCTTTCAGCGTTTCGCCGGTCGCTGAAGAATCCTGATTCCGACGAACGCTTAAATCGAATGATGGCACGAACTGGGGTCGTCAATGTACTCTGCTCGCCTCGCCATCCGCATTCCGCCCTCCCGCCTACGTGCAGCCCATCCGCCGAGCGGTACGGATTGGATGCCGACGCGTCTCGATTCCCGGAGGCCATGACGTGGGACGACGCGCGCTCGTCGCCCGTGAGGGTCCGGAGGAGGAGTACGACCTGTGGTACGTCCACTGGTTCGGGAGCGCTTCCACCGACCCGCTCGACGACAGTGGAGCCATCACGGACGATCCCCCGACTCAGCTGGTCGAACGAATCACTGCCGACCTCGGAATCGACCCCCGATCGGGTGCGTTCGTCGAGGATGATCGATCGAGTGCCTGCGTCGAAGACGACGATCGATCGAGCGGCCCGTTCGATCGCTCAGGACACCCGCTCCCGTGCGAACCGATTGCCGATGGAACGTCACTCCGTCGAGCGCTCCGTGAGTACCTCGATCCCGTCGTCCACGAGACGTTCGTCCTCGTCCCACGCGAGGGCGAGATCCGATCCCACGTCGTCGTTCCGCTGTGGCTTCCGGGCGACGATCCGCCGGATCCGCCGAGAGCTGCCCTCGTGGAGACCGACGCCGACATCGAACGCGTTCGGGGCTGGACCCAAGGCGTTCGGGAGGCGACGGCGGTCGCGATCGATCGGGGATCGCTTGCGCGGGCCGAGGCAATCACGTTGCTGATCAATACGCTCGCCGACCGCGACGCGTTCGTCGTTCCGGAGGATCTTCCGTGATCGCTCCGGGGAATCTGCCGGACCCATCCGGCCACATCGCTTCCGTCGATGCGGATCGCTTTTGCTCGACCGGCGGCTACGGACGCGACAGTGACCGACTCCGACGCCCCGACCAACGGCTCCGACTCCGACGATCCGTCCCGGCTTCGAACCCTCGACGAGCCGACACACGCGGAGGCTGCCGACCACGTCGAAGCCGCGATCGACCGCGGTGACCTCGTCACCCTGTTCGGACGCTGTACCGTTCGGTACGAGGGGCGAGCCGCGAGTACGCTCGGTCCCGGCGACCGGCACGTGATGCTCAAACCCGACGGTGCGGCTCTCGTCCACACCGACGAGGGACAACAGCCGGTCAACTGGCAGCCACCGGGCGGCACTCACGAAGCCCGCGTCGAGGGCGATCACCTCCTCGTGTGCTGTCGTCGAGAGACGCCGTCAGAGGTGATCGCCGTCCGATTCGAACGGATCGTTCAGGCGTCCGCCTTTGCGGTTTCCGACGCCGAAACCCTCACCCTCTCGGGGACCGAGGAGGATCTCAAACGCCGGATTCTCGACGACCCAGCCGTCGTCGAATCGTCGTTCCAGCCGCTCGCAACCGAGCGGGACACGCCGGCCGGAGCGGTCGACATCTACGGCGAGGACGCGGACGGTCGGCCGGTCGTCCTCGAACTGAAGCGCAGGCGCGTGGGACCCGACGCGGTCTCACAGCTGCACCGATACGTCGACGCCGTCGAACGCGACCTCCACGCCGACGTCAGGGTCCGGGGCGTGCTGGTCGCCCCCTCGATCACCGATCGTGCCCGACGGCTGCTCGCCGAACGGGGGCTGGAGTTCGTACCGCTCGAACCCGAACCAACCGCACCCGACGGTGACTCGCTCGTCGAGTGAGCGACCGTTCGGGTGGTTCAGTCCTCCAGTCGCCCCTGGAACCGGTGTAACAGCGTGAGTGCTTCCATCGGCGTCGTGGTCGCGAGGTCGACCTCGCGGAGTTCGTCGGCAACCTCGTGGAGTTCGCCGGGATCGGATGGATTGCCGTTCGTCTCTTCGATGCACGGCTTGCGTTCGGTCTCCTCGTCTCCGACTGCTTCCGCATCGCTGTCCCCGGCGGCGAGCAACTCCCGGCCTCGGTCGACGACGGACTCGGGAACGCCCGCTTCGCCGGCCACTTCGACGCCGTAGGACGCGGCCGCAGGACCGGGCGACAACTCGTGTTCGAACGTGACGCCGCCCTCGATCCGGCGGGCGTCGAAGTGGCGGTTTACGACGCCGTTGAGGTCGTCGCTGATATCGGTCAGTTCGTGGTGGTGGGTGGCAAAGAGCGTGGTCGCGCCGATCTCATCGTGGAGGTGTTCGACGATCGCCCGCGCGATCGCCTGCCCGTCCCGCGTACTCGTTCCACGGCCGACCTCATCGAGGAGGACGAGCGAGTCCGTCGTCGCCGCACGAAGGATCTCGGCGACCTCGGTCATCTCGACCATGAACGTCGACCGTCCGCCGGCGATGTCGTCGCTGGCTCCGATCCGGGTAAAGACGCGATCGACGATCGGGAGTCGGGCAGCCGCCGCCGGCACGAAGCTGCCGGCCTGTGCAAGCACGACGATCAACGCCACCTGCCGAAGATACGTCGACTTGCCGCTCATGTTCGGTCCGGTGATGATCGTCAGGAACCGATCGTCGTCGAGGCGCGTGTCGTTCGGGACGAACCGCTCTTGCGTTCGTTCGACGACGGGATGCCGACCGGCTTCGATCTCGAAGCACTGAGCGTCCACCTCGGGGCGAACGTACCCCCGTGTGGCAGCGACCGACGCGAACGAGACGAGCACGTCGAGGTCCGAGAGCCCGGCCGCCACGCGTTGAATACGCTCCGCTTCGTCGCCGACCGTCGATCTAACCGTCCGAAAGAGCTCGTATTCGAGGTCCGCCGCTCGTCGCTCCGCCCGGAGAATGTCCTCCTCGCGTTCCTTGAGTTCCGGGGTGTAGAACCGTTCGGCGTTCTTCAGCGTCTGCCGGCGGGTGTAGTCGTCGGGAACGCGATCGAGGTTCGGGTTCGTCACCTCGATGTAGTAGCCGTGGACCTCGTTGTGGCCGACTTTCAACGACTCGATCCCCGTCCGCTCGCGTTCCGTCTCCTGAAGCGTCTCGATCCACGCTTTTCCGTCCCGTTCGGCCGCCCGAAACTCGTCGAG
>SKSS01000054.1 GCA_007122875.1 Salinarchaeum sp. | reverse complement strand
CGAACAGAAAGATCGTCATTCCGATGATGAAGTCGATACTGGTCTGGCCGCGTCGTCCGCTGATTCGATGGATGTGGGTTCGACGTGGCATGGATCACCCCACCAGCACCCAGACAACTAACGCGACGGTCACCAGTCCAACGACGAACTTCACCCCGCTTAGCATCTTCGCGTCACGGATGTAGCCGCTGATGAACCCCGAGAGGATCGCCTGCATGGTCACCGCATGGAAGAACAGCAGCGACAGAAGGTCGACGTCGACGTCGCCGCCCATTCCCATGCCGCCACCGCCGACGTCACCGTCGGCCTCCGCCTCCGCGGTCATATCGGCCATCACCCCCAGAAACTGCACCTGGAGGATCGCCATTACGGCCAGCAACGTGAGGTAGGTCATGATGATGATCACGACCTGCATTCGCGTTCTGGAGATCCGTTCCCGGTCGATGTCGTCCTGGTTTTCGCTCGCCTGCGCGGCCGTCGTGAGCACGTCTGAGATCTGGCTGCTCGCCTCCTGAGCTTTCGAGATCAGCTTCACCGTCCGTGCGAGGCGTGGAATGTGGTACTTGTTGTTGAACTCGATGAGGGCGTCGTTCAGGCTGGTACCGTAGTTCACCTTCGCGTGCATCGTCTCGAACTCCCGTGAGAGCGTCCCCGTCGAGGTATCCGCAGTCGTTTTCAGGGATTCCAGCAGCGTCAATCCGGTGTTGTTCGCCGAAGCGAGCTTTCGAAGCTGCTCTGAGAGGTCCTTCGTGACGCTGTATCGAGAGATGACGTTCCACTCACGGAAGATTGCGAGCGGAATGAAGTTGATGTATAGCGGGAGGTAGACGTACACGAACGTCGACCAGACCGGTGACGCAACCATCCCCTCCCAGGAGGTTGGAGCCATTCCCGCCGCCAGCAACAGCACCACCACCAACAGCGAGAGCGGTACCGTTGCGATGAGGACGTACAGGGGGTTGTCCCGGAAAAACAGGTGCGGTCGGAGGATGATGTCCATCGCTTCCTCGGTTCCCTCCCGGTTTTTGATCCGATCGAAGACCCCGTACTCGCCGGTATAGGTCTCCACGAGTCCTAGATTGAGCAAGCCCTCCTGTCCGGGCTGGGGGGTGTTTCGGTCGCCCGACTCGACCGAGAGATAGCCGTCACCCGGCTCGTCCTGTTTCACCGTCGAAATCATCACCAGGAACGCCACGCCAATGATCGGGATCAGGATATACACCGTCCCGAACAACATGATCTCCTGGGCTTGGCCCATGAGCGTGAAGATCACCAGAATGATGATGAGAAACAGCGGAAACAGCGACAGCGTCATGTACATCTCGCCAAACAGCTCCATCGTCTCGAGGGCGAGTTCCTGTTGCTGTTTCGCGGTCCGCATGTGTTTTTCCTTCTTATCGTCGAGGAAATTCGTCATATCCCCGCCGCTGTTGATGATCGACAGCATGTCCGTCAGAAACTGCGCGAGTTCGGCGCTCGGGGTCACCATCGCCTGTTCCTGGATCGCCGATCGGTAGTCCGTATCGAAGTATTCGGTTTCCTGAACGATCGACTGGAACTCGCAGGCAACCTCTCCGTAGGTGTCGTCGGCTTTCGCCATCGCTTCGAGAATCTCGAGCTGGTTGAGACCGCCAACCGACAGCGCATACATGAACGAGACGGCATCGGGAAGCAGCATGTTGATCTCTCGTTCACGCGCCGACGCCCGCGAGTACGGGATGGCCATGAGGGTTCCGAACCCGGCGAGGAAACCGATCGAGCCGAAGAACACACCCGTCGTGAGAATCAACAACGGCACACGAAGGAGTTCGATTGCCGTCAACACCGCTGGATGGGGGACCGGTGCCCCCGTTAACGGCCCGACCCCACCGAGAAGGAGCGAGAAGATGACGTATCCGATAACTGTGCCGAAGATCCAGAGCAATCCCCCGGAGACGACGCCGAGTGCCAGCGCGCGGGAAATGTACATCTCCACTGTATCGGGCATGCGGGCCTCGGCGAGTTTGTCCGCGATGTCCCCGACGAAGTCACCTTCCTCGTCGAACAGCCGCTGGTAGAGCGGATAGAACGCTTCCCCGAGGGCGTCCGTGCCCGAGTCCAGTCCGCCTGAGTCACCTGCCTGTAGGCTCATTCATCCTCCTCGCCCCGAACGGTGGTGCTTGTGAATCCGTCGACGGCCTCCTCCGACCCGTCGAACTCGAAACCGCCTTCGTCAGCTTCCTCTTCCGGATCACCGAACTCGAAACCGCCGTCGTCAGCCTCCTCTTCCGGATCACCGAACTCGAAACCGCCTTCGTCAGCTTCCTCTTCCGGACCGTCGAACGTGAACCCGGACTCTCCATCCAACTCCTGATCGTCGACTGCGGTGCCGCCGTCGTCGACATCTCCCGCCGAGCCACCGAACGTGAAGCCGCCCTCGGTTGGCGATTCGTCGTCACCGAGGGATTCGGCTGCCGGTGCGTTCCCATCGACCTCACTGGGATCCTCTCCGCCGGATTGGTGGACCTCCTCGCTGGGGGTCGATTCGCCGCGCTGTTCGGCGCTGCTCGTTCCCTCTTGGCTGCTCGTCTCGCCGGTGCTCGCTTCCTCGTGACTGCTCATCTCGCCGGTGCTCGCTTCCTCGTGACTGCTCGTCTCGCCGACATCTGTTCCCGATTCGACGTGTCCTGCCTCGTCGACACCACTCGGCGTTGCACCCTCATCTCCATGTGGCCTCCTACGGTCGTCTTCAGCGGCGTTCATCGAGTCGGCGGAGGTCACCCCGGATGATGGTGCCTCGCCACCGGTCGGCGGATCGTCAGGGGACGCCCCTACCGGCTGGCGGGAACTCGGGATCGCTCTGTTCGCGGCTTCGGGAACGTCGGCGGCGCGTTGTGCCGCTTCGGCTGCCCGCTCGGCCGCTTCGGCCGCCCGCTCCGCTGCGTCCGCCGTCCGCTCGGAAACGTCACCATCTCCCGTCTGCTCCGAGGTATCGTCCGCCGTACCGTCCGGTGACTCCCCGTCGTCGGGTTCACCGCTGGGCAGTGCCGGTTGTTCGTCCTCGTCTCCATCGTGTTCGTCGGCTTCCTCTTCGTCTTCTTCTTCTACGTCGTCCCCGGCGACGAGTACGTTACGCGTCTTGTCGGAGTCGGTGAGCCATCCCGGGGCGTTCCCTCCGGGGAATGCAGGGTCCTCGGCGGTCGAGTCCGATTGTGATCCGTCCGTCTCGGCTACGGCGATGTCCCCGACATCCTCGTCGGCGTCGGCGGAAACCGCGCCGGTGGGGGGACCATCAGCGCTGCTTCCGAGTCCGAGGTCCTCGTCCTCGATTCCCTCCTCATCGATATCGCCGGTGAACTCGAGCCCCTCGCCGGGATCTTCCGGACGCTCCTTCGGGATTCGCTCGTCATCCGCCTCGTCCTCCTCGCCCGGCGTGAGCGCCGACTGGAGGCCGTCCGGTACCATGCCACGGTACTCCGAAAGTATCTCCTCTTCGGCCCGTTCGAGGATGTCGACGGTGAGATCGTACGTCTCCTCGTCCGGATCGGGCCGCGGAACGATCTCCTCTTTCTCCGGATCGACGTCGATCAGGACACTCTCCATCTCGCGGAGGTCCTCAAGGCTCTCTTCGAGTTGATCGTTGGCGATCAGGATCAGAATCGTCTCCGGATCGTTGATGAACGCCTGGAACGTCGCCGCGACCTTCGCGTACTCGTTGAGACCGTTGTTGATCAGATACGCGATGATGACACGGCGGACGAACAGTTCGTATTCGAGTTCCTCCTGAGACCACCCACGATCGAACTTGATCCCTTCGAGCGTGTTCGACGATCCCATCATGAGGTACTCGTCGGTCTCCGCTTGCCACTGGTAGACGTCCTGGACGTTGATCTCGTCGTTTTCGGCGTCGTAGTGGTTGACCTCGGTTAACGTCTTGTTCCGCCGGACCTTCCGCCCGTCCACCCGCGTGCTGGTCTGAATCGACACCAGATCCAGCGCGGTGAACATCGTCTTCGAGACGTTGATCGGTTCGGTCGTAAACCGCTTGAGAACCTCGCCGACCGAGTCCGCGTGGAACGTCGTGTAGGTGGTGTGACCGGTGGACATGACCTGGAACGCGGTTCGGCCCTCCTCACCACGGATCTCACCCATCACGATGTAGTCGGGGCGCTGTCGGAGCGCGGCTTCGAGCAGGTCGAACTCGTCGACGTCGCCCTCGTCGTCGTCGCCGAACGACGGACGGGTGACCGACGCGATCCAGTTTCGCTGGGGGAGTTCGACCTCACGGGTGTCCTCGATCGAGACGATCTTCGCGTCGGATGGGATGAACAGCGACACCGCGTTCAGGCTCGTCGTCTTTCCTGACGCCGTACCGCCGGCGAAGATCAACGACTTGTGGTTCTCGATACAGAGCCACAGAAACGCCATCTCGTCCAGCGAGAACGTGTTCCAACAGATCAGGTCGATCGGCGTGAACGGCACGTCCTTGAACTGCCGGATCGTGTAGTTCGTGCCGTGATCGGAGACCTCCTGTCCGAGCGTGAGCTGTGAACGCGAGCCGTCCGGAAGCGTGGCGTCGACCTGCGGCCGTCGCTTACTGATCCCCTTTCCGGACCGTTGTGCGAGTTTGACGACGAAGTCGTCCAGCTCCTCCTTTCCGTGATGCACGTTCGAGATGATCTGTTCGTAGTCACCGTGGTAGACGAACACCGGACTGTTGTACCCGTCACAGGAGACGTCCTCGACGTTAATGTCGTACTTGACACCGTCGATCCGCTCGTACCCGATGAAGTCGCGCTTGAGGAAGTACAGCAGTTTCTCGATCTGATACTCAGAGAGCGTCTCGGGGTCGTCTTCGATCACCGCGGGCTCGGGACGAACCTCGATACCGTCGAGTCCTGCGTCGTCCTCGTTCGGGTCGCTTTCTGAAAGTCCGATCAGTCGTTTAATTCGCTCGACGAGCCCGATATCCTCGTCGGCGTCATGGAGGTCGTAACGGTCCAGGAGTTGTCGGGTTTCCCGGTCGATGACCTCTCGTCGGTCCTCTTCGTCCCCCTCGATCACGACATCGTCGGAGGCGTACTTGATCGCCGTCCGGAGTTTCCCATCGAGAAAGTCCTTGAGATCCTCTTCGATCTCGGTGAGGTAGGGTTCGATCAGGTAGTATTTCTTTTCGTTCTCCTTGCGCGAGTGAAAGATGCTGACGAAGGCGTACGGCTCGTTGACCCAGTATCGATCCTCTTCGACGAAGTGGATCTTTTTGCCCATCGGCACCGCCTTCTCGAGGTCGTACCGGTTGGTGACGGTCGTCTGGCCGTCAGCGTCGGAGAAGAACGCGTCGTCGTCGACATCGTCGAGGGTGTCGACGGTTCGGCGATCGACGACCTCGGACAGTTCTTCGTTGAGGTCGCCGCCAAGGCTCATTACCCCCTCGAGGTCGTCGGGATCGAATCCGAGATGCTCTTCCTGTTCGAACGGGATCACGTCCCCGTTTTCGTCGAGCGGACGGCTCCCGTCCTCGTTGTAATAGTACTCCCGCTTGTAGTGCTCCCACGTGTACTCGCCTTTGACGACATCGACCCGATCGGGATCCGTGTACGCGAGTAGTATCTCCTCGATTCCCTTTCCGAGGCCGG
Source organism: Salinarchaeum sp. (assembly GCA_007122875.1). Taxonomy (GTDB): domain Archaea; phylum Halobacteriota; class Halobacteria; order Halobacteriales; family QS-1-68-20; genus QS-1-68-20. The sequence goes on along the minus strand of SKSS01000054.1, from coordinate 15,260 downwards.
CGGCGTCCTCGATTCGCTCTCGGAGTTCGTCCGGCGGAAAACCCAGATAGTCAGCCGGATCGACATCGACCCGGTTCCAGTCCTCGGCGGTCGGAGTACCGTGTGCGTCCTCGGCCGAATAGAGGGTCCTGGCCGCGTCGGCGTGGCCGTGTTCTTCGAGGAACTCCCGCCAGGTGTACTCGCCGACTGCCGGTGACGGTTCCGGTGGTTCCTCGTCGTCCGCTTCCATCGGTTCGGATTCCTCGTCGCCACCCTCCTCCCGTTCCGGGCCGTCGTCTTCCACCCCGTCCCGTTCGGGTTCACCGTCCGATTCCCCGGGGAGTGTGGGGAGTTGGTCCGATTCGTCCCCCTGCGTGCCCGCCCGGTCGGAGTCGGAACTGAGATCACTCGCCCCCGATTCGTCCCCCGGCGGAAGGGCTGTCGTCTCCTCGCCGGCCTCCTCGAGTTCTTTGGAGTCCGACGTGTCACCGTCGTCGATAGCCATTAGCTATCGAAACGTATCGTATGGTGAAAAAAGCTTCCGCCGTTGATAGAGTTTTGCTACCAACTATGTTTAAGATACCGACACGATACGACGAGGAAGTGAGTGTGATGGGATTCGAACCCCGGTCGGACGTGCTCGCTTCGCTGCGCGCGCCCTCCCTGATTCGAATCCCGCAGTTCCCGTCGCAGTCGCTCACGTCCGTTCGCGACCAGCGACGGGCGTGACGGGATTCGAACCGAAACAAGACATTCCGGGCTGCTCGCGTCGCTGCGCTGCCGGGCTGTGACTTGCAGGCTTCGAATCTCTGTGCCCGTTCACACGGCTCACTTACGTTCGCGGTGAACGGGCGTGACGGGATTCGAACCCCGGTCGGACGTGCTCGCTTCGCTGTGCGCGCCCTCCCTGATTCGAATCCCGCAGTTCCCGTCGCAGTCGCTCACGTCCGTTCGCGACCAGCGACGGGCGTGACGGGATTCGAACCCGCGGTCCAGAGGTTAGGAACCTCTTGCCCTGTCCACTAGGCCACACGCCCAGTTCCGTGTCTCGGTGTGTGAAAAACAGTTATCCGTCGCTCGATTCGGTTGCCGGTTCCGTGTCGAAGTCGTCGTCGAGGTCGTCGTCCAGTTCGGGATCGAGATCCTCCGTGATGTCCCCTTCCATCTCCTGGAGCTCCTGTTCGACTTCCTGACGCCCTTTCTTGAACTCCCCCATCGCCTCACCCGTCGACCGCGCGAGCTTCGGGATCTTGTTCGCCCCGAAGAGCAACACGACGATCAGCAGGATGACGAGCATCTCCGGTCCTGCCGGAAGCCCGCCGACGAACAGTGGTACTTCGAATGCCATCTCTACCGTCCCTTACTTGGTGGCGATTATAGGCTTTTTGCTCGGAGGGCCGAATCTGAGCAGAACGAAACACGACAGCCGGGAAGCCGCTGCCCCCCGAAATCGGTCACTCGACCAGTGCGAGAACCCGATCAACGAGGTACGCCGCCTCATCGTCGGTGAGTTCCTGTGGCGAGACGGTGACCTCGTCGAGGTGTACGCGCCGTTCGCCGAGCCACACCCGAGGACTCTCACGGCGAAGCGCTCCGAGAAGGTCGATCGCAGTCACGGGCGCGTCCTCACGCACGCGAGCGATGACCTTCGGAACTCCGCTCGCCTTGTCGCGTCCGTCGGACAGCCGCACATCGAGATGCCCGCACTCGTCGAGACCGTCGGCGATCCGCGCGGCCCGCTCGCGCCACTCGCGTAGGGTAGCCTCGTGGTCCTCGTCAAGAAACCCGTCGAGCGCGGTCAGCAACCCGACGATCTCCTCCGGACCGACTTTCAGCGGCCGACCGAGTCCGGTCGCGGGCGTTCCCCGCGGGAGCGAGCCGCGGTCGATCAGGTCGGCGGGCGGATCCCACAGGTCGACGTGGTAGCCGTCCGGAAGCTGCTGGAGCGCGATCGACCGGACGAGATCCGCCCGCCCGGCGACGAACCCGGTCGGCTGTGGCCCGCGGATCCCCTTCCCGCCGCTGTAGACGACGAGGTCCGCACCGAGGTCAATCGGCCGTTCGAGGTTCGCCGGCGGCGGGACTTCGCTCGCGGCGTCGACGATAACCGGAAGATCGTGGTCGTGGGCAATCTCGACCACCGTCGACAGGTCGAGGACGTTGTGCGGCCGCTCGACGTAGGCGACGGCGACGGTCTCCTCGTCGATGGCCGATTCGAGCTGCCACGGTTCGACCTTGTCGACGCCGCCGTTGACCGGATGGTGGGAGACGTGCCCGACGTCGACGAGCGTCGCCCCACTTCCCCTGAGTCCGATGTCGTACTTGATCCGATGTGCTTTCGGTATGACGATATCGCTCGGAATTCCGTCCGTGTCCGGCAGGCGGGCCATCGTCTCGAAGTCGTCGCCCGCGATACACGCAGCGGCACTGAGGAGCATTCCGGCGGCCGCCCCCGGCGTGACGAATCCGGCATCGGCACCGGTCGCGTCGGCGATCCGTTCGGACGCGCGCGCCTGCAGATCGGCCACGTATACGTGTGACTCCGCTGCCCGTGCCATCGCCTCGACGACGCCGTCGCGTAGCCGCGCACCGCTGACCTGCGTCCGTGTGCCAACCCCGTTGATCACCCTTCGTGCCCCGTACGCCTCGTACTCCGTCGGTTCGAACGTCATCCGGTGTCTGTCCCGGGAGCCATCACAAAAACCTTCCCCGGCCGATGGTACTCGGATCCGAGCGCTTTTTCCTCCCCGACGCGTACCGTGGCGAGCCATGACCGACGGCGACGACGACGAAGCCACGATCGACGACGAGAGCGCGGACTGGGGACGGACCTATCGACCGGAGGCGGAGCACAGTTTCCCCGACGAACGGCTCAACGAGGTTCTCGAACGGATCGACGAGGATCCCGAGATCGAGGCGTATCTCGGGGCACAGAACGTCAATCCGGTGGTGCGAAAGAAGTACAACGATCACGGCAAAAAGCACATCGAGATCGTTCGCAACCGCGCGCTCTGTCTGTACGACCTGCTCAAAGCCAGCGACGTGCCGTTCAACGGCGCGGGCGATCACCCGACGCTCGAAGAGGCCGACGAGAGCGTCATCATCGCGCTGGCGGCGACGATCCACGACATCGGCCACGTCGTCCACCGGGACGCACACGCCTACTACTCGATCCCGCTCGCCGTTCCCCTCCTCGATCGCATTCTCCCGGAGTTCTACGACCTCGACGCGGCGGTTCGAATGAAAGGCGAGGTGCTCCACGCGATCCTGTGTCACCACACCGAGGAGAATCCCCTCACGATGGAGGCCGGCGTCGTCCGCGTCGCGGACGCCCTCGACATGGAGCGGGGCCGATCGCGCAACCCCTACGAGCGGGGCGGCCGTGGCATCAACACGATTTCCAGCCGGGCGATCCGGCGGGTCGCCGTCCGTCCCGGCGAGGAGGCTCCCGTCCTCGTCGAGATCGAGATGACCGACGCGGCAGGTGTCTTCCAGGTCGACAGCCTTCTGAAGGCGAAACTGGATGGGTCGGGTCTGGAAGAGCACGTCCGAATCGTCGGGATCAACGTCCCCGAGCGCTCGGATCGGCTGCTCGAGCGCATCGAGTTGTGAGCCGCCGGGGATCGACCGGTAGAACGAACACCATCGCGTTCGTACCCGGTCTCGATGACGTACTATTTCGGGATCTATCACTGGCGACGACGGCTCCGAACGCTCGGTCGGGCGCTCGCGATGATCGTCGTCGCGGCCGTCGTCTGGCGGCTCGTGGAGTCGCGTTCGGTCCGTGCGCTCGCCATCGTCGCGGCGATCGGTCCCGCCGTCAACGCGATCGACGCCGTCGAGCGACTGACTACGCCGCCGCCGTGGGCGTTCGACCGCGAAAAGTACGCCGCACTCGGTTCGTCGCTCCCATACGACGACGCGGAGCGAGCGCTCGACGTGGGGTGTGGAACCGGTCGGTCGCTCGTGGGTCTCGCTCCGTTCGTCCCCGACGGCTGTGACCTCCTCGGCATCGACGTGTTCGACGATCGGGTGATTCTCGGAAATGGACCGGAACTCGCCCGCGAGAACGCTATGGCCGCCGGTCTCGACGCCGATCTCGCGGTCGGTGACGCGGCCCGACTCCCGGTCGAGGCCGACACCGTCGACGTGGCGACCGCCTGTCGCGTCCTCCACGATCTTCCGGTCGAGGACGCACAGGCGGCCGTTCGGGAACTCCGCCGGGTGCTTGGCGCTGACGGCACGCTCGGCGTCCTCGAACTGCCCGTCACACACGACGGCACGAGCGATCCGGTCGAGTACTGGCAGGGGCTGCTGGCAGACGGTGGATTCGACGTGCGGGAGGTTCGTCCGGTGCGTGACGAGGAGGGAGCGCTTCGGTACGTCGTGCTCATCGCGGAGCCGGTCGGATCGTAGTCAGGGTTGGGATCGCGGCGTTCGAGCCAGCGTCGGAGTGGTGTTCGAGTGGGGGTTGCGAAAAGTAAGTCCCTTAAACTCCCCCCTCGAATAGTGGGATGCGCGCGGATGGTCTAGTGGTAGGACCTGAGCCTTCCAAGCTCATGGCCCGGGTTCAAATCCCGGTCCGCGCATTGCCGTGGCGAACAATTCGTGAGCCACGGCAATCGGTCGAGGGATTTGAACCCTGACAGTCGCAGCCCGCGAGTGAGCGGAGCGAACGAGCAGGAACGTCTGTCTTCGGTTCAAATCCCGGTCCGCGCATTGCTGGGGCGAGCACGTTCGCGAGCCCCAGCAATCGATCGAGGGATTTGAAGTAGAGAAGACGCAGCGCAGAGCGGAGTTCCCGTGAGCGGAGCGAACGGGAGCACGGAAGAGCTTCACTCTTCCGGAGCGAGGCGACCGTCTTCGCGTGGTTCAACTCCCGGTCCGCGCATTGCTGCTGCGAGCACGTTCGCGAGCAGCAGCAATGGGACGATTTGGGTAGTACTGATGTGTAGCCGTAGTAGAGCGGTCCCAATGGCTACCCGTGTCGAGCGTCTACGTGGGTCCATGGTCGACGACGATCTCGAACTCGACGAGGACCTGGGCGAGGCAACCATCGTCTACGAGGATCCTGACGACGGCACCGTATCGAAGACGGTCCCGAACGAACACGTCGCCTACTTTCAGGACCACTGGCTCGTCAAGATGGAGGAGGACGAGCGAGGGCGGGACCTCGTTCGTCGAATCCCAACCCGACGGGTCCACTACGTCGAACGGTCCGTCGAGGAGTTCGAAGAGGAGATCAAGACGCTCCAGGATCAGGTCCAGTCGTTCGCGAACGACCTGCGGACCAGGCTCCCGATTGGTGGCGAGGAGAGTGGGGGCAGCGAGACTGCTCCCGTCGAGATCGACGTGAAAAACGACGACCAGAGCGGCGATGAGCGTTCGGACGGGTGACGACGTCCGCCTTCGTCCGCCGCCGGTAGGAATACGGCCCTCGCGCTCGAGCGTCACCCATGAACGTCCTCGTGACGGGCGCGAACGGAACGATCGGAACGGCGCTGCGCGACCACCTCGGCGACGATCCGGGCTACGAGTTCACCTGGCTCGACGTCGAGGAGCATCCGGAGTACGAAACGACGGTAGCGGACACCCGCGACTACGACGCGCTCCGGGCGGCTGCGGAGGGCCAGGATGCGATCGTTCACCTCGCGCTGTCGGACTACCTCGGCGGGTCGACCTCCCGCGAGCTGGGCTGGGAGGAGGGGTTCTCGGGCAGTTTCGCGGAGGTGTGCAACGTCTACGCGGCCGCTCGTGACGCGGGCGCGGAGTCGGTCGTCTTCGCCTCCTCAAACCACGCCGTCGGGATGTACGAGGTCGAACTCGCCCCCGACATCTACGAACCGGATGTCGAACTCACGGTCGATCACACCGTTCCGCCGCGTCCGGACTCGCGCTACGGCGCGCTCAAGGTGTTTGGGGAGGGAATGGGCCGGCTGGCGTCGGAGGCTCACGGCCTCTCGGTGTACTGTCTCAGGATCGGCGCGGTCCGGGACCCCGAGTACGACCACCCATACGGTGACGCCGAGCGTGGCGTCGACCGCGGCGACTGGGAGCGAGGCGACCCGGCGTACGACGAGCAGGTCGCACGCCTCTCCTCGCTGTGGCTCTCCCGACGTGACTGCGCGCAGTTGGTCGATCGCTGTCTACGCGACGATGACGTGGACTTCGAGATCGTCTCCGGGATCAGCGAGAGCGACCGCGCGTGGCTCGACCTGGAACACGCCCGCGAGGTACTCGGCTACGTCCCCGAAGACGACGCTGGCGAGTGGGACGGCCCGCCGGAGTCGGCGTAGTCCGATTGTCGCGAGATCAGGCGCGCACCTCGGCGTAGCAGTTCCCGCTGGAGACGTACGTCTCGTCGACGACGAGCGCGCTATCCGTGAGTTCGGATCGGAACTCGTCGAGGTCGTAGACGTGGTAGAACCGGGGGACCGTCTCGCCGTCCGGGAGCGTCCAGTCGAGGTGTGTATCGAACCCGGACTCGCGGTCGAAGCGGTCGTGTTCGACGCTCCAGGCGGAGACGAGCGCGCGGCCGCCGGGCGCGAGAATCCGCGCGAGTTCGTCCAGGCTCCGAACGCGCTCCTCGCGCGTCCGCAGGTGGTGGACCGTCGCGACGTAGACGGCCACGTCGACCGCGTCGTCGGCGATCGGAATCGAACGGGCGTCGCCCTGGAGGAGGTCGACCTCACCGTCGTCGGTGTTCGCCCGCGCCTCGGCGAGAAGCGCGCGGCTCAGATCGAGTCCAATCACCCGATCGACGACCCTCGCGAGCGGGGCGGCGTGACGCGCGTTTCCACAGCCGAGGTCGAGGCCCACCCCGCCCTCGTCACAGCCGTCACAGAACGTCTCGACCTCTGGCCACGGATGATGGCGCGTCTCGGCGAAGTGGGACGCGATGCGCTCGTAAGCGTCCCGGACTCCGGTCATGGCCGACGATCCGATCGCTCGCGGGTTAGCCGTTCCGTTTCGGGTTCGTGAGTCGGCCGGTTCCCGATCGTGTGTACGTTCCGGCGGCGTTACGTTCATTGCGCGGGAAACCATATACCCGGGTACCGAATGAGGCGCGATTACTTCACACTGGAGGTGTCAAACGTCGACTGGGCCCACGATGGAGGGGAACCGGCCAAGCCGACAGTGACGATCGATTTCGAGGGACCGGCTGAAAGCCTCCGAGAACGCCTCACAGGCGGTGACGACCTCCTTTCGGCTGAGGAAGTCGACGCGGCGCTGCGCCTCCAGCCGGACGACGCCGAGATCGAAGCCTCGGGCGTCGTGAGTGTCACCAATCGCGTGACCGGTGACTTCGTGCTCGAACTCGACGAGGAGGCCGACGACGTGCTCCGGTTCATCCGCGCGGCACGCCGGTACGGCGAGGAGACCGGCGACGACGACGGCCGGTACCACGTCGAGATCCGAATCGACGGCGATCCGATCGTCGAGTACGACAAGCGGACGTTTCTGGTGTACAACGAGGAGGGCAATCTCCTTCGAAAGGACAGCCTCATTCCTTCCGGCGTCGAGTTGTAATCGTTAGGTGACACATTCGTCTTTGAAGCGTTCGAACGTATCCACGAGATCGCCGCCACCCCTTGGTTGGTCCAGACGATGTCGTGCGAGGGGTAGTACTGTTGGGGTTTGACCCCAACGGTAGGTTTTATCACTGTTGGGTTCGAAACCCAACATAGGAGACGATGCCTGCAACGGTTGTGTACCGGGACAACGGAGAGAAGTCGGATGGGAGTCGGTACGAGATGGTCGCATGGCAGGTCCCGGTGAGCGAAGACTTCCCACAGGGGCTGAAGTACAGCTTCCAGTACATGGATGCTGACGGCGATACGGTCCTGCGGTTCGACAACTCGCCCTACCATCTGGATGTCGGACGACACCATCGACACACGCCAGACGGCGAGATCGAGGCCCTGGAGTACACGGGTCTCCGCGACCTGATCGAGCAGTTCCAGAACGAGGTGAACGAACTCTATGAACGAACCAACTGATACCGAACCCACGCACGACGAATTCACGCCCGATCCGGGAGAGGTCGAGTACCCTTCGACGCTCCTCATCACCGCAAAGCCGTTCGAAGCGCACAAGGAGAGCGCGTTGGATCGTGCTGAGCGCTGGGAGCGGGGTGAAGAGGTCCCGCACGTCGTCAACTTCGAAGATCGTTCCCGTTTCCGAACGCTGCTCACCGACCGGCGCATGGAGCTTCTCGAAGAGGTGATGGAACACCCGCCTGAGAGTATTCGTGCGCTTGCCGGCCATCTCGGCCGGGATGTCCACGATGTTCACGACGATCTCCATCTGCTAGCCGACTACGACATCGTCCACTTCGAGGAAGACGGTCGCGCAAAGAAGCCGTACGTCCCCTACGATACGGTCCGAATCGAGGTTGAGTTCGGTCTGCCGCGTGGCAACGAGTCAGAGTCGTCCGCATCGGCCTAACCACGGTTCTGGAGACACCTTCCATCCTTGAACTCCTCACTCCGCGTCCCGTCCGAGTTGGTTCCATTCTAGCGGCGTCGCTACCCGTTTTCGGTTTTCGATAAGTCGTCCCCGCAGGGGGCTACTGGGTTTCCGCTTCCAGCGGCTCGCTTCCGGGTTCGACGTACTGGTTCTCCCACTCCCGTCGGGCTTCGATCTCCCGCTTGCCACGACTGGTGAGCGTGTAGTAGTTCGTCCGACGGTCACGCTGGCCCTTCTCGACGAGTCCCTTATCGACCAGGGTGTCGAGGTTCGGATAGAGCCGACCGTGATGGACGGTCTTTTCGTAGTACTCTTCGAGGTGCTCTTTGATCGCCAGACCGTGCGGCTCGTCGAGTCCAACGATCACGTACAGCAGGTCTCGCTGGAATCCTGTTAGGTCGTGCATCCGGATCCCCCCATCATCCCTTACAGTCTCACAGTACAAATATGATGCGCTGGTTTGGTATTCCGTCGAACACACACTTTGCGTTCCAGATGCGTACGGATACACACGGATCGGTGTCGATCGGTCGTCATTGGCTGTTGAACTATCGACTGATTGTTACGACCGATCGGCGTCCACCGTCGGGCCGTCGGCGCGCCTCGCCGCCGGGCGGTGGAGACGCCAACGATATAAGCGCCCCCGGTTGAACTCCCGACCATGGAACTGTTCGGGACCGCAGGGATTCGCGGCGACGCCCGAGCGCGGGTGACGCCGGCGCTCGCGCTCTCGGTCGGGACGGCCGTTGGGCGGGACGCGACGACGGTCGTCGTCGGACGTGACGGCCGCGAGACCGGTCGGGCGCTGGCGGACGCGCTGTCGGCCGGCCTGACGAGCGCGGGCGCGGACGTGATCCGTGCCGGAATCGTCCCCACGCCAGCGCTCGCGTTCGCCGCTCAGGGGCGTCACGGCGCGATGCTCACCGCCTCGCACAATCCCCCGGCAGACAACGGGATCAAACTCTTCGACGACGGCGTCGAGTACGACCGAGACGCCGAGCGACGGATCGAAGAACGCGTCGCCACCGGCCCGGAACCAACCCGGTGGGAGGACTGGGGGGATACCCGCCGGGTCGACGTGCTGGATCGATACCGCGACGCCATCGTGGCGTACGCCCGCGAGCATGGGGCGTCGCTCGACGGACTTCGGGTGGTCGTCGATTGTGGCAGCGGGGTGAGCGCGCTGGCGACGCCGGCCGTCCTGACCGATCTCGGTGCGGAGGTCGTCGCGCTGTCGGCGGCGGTCGACGGCCACTTCCCCGCCCGCGAGAGCAAGCCGACGCCCGAGACGCTGACCGACTGCCGGCGGTTTCTCGCCGATCACGAGGGCGAACCGTTCGACCTCGGCATCGCCCACGACGGCGACGCCGACCGGGTGGTCGTCCTCGACAGCGACGGCGAGGTCGTTCATGAGGACACCGTGGTGGCGATCCTGGCCGAGCAGTTCGTCCGGAGCGCCGACGCGTCCGATCCGGTCGTCGTCACCACGCCGAACGCCTCGGGCCGGATCGACGAGCGCGCGCGTGCCGCGGGCGGACGGGTCGAACGCGTCCGTCTCGGCGCGCTCCACGAGGGCATCGCCGCCGCTGACGAGGCGGGCGGTGACGTCGTCTTCGCCGCCGAGCCGTGGAAGCACATCCACCCCGGTCACGGCGGCTGGATCGACGGCGTCGCCTCGGCGGCCGTGATCGCCCGACTGGTCGCCGACCGCGGGCTCGACGCGCTCCGCGAACCCGTGACCGAACGCCCGTATCGGAAGGTGAGCGTCGACTGCCCCGACGAGGCGAAGGCGACGGTGATGGAGCGACTGACGGCGACGCTCCCCGACGCGTTTCCCGACGCAGGGATCGACACCGACCACGGACTCAGGCTCGACCTGGCCGACGGCTCGTGGATTCTCGTCCGGCCGAGCGGCACCGAGCCGTACGTTCGCGTCTACGCCGAGAGCGACGCCGTCGACGACCTGGTCGCTGACACCGTCGACGAGGTCGAGCGGACGGTGGCGGCGGAGCGGTAACCGCCCTGTCGGTGGCTATTTTGGCTCGGGCCGTGACGGGCCGGTATGGACGACGAGGCGTTGATCGATCGCGCCCGCGAGGCCGTCGAGGCGGCGTATGCGCCGTACTCGGAGTATCGGGTTGGGGCCGCCGTGTTGACGGCCGACGGGACGGTGTTCACCGGCTGTAACGTCGAGTTCGCGAACTTCACGAACACGTTTCACGCCGAGGAGGTGGCGATCGGGACGGCGATCCGAGCGGGCCATCGCGAGTTCGACGCGGTCGCGGTGAGTTCGGAGCGGCGCGACGGGGTCACGCCCTGTGGGATGTGTCGGCAGACGCTCGCGGAGTTCTGTGACGCCGACTTTCGGGTGTTCTGTGACGAGGGTGATGGGATCGCGGAGTATCGGCTTGGGGAGTTGCTTCCCGAAGCGATCTCTGCAGAGACGATTGAGTGAGTGATCAACCATTCGCGGTGTGGTGGCGCGTGCGGAATCGCGTGCGCGAGCGACTGCGAGCGCCGCGATTCGAACCTGCGCGAGGTCTTCGCGCTACGCGCGAAGGCTCGGGAGAGCAATGCTCTCCCGGTGGGATGAGCACCGGAGGGGAGCGAGCGAACGCGAGCGACCCGAGGAGCGAAGCCGGTTGGGGAGGCGTGAGGCGTTCCGTGGCGACTCGTGAGTTGCGCTGGCGCTCGAACGGGGATGGTCTCGAAATCACGAGACGCGAACCGACGGACGGGCGCGTGTGTCGAATCACGAGACACCACCGAGTGCCTCACACCTCCCCAGCCGACTGCGCTCCTCGGCTCACTCCCTTCGGTCGTTCGCCTCCGGTGCTCATCCCCTCGCACGGTTCCGAACCGCGGTACTCGCTCCGCTCGTACACGCGGCTCAGCGCGCGCCAACCGCCGATGGTTCGTGCAATTTAAAAATCCAATCAATTTAATAAGTGATTAAACGCATTCCTGCGGAGTAAGAATCGTTCCCACGGAATGGGAATGATTGAGAGTAATGATTTCTGCTCCAACCCGCGCCTTCATGTCGATTGCGAGCGCACCACACGTGTGACCGATCGCTGTCCACACGTGACGTACCGCGAGGAGGGAGATGGCCGGTCGTTCGACGAGGCGCGGGCGTACTGTACGGTCGTCGACCGGTTCGTCCAGCCGATGCGCGCGGACGTATGCAACCGCCGGTACGGACTCGAACCCGAGACCGACTGCGAGTTCTACCGCGAACATGAGGGGATCGACCCGTTCGACGAGACGCTGGAGGAGCCGTGAGCTACGACGACTACCTCGCGGGCGACCCGGTGATCATCACGGTCGCGCCGACCGGCGGGGTCCACGGCAAGGAATCACACCCCGACCTTCCCGAACGCCCGGCGGAGATCGCCGAGACGGCCGCCGCCTGCGAGGAGGCGGGGGCGTCCGTCGTCCACCTCCACGCCCGCCGGGAGAACGGCGAACGATCGTTCGACCGCGAGCGGTTTCAGGAACTGACGACGGCCGTCCGCGACGCCACCGACGGGATGATCGTCCAGCACTCCACCGGCGGGACGGGCGCGCCGCTGGCCGCCCGCCGGGAACCGTTGCGAACCGATCCCCCGCCGGAGATGGCGTCGCTCGATATGGGTCCGCTCAACCGCTACGCCCACCTCACGAGCGAGAACACCCGCGCCGGGGTGGACGCGCTAGCCGAGGAGATGGCCGACCGCAGGATTGTCCCCGAGATCGAGGCGTTCAATCCAGGCCACCTCAACGAGGTCGATCGGCTGCTGGCGACGGGACCGGACCTCCCCGGCCGGACGTACGTCAATTGTATCCTCGGGGGCGGGACGCTCACCATCCCGTCGCCCCGGAACCTCCAGAACATGGTCGACAACCTGCCGGACGGTGCGACGTTTACCGTGCTCGCGACCGGTCCCCACCAGCTTCCGCTGACGACGATGGCCATCGTCCTCGGCGGTCACGTCAGGGTCGGGTTCGAGGACAACCTCTACTACCGTGCTGGCGAACGCGCGGTGTCGAACGCCCAGTTAGTCGCTCGCGCCCGACGGATCGCCGAGGAACTGAACCGCCCGGTCGCGACGCCGGCGGAGGCCCGAGAACTGCTGGAGCTGCCGTCTCGGTGACTGACGCGCCCGTCTCGAATCCGGAGTCAGCCCATAGAATTATGTACAGGCGTTCAGCTAGCATACGGTGAATGTCGAAGAGTAAATCCGCGGATAGAAGAATATCGGAGTTAGAAGACGAGGTAGCGAGGCTCGAAGACCGGATCGAAGCCATAGAGGACATCTTCTCGCCGTCGATCGTCGACCGACAGACCTCGCACGTGAACGCCAAACGAAGCGATGCGCGCGATAAGCTCTCGAAAGGCGACGAGCGAACGGTGTCCATCTTCGATCCCCCTGGACACGGAACCGATCCCGACAGCGGGGTCGGAAAGATCGAAGGGATCGTCACCTTCGTCAACTGCGACGGACTCGACGTGGAGAAAAACGACGTCGTGGAGTGTCGGATCACCAACGTCCTTCCGAACGCGGCCCACGCGGTCGCCATCGAGAAGGTCGGCGAACGGTGACGGCAGGGCCACACCCGTTTTTCGCCAGGCGTGACTCGCCCGCCACCCATCGGTGAACCGGCAGCTTATTTGCCGGCCCGCCACGAATCAATCGAACCGATGACCGAAACGCCGGATTCGACCGACACCGTTGACGACTCCAACGAAAGCGCCGACAGCGAGCATTCGAACGCGAGCGCCGACAGCGAGGATCCGAACGCCGAGATCCAGTATCACCTCGAAGTGGGACCGGACGACGTCGCCGAGAGCGTTCTGCTGCCCGGCAATCCGGAGCGTGTCGAGACGGTCGCCGCGGTCTGGGACGACCACGAGGAGGTCGCCCACCATCGCGAGTATCGAACCCTGACGGGACACTACGAGGAAACGCCGATCTCGGTTACCTCGACGGGGATCGGTAGCCCGTCGGCCGCGATCGCCGTCGAGGAACTCGCCCGGGTCGGTGCCGACACGATGATCCGGGTCGGCTCCTGTGGAACCCTCCAGCCGGACGTCGAGATCGGTGATCTGGTGATCACGACCGGCGCGGTCCGCCAGGAGGGGACGAGCGACGAGTACGTCCGCGAGGACTACCCCGCTGTCGCCGATCACGAGGTCGTTGCCGCGCTCGTCGCGGCCGCCGAGCGCCTCGGTCACGACTACCACCTGGGGCTAACGATGAGCGCCGACAGCTTCTACGCCGGCCAGGGCCGGCCGGGGTACGACGGATTTCGGGCGGCCGGCAGCGACGACCTGCTCGACGAACTCCGGGAGACGAACGTCGTCAACGTCGAGATGGAAGCGAGCGCGATCCTTACCCTGGCCAATGTCTACGGGCTGCGCGCGGGTGCGGTCTGCACCGTCTACGCGAACCGCGAAACCGGGGAGTTCCGCGTCGAGGGCGAGACCCGCGCGAGCGAGACGGCCTCGCTCGCCGTCGCGCTCCTCGCCGAGATGGACCGAAAAAAGACCGACGCCGACGTGGAATCCTGGCACGCCGACCTCGGGCTGGACGGGGCGTAAGAGATCGAGCGACCGGGATCGCTACGCGGCGGAACTTCCTTCCTTGCCGCGCCCGTCAACACAGTCATGGCCGATGGCGACACGCCGGTCGTGACCGATCCACCGGGACCCGATTCGTTCCCGGTCGTCGGCAACACCCACCAGTACGTCCGCGATCCGCTCGGCTTCTTCGAGCGGATCGCCAGCGAGTACGGCCCGGTCGCGCGCTACGAACTCGGCGGGGACGAGTTCGTCCAGGTGAGCGCGCCCGAACACGTCGGACACGTCCTCGTCGACGCCAACGATAGATATGTAAAGGGCGATCGGTTTCAGGAGGCGCTTCGGCCGCCGCTCGGAAACGGCTTGCTCACCAACGAAGGGGAGTTCTGGCGCTCACAACGCCACACGATCGAGCCGGCGTTTCATCCCCGACAGCTCGACCGCTATGCCGAGGTGATGGTCGCGTACACCGAACGGCTGCTCGACGACTGGGCCGACGGCGAGGTCCGAAACGTCCACGAGGACATGATGGGCCTGACCGTCGAAATCGCCGCGAAGGCGCTGTTCGACGTTGACGTCCGCGACCAGCGTGAGGCTGTCGGCGACGCCCTGGAAGCGGTTATGGATCACGTCGAGCGCTCCGCCAGCCGGCCAATCGATGTCCCTCACTGGCTTCCCACGCCGGGTAACCGCGAGTATCAGCGGGCGCTGTCGGCTCTCGAATCGATCGCCGATCGGATCATCGACGAGCGGGCCGACAGCGCCGAGGGTGACGACGTGGTGTCGCGCCTCCTCGACGCTGAAGACGGCCGCGTCACCCGGACGCAGATTCGCGACGAGGTGATCACCCTCCTGCTCGCCGGTCACGAGACCACTGCACTCGCGCTGACGTACACGCTCTTTCTGCTCGCCACTCACCCGGAAGAGACCGACTCCCTGCGCGCTGATCTCGACGCGGTGCTCGGCGACGACGCACCGGGAACCGGCGGGCGTTCGCCGACGCCCGAGGATCTCGACGACCTCCGGTCGATCGAGCGGGTCGTCAACGAGGGGATGCGGCTCTACCCGCCCGTCTACGAGCTGTTCAGGGAACCGGTGGTCGACGACGAGATCGGCGGCTACCGGATCCCTGCGGGGACGACCGTTTCGTTCCAGCAGTGGGTGCTCCACCGGGATCCGTCGATTTATGAGGATCCCGAGACGTTCCGCCCGGATCGGTGGACCGAGGGGTTCGAACGGGAGCTTCCGCCGT
>SKSS01000091.1 GCA_007122875.1 Salinarchaeum sp. | reverse complement strand
GTAATCGACGACGGCGATCGAGGCGAGGGCCTCGTCGGGCGGCGAGGGCATCGACTGCTGGCTCATGTGTCCGGATGGGCGCGTGAGCGCAAAGGCGCTTTCGTTCGGGGCAGGGGTTTCGACGGCTGGGACTCGCCAGTCGACGTTTCGGGCAACCGTCCGTCCTCGTGCGTGCACTGGGACCGAATGGGCGAATTTCCCCACGTGCACGCCGGTTGCGCCGTCTCTCTTCCGATTGTGGGGGTATCGGTGGTAATGGGCTCTTCGGCTGTTGGTGGTTCGGTCAAACGGTCGTGCTGGCGATGATGCTCACCGTTCGCGGTCCGTCCCCAATCGCGACGTCCGATCTGGATCCCACTCGCCCACGTCGACGACCAGTCCCGCCCGACGGAGCCCGTCGGCGAGCGGCTCGCCGATCGCTGCCGCCGGGGTGAGGATGCCGCCCTCGAGCGGCGAGTCGATCCGATCGCAGACGAGACACATCGCGGCCTCGCCGAGCATCCTCGCGGTCGCGCCGTACCCCGGATCACAGTCGGCACCGATTCGACTCTCGACGACGAACGGGCCGTCCGTAGCGGTTCCGCGACCGAGGACGCGAATCGTGAAGTACCCGTTCTCGATCTCTGCGCTCGTCGGTCCCTCGCCCGGATCGGGGAACGCGAAGCGACGGAGGGTTTCCCGCGTTGGACCAAATGCCAGTATCCCGGTCGCCAACCCGAGGCCGGCCGAGATGGAACTTGCACCCACCAGCCCGACGGGGCCCGATCCGACGGGGACGACCTCCCGACACTCGAACTCGCGACCCCACGGATAGCCGAGCAGGGCGTTACTCCGCCGAATCACCCGCTCGTTCACGACCGCCATCGGCGACGGCGCCGTCCACTCTCCTCGCAGCCGGTCGTTTCGTGGGAGCGACTGTGCGCCCGGATCGACGCCGTCGCGCTCGCCCGCAGGCGCCAGCGAATACGGGTTCCGAAGCGTCTGCCGGGCGACCGGATCGGTGGACGCGGCCCGGAACACTTCGACGATGCTCGACATCGTTCCGCCGCTGACCCCGCCGCGACCGTCCTCGAGGTAGATCCGAACCAGCTCACAGGGAGTCCCGAACTCCTCGATGGCGAACGACTGTACGAGCAACGTGGCGAGGTCGGCCGGGATCGAATCGAACCCACAGCTGTGGACGATGCGAGCGCCCGCATCGACCGCGTCGTCGTGGTACCGGTCGATCATCTCCCGGATCCAGGTTACTTCCCCGGTGAGATCGCAGTAGTCCGTTCCGGCCGAGATGCACGCCTCGACGAGTGGCGTCCCGTACCTGGTGTACGGGCCGACAGTCGTACAGACGACGCGGGTATCCTCGGCGATCGCACGCAGGCTCTCCGGCTCCGTTGCATCGCCGATGACGATCGGCAGCTCCTCCCATCCGGTGCCCTGCTCCACGAGCGCGGCTTCCAGTTCGCGAAGCCGCGTCTCGTCGCGACCGCCGAGGGCGAGCGAGAGGTCGTCCGACGTGTACTGTTCGGTGAGATACTCGACGACGAGACGACCGGCGACGCCGGTTGCACCCCAGACGACGAGATCGTACGTTCGGTCGGTGTCCGACACGACTACTCTCGTTTCGTGGCCCATCGCCCTCAACCGTTCGGTGGTCTGCAGACTGGTCCCCCGCCACCTCCACACGCAACGTGCTGGCCCCGTCCGACTCGGCTACCCGCGGCTGTCCCGCTATATCGAGCTCGACGAATCGATGACGGTCAGGCTGCTGGAACGCACGTCTTGGGTCAGATCCTCTCCCGTCGAGTAGCCTCCGAGTAAAATTCCGAGGACGGTGTCCTGGTCCACCCTACCCCGGAGTGGCCGGTCGGCTCACAGCTCCGCGAATCCGTCTTCCTCGGTCGGTGCTTCCCGCGGATTGATCCTCCGTCGTCTCGATGTGACGGTATGTCGAACGCGACCGATCGCGCGTACGACCTCGGGTTTCGAACGGTCGACACCGAGTACGTCGACCGCCAGTTGCCGGTCGAGGGTACCGTCCCGTCGTGGCTCTCGGGGGCGTTGATCCGGAACGGACCGGGTCGGTTCGAGTTCGGCGGCGAACGCGCGACTCACTGGTTCGACGGCCTGGCGATGCTCCGGCGCTACGGGTTCGCGGACGGCACCGTTTCGTACACGAACCGCTTCCTGCGGACCGACGCGTACGCCGCCGCCGACTCGGGCCACGGCGCCACGGAGTTCGCAACCGGCGGCGGTTCGCTCCGCCGGATCCTGCGGTGGCTCCGCTCGCTCGGGCCGCCCGAATCGACGGACAACGCGAACGTCCACGTCGCCCAGCTCGGCGAGCACTTCGTCGCCTTGACCGAGGCACCGCGGCGGATCGCGTTCGACCCGGTAACGCTCGAGACCCGCGGCGAGTTTCGCTGGCGCGACGACGTGCCGGAGCATCTGGCGACAGCTCACCTCCAGGTCGATCCCAATCGCGAGGAAACGATCGGTTACAGCACGCAGTTCGGGCGCTCTCCGACGTACCACTTCTACCGGATCCCGGCCGACCGTGCCGGCCGAACCCACGTCGCTAGCGTCCCGGCCGCCGGCCCCGGATACGTCCACGACTGTTCGATCACCGACTCGCATATCGTCATCGTGGAGACGCCGCTCCGGATCGCGATACCGAAGGCGCTGGTGCCGTGGAACCAGGGATTCCTCGATCTCCTCGAGTACGACGACGGGGCCCCAAGCAGGTTCGTCGTGGTCGATCGGGACGCCGAAGCGCTCGTCGGGACGCTGGAAACGCCGCCGTTCTTCACGTTCCACCACGTCAACGCCTACGAGGACGACGACGAACTGGTCCTCGACCTCGTCGCGTACGATGACGACGAGATCGTCCGGGCGCTCACCTTCGACGCCCTCTCGGAGGCTGCCTTCGGCGCGGCTCCCGACGGTCAGTTCGTCAGATTCCGACTCCACCCCGACGAGGGACGCGTCCGACGCGTCGAGCGCTACGACGGCGGGCTGGAGCTCCCCACGGTTCCGAAAGCGGTTCGGGGCCGACGGTATCGGTACGCGTACGCACAGGCGACCGACAGGACGGGCGCGAACGGACTGGTCAAACTCGACGTCGAACGGGGAACCGCGACGGAGTGGTGGGAACGGGGCGTCTACGTCGAAGAGCCGCGGATGGTTCAGCGCCCGGGCGGAACCGCGCCGGACGACGGCGTCGTGATCGCGACGGCGCTGGACACCCGACGGGAGCAATCGATGCTGCTCCTGTTCGACGCGGAAACGCTCGTCGAGAGAGCGCGTGCACCCCTGCCACACGCCGTTCCGTTCGGCTTCCACGGCCGATTCTTTCCGGAGGTGTGAGACAGCGACGGTCGAACGGGGGCACGCTCTTTTTCGAGCGAGTCAAATCGACGATCAGGGCGTCTGTTCGCCATTCTAACCCAAGCTCCGTCCAAGATGCACGCTCTGAATCTTGCACACCGGTTCCGTCAACGGACGGACAACTCAAACTGAGCGTGCGAGATACCGAGCGCAACTGTTGTGCGAGCCGTCACCCAGTGGACGAAGAAAACTATCGGTGGACGAGGAGAGAACCCGCCAACGATGTGACAACGTGTCGTTGCTGCGTTCACATACCAGCCAACCGACGGATAATCACAGGAACAAAACGCATTTGCATTCGCTTCCCTAAATTAACCGTATGAGTCTTAGAGAAACTCTTGATAAATTTGGTGATTTTCTAGACGGAGAGGAAATGACCGGTCGGCAAGCAGGGCTCATTATGGCCTTCTGGATGGGATTTACGGCTCTTTTTGGCATCGTCGTGTTCATCATCACGTTCGTAATACTCGGGTTCTAACACACCGATTCTCTACGCTGTACGAATCTGTTCAGTCCGTTTTTGAACGAGGTCTCCTCCGCTACCGACCAGCGCCCCCACGACCACAGTATCTAAAGGAACGACAACGATCCGTCTCCGCTCGTCGCTGAGTCCCGCTGGTGGACGACAACGGATGACCGAGTATTCCGAGTTCGGTACTGGCTGTGCTGATCGGTTGGTTCAGAACAAATTGTTTGAGAGGAGTGGGGTCTTCGTACTGAATCTGGTCCCTGTGTTTTAGACGTCAAGCCACACGTCTCTTCCAGCCGACTACCCGGGACGGCGCTGAATCGACGCGAACTCCTATCAGTACTCCCCGAGTCGCGATTGCCCGCCCTCGTCGCTCGGCGAGACGCCAGCGAGTGCGGCGGCCTCGCGGATCGTCTCCGCGAACGCCGACTCCTGACTCCGGTCGTACAGCGTCGCGGCGGGGTGGAGACAGAGCAACACCCGGTAGGGGGTGGCCGCCTCGCCCACGCGGATCTCTTCGACGGTGCCGGTCTCTTTGGTGACCGCGACGGACCGGCCGAGGAGGTGTTCGCCCGGCACTTTCCCGAGGGTGACGATCACGTCCGGATCGACGCGTTCGATCTCGGCCTCGAGGTAGCCTCGACAGTTGGCGAGCTCCTCCGTCGAGGGATCCCGATTCTCCGGCGGTCGACACCTGACGCAGTTGGTGATGCGAATCGCGTCCCGCTCGAGTCCGACCGTGCGTAACTGCTCGTCGAGCACCGAGCCGCTGCGCCCGACGAACGGCTCGCCCTCGGCGTCCTCCTGGGCACCCGGCGCCTCGCCGACGAAGAGGACGTCGGCGTCCGCGGGGCCGACGCCGTCGACGATCCGGCTGCGCGAGTCGACCAGCGCCGGACAGCGGGTACAGCCCTCGACGGTGAGTCCGTCCATACAGTCGGCCTGCTCGTCGTCCATACCCGACGCTCGGCTGGCAGCCTCCTACGGTTTTCGGGTCGGGCCAGGAGGAACTCACTCGGTGGGTTGGCTTCGATACGGAGTCGAGCGCTGAGTGGCTAGCCAGCGGAGCGCAAAAGAGACGGAAAAACGAGTGAAACCGACTTAGAACGTCTCGAGGTAGCGATCGAGCTCCCAGTCGGAGACCTGGACGAGGTACTCGCCGAACTCCTGTTTTTTGGCTTCGACGAATTTGTCGGCGATGTGTTCGCCGAGGGCGTCCTGGATGACGTCGTCAGCCTCGAGGGCGTCGACCGCCTCGCCGAGGTTGGTCGGTAGCGTCTCGATGCCGTACTCTTCGCGTTTTTGCTCGTCAAACTCGTAGATGTTCTCGCGCACCGGATCGGGCGCGTCGAGGCCCTGCTCGATACCGTCGAGGCCGGCGTGGACGAGCGCTGCCAGTGCGAGGTACGGGTTGCACGATGGGTCGGGGAAGCGCGCCTCGATGCGCGAGGCGGCGGGAACCCGGGCAGCGGGCTTGCGGATGAGCGCCGAGCGGTTGCGATCGGACCAGGCGACGTAGACGGGTGCCTCGTAGCCGGGAACCAGACGCTTGTAGCTGTTGACGGTCGGATTCGCGACGGCGGTGATCGCTGGTGCGTGTTCGAGGATGCCAGCGAGGAACGAGTGGGCGGTGTCGCTCAGGTCGAACTCATCGTCGTCGTCGTGGAAGGCGTTTTCGCCGTCCTCGGTGAACAGCGAGAGGTGGGTGTGCATCCCGGAGCCGTTGATTTTCGGGATCGGCTTCGGCATGAACGTGGCGTGCAGGTCGTGCTGGGCGGCGATCGCCCGGACGACGGTGCGGAAGGTGGCGACGTTGTCGGCGGTCGTCAGCGCGTCGTCGTACTCGAAGTTGATCTCGTGTTGCCCGCGGGCGACCTCGTGGTGGCTGGCTTCGATCTCGAAGCCCATGTTCTCGAGGCCGTAGATGATGTCGCGGCGGACGTCGCTCGCGAGGTCTTTGGGGGCGACGTCGAAGTAGCCGCCGTAGTCGGCCGTCTTCGTGGTCGCGCGTCCCTCCTCGTCCTCCTCGAAGAGGAAGAACTCGGGCTCGGGGGCGGCGTTGACGGTGTAGCCCATCTCGTCGGCGCGCTCTAGGGCCTGTTTCAGTACGTAGCGTGGATCTCCCTCGAACGGTTCGCCGGTGGAGGTGTTGACGACGTCGCAGATCATCCGGGCGGCGGCGCTCTGTTCGTTCGTCCGCCACGGGAGGACGGCGAAGGTCTCCGGATCCGGGATCAGGCGCATGTCCGACTCCTGGATGCGGACGAAGCCCTCGATCGAGGAGCCGTCGAAGTAGATACCCTCGCGGAACGCCTTCTCTGCCTGGCGCGCGGGAACGGAGACGTTCTTCACGACGCCGAGGATGTCCGTGAACTGGAGCCGCAGAAAGTCGATATCTTCAGCTTCGATCGTTTCCAGCACTGATTCTTCCGCAGTGGTCAGATTACCGGTTGTCATGTTCTCGTCGTCTCTCACAACTATCTCTGCCACTTTAACCCTGCTGTTCCGCGCAATCCTTCCGAGAACGCGATCGAATTGTATATTCGTAAAGTTCTAATGGGTGGAGTAAGTGTGGTTAGTTGATGACGTACGAAAATCTCGACTCGAAGTTGGTGAATGCGTTGCTCGGCGACGGGCGGGCGAGCCTGCGAAGCCTCGCCGAGGAGCTGGACGTCTCCGTCACGACCGTCTCGAACCACCTCTCGGACCTGGAAGAAGCGGGCGTGATCGAGGGCTACACCCCAAAAGTCGACTACGACGCGCTCGGCTACGACGTCACCGCGGTCATCCAGCTCAAGGTCGAAGGTGACGCACTGCCCGATATTACGGACCGCCTGCGCGAACACGACCAGATGACCTCCGTCTACGAGGTCACCGGCGACTACGACGTCTTCGCGGTCGGCAAGTTCGAGGACACCGACGGCATGAACGACCAGATCAAGACGCTGTTGACCG